>NZ_JBLIZW010000088.1:0-60134 GCF_048860245.1 Aquabacterium sp. | reverse complement strand
CACAGGCTGAGCCCTCACCGGCTCAGCCTTCTTTTTCTCGTCAACGCGAATTGATCCGCATCGTGCGTCAGGACTGTGGCTCGTGCCACGGCATGCGCCTGACCGGTGGCCTGGGCTCGCCGTTGACGCCCATCGCTTTGCGTGATCGCCCGCTGGCATCACTGGTCGCAACCATCATCCATGGCCGACCGGGCACCCCCATGCCGGGATGGCAGGCGATGCTCAGCGAAGACGATGCCACCTGGATTGCCCAGCAACTGCAATCCGGATTTCCAGAAGAGCAACGCCCATGAAGATCCTGCAACGATTGATGGCCATGGGGCTCAGCTGCGTGCTGGCAGCCTGCTCGACCACGCCGGTTGGCACCGGAGACCTGGGGGTGGTGATCGAGCGCGCCACGGGCACAGTGGCCGTGGTGAACACCAGCCAGCAGACGGTGCTGGGCGAAGTGACAGGGCTGGGCGATTTGTCGCACGCCTCGGTGGTGTTTTCGCGTGACGGTGCCAGCGCCTATGTGTTTGGGCGCGATGGTGCGCTCACCAAGGTCAATGTGCTGACGCGCCGCATCGAAGCGCGCACCTTGCAGGCAGGCAACAGCATTGGCGGCGCCATCTCGCAAGACGGCAAGCTGGTGGCCGCACAGAACTATGAGCCTGGTGGCGTCAAGGTGTTTGATGCCCAGACGCTGGCGCCCGTGGCCGACATCCCTGCTGAATACGCGCCCGGCAAGCTGTCTCGCGTGGTGGGGCTGGCGGATCTGCCCGGCAAGCGCTTTGTGTTTTCGCTGTTTGATGCGGATGAAATCTGGGTGGCCGACCTGAGCCAGGATCCACATGCCCCGACGATTCAGAAGTTCACGCAAATTGGCCATCAGCCCTACGACGCGCTGGTGACGCCCGATGGGCGCTATTACATCGCCGGCTTGTTTGGCGAAGATGGTCTGGCCTTGATCGACCTGTGGGCGCCACAACCCAAGGCCCGCAAGATCCTGCAAGGCTATGGGCGAGGCCAGACTCCGATGCCCGTCTACAAGATGCCGCATTTGCGAGGCTGGGCGGTGGCCGGTCGCCATGCCTGGTTGCCCGCCATCGGTCGTCATGAAGTGCTGGTGGTGGACACCGAAACCTGGCAGGAAGTGGGCCGCATCCCAGTGGCCGGTCAACCTGTGTTTGTGATGGCCCGCCCGGATGGGCGACAAGTGTGGGTGAACTTTGCCGTACCCGACTATCACCGCGTACAGGTCATTGACACCCAGAGCCGCCAGATCATCCGGACGCTGGAACCCGGCAAAGCCGTGTTGCACATGGAGTTCACGCCGCGGGGCGAAGCCGTGTGGATCTCGTCGCGTGACGCCAATCTGGTGTCGGTGATCGACACCGACAGCCTGCGCACGCTGACCACCCTGAGTCTGCCGGCCCCCAGTGGCATTTTCTTCACCAGTCGCGCTGCGCGCATGGGGTTTTGACATGAACTTGTCCGATCGTCCCGCACTGGATCAGGTGTTGCTCAATGACTGGCAGCATGACTTCCCGCTCAGCAGGCAGCCCTTTGCCGAGATCGCACAGGCCACCGGTTGCGATGAAGCCACCGTGCTGGCCACGTATCAGCGGCTGATTGCCGACGGCACCATCAGCCGCATTGGCGGGGTGTGGGGGGCCGGGGCGGGCGGTGCAGCCATGCTGTGCGCGCTGTCGATTCCGCCAGCGCAACTGCAAGACGTGGCACAGCACGTCAACGCCATTGCAGGCGTGAACCACAACTACGAACGCGAGCACCGCTACAACCTGTGGTTTGTCATCACCGGGGCCGACCGCGACAGCATTCACCACGAGGTCGATGCGCTGGACCACCTGACGGGCCTGCGCACGCTGCGCCTGCCCATGGTTCGCCCTTACCGCATTGATCTGGGTTTTGACCTGCGCAAGACGGCGCTGCCTACACACCCCGGAGAACGCCAGGCGGTCCGCGCCAGCCGATCGGCCACGCGACGTGTGCAAACCCATGAAACGGCCTTGGCCGCCTTGGTGGAAGAAGGCTTGCCGCTGGTGAGCCGACCTTATGACGCTTGGGCCGATAGCCTGGGTTGGGCGCCAGACAGGGTGCAAGCGGTCATTCAGCGCTGGGTCGCGCAGGGCACATTGCGTCGCATGGGCGTGGTCGTGCGGCACCATGATCTGGGCATCAGCGCCAATGCCATGACCGTGCTCAACGTGCCCGATGCCGAGGTGGATGCCGCAGGCGCCCGCCTGGCGCAACAAGCAGGCGTCACACTGTGCTACCGCCGTGAGCGCGATGCCGACTGGTCCTACAACCTGTATTTCATGGTGCATGGCCACAGCCGCGAGGCGGTGGAACACACCATCCGTCAGGCCTTGGCCCAAGCCGATCTGACGCAGCACGCACGTGAAACCCTGTTCAGTGGGCAACGTTTCAAACAAACCGGCGGGCGCTACTTCCGCAGCCAAATGCCAGAGAGCCGAAAGGACGCACGCCATGCGCAAGTTGCCTGAATTGGGCCGACTCAGTCTGGACCGGATCGACGCTCAGTTGATTGACCGCCTGCATGGTGGCTTGCCACTGACCGAGCGCCCTTTTGCGGACGTGGCCGCCGACCTGCATCTGACCGAAGACGAGGTGCTGGCCCGCCTGCGCAAGCTGCTGGCCGATGGCATGCTGACCCGATTTGGGCCGTTGTTCCAGATCGAGCGCGCCGGTGGTCAATTCCTGCTGGCTGCGCTGGCGGCCCCCGAAGCCGATTTCGAGCGCG
Organism: Aquabacterium sp.; assembly: GCF_048860245.1. Taxonomy (GTDB): domain Bacteria; phylum Pseudomonadota; class Gammaproteobacteria; order Burkholderiales; family Burkholderiaceae_C; genus Aquabacterium. The sequence goes on along the minus strand of NZ_JBLIZW010000088.1, from coordinate 57,367 downwards.
TGGCCCAGCAAGTCAACGCCCTGCCCGCCGTGGCGCACAACTATCGTCGCACCCACAAGCTCAACATGTGGTTTGTGGTGGCGGGTGAAACACCCCAGAAGGTGGAAGACACCTGCCAGCAGATCGAGCGCGAGACCGGTCTCACCGTGTACCGCTTCCCCAAAGAGCGGGAGTTCTTTGTTGAACTGCGGCTGAGCGCACAAGCCAGCCTGGCGGCCCAAGACCAATCCCGCCACGGAGGTGAGCATGTCACTCACTGATTTCGACCGCCGCCTGATCCAGGCCACCCAAGGCGGCTTGCCGCTGGTCGCCCGCCCCTATGCAGCCATTGCCGAACAACTGGGCGTGACAGAAGGCACCGTGCGCGAACGCATGGCTGGCATGCTCGACGAAGGTCTGATCCGCCGCATTGGCGCCGTCCCCAATCACTACCGGCTGGGTTACACCGCCAACGGCATGACAGTCTGGGATGTGGATGACGAACTGGTCGACGAATTGGGGGCCAAGGTGGGCGCCATGCCCGCCGTGTCGCACTGCTACAGACGCCCACGCGCCCTGCCTGACTGGCCCTACAACCTGTTTGCCATGGTGCATGGTCACAGCCAGACCGAGGTCGAACGCGAAGCCATGAAGATCCATTGCCTGCTTGCCCAGGCCTGCCGCAGTTTCGACATCCTCTACAGCACGGCAATTCTGAAAAAGACAGGCCTGCGCCTGTCGCACGACTGACGCGGAGGTCACCCCATGTTTCGCATTTCTCAATACCTGCGCGAAGTGGTGCAAGCCGAGCGCGAAGGCGTGTACCCCACACCGCGTCGAGGCGGTGGTGGCGGCCAGCGCCCCGGCCCGGTCGTGATCTGGAATCTGACCCGCCGCTGCAACCTCACCTGCAAGCACTGCTATGCCCTGTCGGCCGACCATGCCTACCCCGGCGAGTTGAGTACCGACGAGGTGTTCACCGTGATGGACGACCTCAAGGCCCACCGGGTGCCGGTGCTCATCCTCTCAGGCGGGGAGCCGCTGCTGCGTCCGGATTTGTTCGAGATCGCCGACCGTGCCCGCCAGATGGGCTTTTATGTCGGGCTGTCGACCAACGGCACGCTGATCGACGCACCGATGGCCGAGCGCATTGCGCAGGCAGGCTTCGACTACGTGGGCATCAGCCTGGATGGCTTGCGCGAGACCCACGACAAGTTCCGCCGGTTGGAAGGCGCATTTGACGCCTCACTGAACGCCCTGCGTCTGTTGCGGGGCCATGGCGTCAAGCTGGGCCTGCGTTACACGATGACGGCCATGAACTCGCACGACCTGCCCGCACTGCTGCAACTCATGCGCGACGAAGGCATCACCAAGTTCTACTTCTCGCACCTGAACTACGCGGGACGCGGCAACATCCACCGCGCCAAAGACGCGCACTTCGCAGCCACCCGTGATGCACTGGACCTGCTGCTGCAAACCGCCTGGCAAGCTGCGCTCGACGGCCGCGACGAAGAATACGTGACCGGCAACAACGACGCCGATGCGCCCTACCTGATCAACTGGTTGCGCACCCACACACCTCAGTGGGCCCCGGCGGTGCGCGATCGCCTCGTGGCCTGGGGCGGCAATGCCTCTGGCCTGCACATTGCCAACATCGACAACCTGGGCGAGGTTCACCCCGACACCATGTGGTGGCATTACCCGCTGGGCAATGTGCGGCAACGCCCCTTCTCGGCCATTTGGGAAGACGTGTCCGACCCACTGATGGCCGGCCTGAAGCAGCAGCCACGGCCCGTAGAAGGACGCTGTGCACGCTGCGTGCACCTCGACATGTGCGGTGGTAACACCCGTGTGCGCGCCCAACAGGTCACCGGCAACTTCTGGGCCGAAGACCCCGGCTGCTATCTGGACGATGCAGAAATCGGCCTCACCGCCGACGCTGCCAGCGCCCGTGTGGCCGTCACTCCCTTCACCAGTCACAAAGGCCACGACCCGCAACGCACCACCATTCCCATCGCCAGCGAGGTGACCCCATGAACCTCGACCTGCTGTGGCGCCTGGCTTTGGCCGGCGGCATGCTGCTGATGGGATGGGACCAGGCGCGCGCCCAGGAACCCGCCGCCCCAGCGGCGCTGTACCAACAACATTGCGCGGCCTGCCACGGCGAGCAGCGCACGGGTGGCATGGGGCCCGCCCTGTTGCCAGAAAGCCTGGAGCGCCTGCGCAAAGCCGATGCCGTGCAGGTGATCACCCGTGGCCGGGTGGCCACCCAAATGCCGGCCTTTGGCGACAAGGTCTCGGCCGACGACATCCAGCGCCTGGCTGGCTGGATTTACTCACCCGCCACCCCGACCCCGCGTTGGCTGGATGAGGACATCGTGGCCTCACGCGTGGCCTACGCCCCCACCCGCCCCGATCAGCGCAAGCCCATCTGGCAGGCCGATCCGCTCAATCTGTTCGTGGTCGTGGAAGGCGGCGATCACCACGTGTCCATCGTCGACGGGGACAAGCTGGAAGTCATCCACCGCTTTCCCACGCGCTATGCACTGCACGGTGGACCCAAGTTCTCGCCAGACGGCCGCTTTGTGTACTTCGGGTCGCGTGACGGCTGGATCACCAAGTACGACCTGTACAACCTGCGCGTGGTCGCTGAGGTCCGTGCCGGGCTGAACATGCGCAACGTGGCCGTGTCGGGCGATGGCAAATGGGTGCTGGCCGGCAATTACCTGCCGCGCAATGCCGTGCTGTTCGACGCCGATTTGAACCTGGTCCGCAACTACCCCGCAGCCACGCTCGATGGCAGCAAGACCTCACGTGTGTCGGCAGTGTATGACGCAGCGCCTCGCCAGAGCTTCATCGTGGCGCTCAAAGACCTGCCCGAGTTGTGGGAGATCTCGTACAACCCGAAGGCCGAGCCCATCCACGATGGCTACGTTCATGACTTCCGCATGGGGGAAGCCATTGCCAAGCCGGGCTACCAGGAGATTCGGCGCACACCGCTGAGCCTGCCGCTGGACGATTTCTTCTTTGACCCGCCCTACCGCCATGTGATCGGCGCCGGCCGCGTGGCCAGCGGCGATGCCAGCGCCCCCACGGCCCAGGTCATCAACCTGGATGCGCGCCAGCGTGTGGCCGAACTGCCTTTGCCCGGCATGCCGCACCTGGGCTCGGGCATTGCGTTCTCCTACCAGGGGCAGTCTGTGCTCGCCACGCCCAACCTGCAGCAAGGCCTGATCAGCATCATCGACATGAAGTCCTGGCAAATCATCAAGCAGATCCCCACGCCGGGACCGGGCTTCTTCATGCGCAGCCACGAACACTCACGCTACATGTGGACCGACGCGATGATGTCGCCCACGGCCAAACACATCATGACCGTGATCGACAAGACCACGCTGGAACCCGTGGCCCAGATCAAGGGCCCCGAAGGCCAGACCTTGGCCCACATTGAGTTCACACGCGATGGCAAATACGCCCTCGCCAGCCTGTGGGAGCAGAACGGGGCACTCATCGTCTACGATGCAGAGACCCTGAAGGAAATCAAACGCCTGCCCATGAGCAAGCCTGTGGGCAAGTACAACATCTTCAACAAGATCACCCGCTCGGAAGGCACCTCGCACTGACATGAACATCTCGACTTTTGACGACCTGCTGCAAGCGGCCCGCCAGCAACCCGACGCGCAGCGACTGCTGCTGGTGTTTGCGGGCGCCGGCCTGCCCGATGATGCTTCGCCCGAACAACGAGCCGCTTTTGCAGCGGGCCACGGTGGCGAACTGACCCCCGTGATGTGCGTGGACAAGACGCCCGAAGAAATCGGCACCTTTGAAACGCTGTGCACCGAAGCCAACCAGTTCGGTCACGACTGGGCCATCGTCTTCGTGGCGGGGATGTCGGGCAAGGGGCGACGCGCTCCGAGCAGCGACGATGCGGCGCCGCACCTTCAAAGCATGGTGGATGCCGTGAAGGTGGGCCAGATCCGCAATTTCATTCCCTTCAACCGCTCCGGTGATGCGGTGCAATTGGGCTGAGCGCCAGGCTCAACCCGGGCGCCCATCCAGACGGGGGCGTCCAAACCAGCGGCCGTAGCGCACGGACCAGCCCCCGACTGCGGCCAGCCAGGCCACCGAAGCAGCGACCAGCACCCACGGGGCACCTTCAGTCCACACCACCGCCACCAGGCGCAACAGCACGGCGCCTTGTAGCACCCAGAACAAGGCCCAGGCCAGGTCGTCGGCCGCCAGGGTGCGCCCGCCATGACCACAGCTGACGCGGGTGGCCATGGCGATGAGCACGCTGCCCAGGAAGCCCATGGTCAGCGCATGCAAAGGCAAGAGCACCACGGCTGGTTGCCCCGCAAAGTGCAGGACCACAGCCAAGGCATCCAGGCACAGCGCCACGCCCAGCCACACAAAGCCCAGATGCAACATCGCCAGCAAGCGCACCTTGAGGCTTTGCACCAACCCCCATCGAATGGCCAGGGCCAACACGCCCAAGCCGGTCAATGCCGAGGTCAACACGCGCACGCTGGCCACGCCAGGAGTGGTTGACCACCCCAAGGTGTCCAGCACCAGCCACAGCCCTTGGAGGCCCAGCGCTGCCAACAGACTCCACAGCAACCAGAAGGGGCGCCAAGCATCCAGCACCGGCAAGGCCGATGCGGTGAAGAAGGGAATCATGCGGTGGGCCACGGTGACGTACACCGGGGCGATGAAGAGCCACAAGCCAGCCAAGGCCGCCCAACGCACCCACTCGAGGTGCATGCTGCCCAGTCCCAAGGCACCCAGCAACATCCAGCCTGCCCCCAGAGAAGACGCCACGGCAATGACCTTGGCATGCACCCGGTCACGCACCTTGCTTCGACGCACCAGCGCCCAGAAGCGCCAGGTCAACAAGCTCCAGCCGACGGTGGCCGCCAAGGCCCCCGCTGCCGCCAGCAGGTGATGCAGGTGCCCGCCGGCCAGCACGGCCAACCATCCGACCGTCAAGGCGGTCACCGGCCCGCGCACTTGCGGTGCGGTCACCTCGGGCATTTGCAGCCACTTGGGACCTGCCGTGAACAGAAAACCGCAAAAGAACAAAGGCATGAAGCCCAGGCTCATCACCAGGGCATGCACAAAGGTGTTGGGCACGGCTGCGGAAGGTGCAAACCAGCCAGTGGCGCGGCCCACCAGTTCATGTGCCCACCACAGTGCCGCAGCAGACATCACCACCGCAGCCGAAAAAAAGGCCAGCCGGTGCGGTGCCGCCATCAAGGTCTGCCAGCGCCAGGGGGCTGGGGCCGTGGCCGTGCGATCAAGAGACATGGTGCGCCCCTCCTTGCGATGAACCGGGCCAGCGAGGTGGCCCGACCGCATCCAGCGTGTTCTTCAAGAGCAGGCCGTACTCGGTGTCGCCCTCCATCACCATGAGGCGATCGAAGAACAGGGTGTCCGGATCGTCCTTGCCCTGCACCAGCCGCCAGTACACCTGCGCCGACGCCTTGAGGCGCAAGGCCACGGGTTCGTGCGCCAAGGCGGGCGTCAGGCCCCTGCTGCCAGCCTTCAGGCGACAGGTGATGCCCAGGTCGTCCACCACCAGCTCCACCACACGCCCCGAGAGCGCCTGCTGCGTGTCGTCGTCCACCAAGGGCCACCACAAGCGATTGAGCGCCTGAGACAGCACCATGGAGGGCGGCCACACCGGCAAGCGACTGACGACCGCACGAATTGTGCCCTTGGCGCGTGCCACATTCAGATCCATCATGATGTCACCCACAACATGCCCGCGCGCTGAGGCTGCGCATAGCCATTCGACAAGGGGCCAGGCAAAGCCAAGCCCTGCACCTGCAGCAAGGCCACCTCGGCGTCCGCATCCCGGTTCATGACCTGATCGAACAAGTGCAACACGTCGGCAAAGTCCCGGGCCGTGGGCGACAAGCGCAAGCGAGTCACGCCCGCAGCTTGAAGTGCCAACCGCATGCCCAGCAGGCATTGCACCGAACCCGATTGTGTCTGGATGCCATTGAGCGCGAGGAAGTCCTGTCCTTCGCGGGTCCGCAAGGCCAGCCCATCTGGGTCATCCAGGCAGCGGAATTCACAGCTGTCTTTTTGCAGACGGTGGTGTCGGGCCGTGAAGCACCGTGCCGACAAGGCCAGGGGCATGCGCCCGAAGGCAAACGCTTCGACCTGAACGCCCGCCACCTCCTTCGCCGCCTGAGCCATGCCGTCCAGCGACAACTCGACCGGCGGCACCCAGCGTACCGCGCCCATGGCGACATACTCAGCCAGGGTCGGCGCGCTGTACACGTTGACATGCAGGCCAATGACCCACGGTGCCCGGCCCGCCAGCAGGCGCACGGCCCCGGCATCGTTGGCTTCCAGCATGTACTCGCCATGCTCAACCCACTTGCGCAAGGCCCGCAGTTCGGCCTCGGTTTCGATCAGGGCCTGCGTGCCAATCACCACCTCTTTGCCTGCTGCGCGCAAGTCCTTGGCCAGGTCCAGCCAATCTTCGGGCTTGAGGGCATGCCGCCGAGAGCACACCACTTCGCCCAGACACACCGTGGCGGCGGGGGAATCAGCAACCTCAGCATAGAAGTGCGTCAGGGTGTCGCGTGACCAGTAGTACTGCACCGGTCCTACACTCAGTTCAAACATCGCGGTCTTTCATTGCCAGGGACGCGAATACGCCCCCAAGGTGTGCTGTTGCCCCTCGGCCAGACGGCCCAGCGAGGTGGTCCAGGCCGGCTGCACCACATAACGCTCGGGCTGGGCCATGCAAGCATCGATCGCCTGGCGCCAGGTGCGGGTCACCTGCTCAACATACGCGGCGCTGCGCTGACGACCTTCAATCTTGATGGCCGACACACCGGCCTTTAACAACTCCGGCAAGATCGACAAGGTGTTGAGGCTGGTCGGCTCTTCGAGGGCGTAGTCCACCTCGCCGTCCACCTCAAAGCGGCCTTTGCACAGCGTGGGGTAGCCGCGTGGTTCATCGGGCGTGAAACGGTCAATCAGGATGCCGCCCAAGCGGGCATCCACATCGGCGCCCACGTTGTCCCAGCGCACCGCAGAGGGCGGCGAGCAGACGCCCGCGGTGTTGGGTGCTTGCCCCGTGGCATAGGACGAGAGCGCACAACGCCCCTCCACCATCACACACAGGCTGCCAAAACCAAACACCTCGATCTCGACCTGGGTGTGACGGATGACATGCGCCACCTGTGACAAGGTCAGCACGCGGGGCAAGACCGCTCGTTGAATGCCATAGCGTTCGCGATAAAACTCGATGGCTTCGTAGTTGGTGGCCGAGGCCTGCACCGACAAATGCAGTCGCAGATCCGGGTGTCGTCGCCGAGCGTAGGCCATCACGGCGGGGTCACACAGGATCAGGGCGCTCACCCCGATGTCGGCGGCCACGTCCACGGCCTCAAACCATTTCTGAGGTGCTGCGGACTGGGCATAGGTATTCAAGGCCATCAGCACCTGTCGACCGCGGTCTCTGGCGTATTGCACGCCCTGTCGAGATTGCTTCAGGTCGAAGTTCAACCCGGCGAAGTTGCGCGCATTGGTCGCGTCTTTCAGTCCCATGTACACGGCGTCAGCGCCGGCGTCGATCGCCAGTTGCAACGACCGCAAGGACCCGGCCGGACACACCAGGTCCGGCCGTTTGTAGGTACTCATGTCAACCCTTTCCTGGGTCCGTCACTGCAAGTGATAGCGCGACAGACCTTGCACATCCAGAATGCGAATGTCCCGACGGTCCATGGCAATCAGCCCACCGTCTTCCAGCTCGCGCAGCACACGCGAGAAATACTCAGGCGTCAACGACAGCAGCGATGCAATCGTGGCCTTGCTCACCGGCAACTGCACCGTGGCCACCTGCCCCGGCACCACATCCTCCAGGGACTGGTCTCGCAAGAGGTAGCCAATCACCCGCTGGATGCCCGAATGCAGCGCAGAGGCCTCCACGTCTTGCACCAGTCCATGCAGGCGGCGCGAAATGCCCGCCAGCATACGCAGCGAGAAGCGAGGGTCGCGCTCAATTTCAGCCATCACGGCCTGCTTCTTGACAGTGAGGACCAGGCTGTCGCTCAAGGTTTGGGCATTGACGATGTAGGGCTTGCCCGTGAACATCAACGCCTCGGCAAAACTGTTGCCCGGGCTGATGAGTTCGATGACTTTTTCGTGTCCCGAGTGCGACAAGGCGTAGAGCTTGACCTGCCCTGCCACCACCACATGAAAGCCCTCACAGGGCTCCCCCACCCGAAACACCTCTTCACCACGCACAAATCGTTTCAGCGCCGCCGATTCGGCAATGCGTTCCAGTTCCGCAGGCCTCATTTCATGAAACAAGGGCAGCACCGACAGGTACGCAGGCACATCCAGTTCTGTGTGTGTTTGCATCGAGATCCTCCTCATCTGTCCATCAGCAATCGCAGCGGATTCTGGAAATCTGTTGCGAGCATTGATTTGAGTTGACGCAAATTTGCCCGGTCGAACTAGCCCCGGGCTTCTACCCTCGTTCTTTGGTAGTAGTGACAAGCGTCATGCCGACAGCATGGCAACGACTTGTGTCAATTTGCCTATTAAATCCTGGGGGCGATGCACCAACGCATAACCCTGCTGACCGAAGAGGTATGGTAAGTAATCGGCGGCTTCTTCGTCAATGGTGATGCAGAAGGGATACAAGCCTGCCTGTCGGGCCGCGTGGACGGCATGGCGGGTGTCTTCCAGGCCAAATCGCCCTTCATAGTGGTCCAGGTCATTGGGCTTGCCATCGGTGAGCAGCAGCAGCAAACGTTGCCGCTCAGGGCGCGCCTCCAACCGCCTGGTGGCGTAACGCAAGGCCGCCCCCATGCGGGTGTAATAGCCCGGTTTGATGGCCCCGATGCGGTCACGCGTCATCGGGCTCCAGTGTTCTTCAAACTGCTTGAGCGCATGGACGCGCACGTTGTCGCGCCGCACCGAGCTGAACCCGAGCATTTCGAAGGGGTCCCCCAATCCGTCCATGGCCTGACCGAAGACGTACAGCGCATCGCGGATCACATCGATGACGCGGGCCTCTTGCGTGGCCCATGCATCGGTCGACAAGGACAGGTCGGCCAGCAACAAGGTGGCCAGGCTGCGCTCGCTGCGCTGGGGGCGCGCAAACACGCGGGGTTCGCCCCATTGCTGCGCCTGATCGCCCTGCGCAGCTTGCTCGGTCATGTGACGCACCCAGGCATCCACCTCCAGGCGCTCGCCACTGGTGTAGCCACTCTGCCAGCGGGGCAAGGCCCGCAGCGACTCCAGCCGGCGGCGCATGCGCGAAGCCGTCACGCGCAAAGGGGGCGGCACCTGCCAGGGCGCGTCTTGTAATTTGGGCATCAACAACTGGATGCCACAGTGATCGGGCAACAAACGGCCTTTGCGATGGTCCCACTCGGGCACGCGGATGCTGGCGTCGATGACCGTGTCGTCGGCCGCGGAACTGGGCAAGTCCAGGTCGAAGCGCACGCGCGAGGCCAATGTCTCACCACCGGGCGCCACGGACAAGGTGTCCATGTCGTTGGCGGCTTGCTGGGCGTTGTCATCCGGATCGTCATCGGTCTGGCGGTTGACGTTCACCAGCTCCGCCCACGACAACAGGGACTCTGTGCGGAAGAACATCATGAGCCCACTGCGCTCATGAGGGTCTTTGGTTTGGCGCGCACGACGGCGCACGCCATCGGTGGACTTGGCCTCATCGCGTGGCGGAGCCTGCCCTTCGCTCGGGGCGGCTCGCCGTGATGGCGCTGCGGTCACCGCGTCAGCCTCATGCGTGACCCATAAGCAGACTGGCAAGGTGTCTGAAGCACCAACGGGGTCAGCCAAGCCCGCAGGCAAGACCTGATCCAATGCGACCGGGCTGCGCCAACTCAAGGTATGACGCAACGCCGTCTGCACCACCTCTTCGGCCTGGGCCTGCTTCCCCTTCAGTTCAGCCACGTCCGGCCGCAGCGCCAGCACGGCACGCACCATGGCTTGATAGCGCGGCACCCAGCCCGGGAATTGATGGAGCACCCAGGCACTGGCATACAGATTGGCTTGCAGCCAGCCGCCTTGCTCGTCAGGGGCAAGCTCGCTCAAGAGCAGACGCGCAGCGCCCTGCCCCGCCAGCCACACATACAAAAAACGGTTGAGCTGCGCATCGTCAAACACCGCGACAGTGGGCGGCAGCGCCAAGGTTTCGGCGTCGAGCACCGGCTGGGCCGATCGCTTGCCACCACCGGCCAGACGCTGCATCCACGTCCTGGGGCCACCATGGCTGCGCTCAGCCGCCGAGGCCAGACGCCACTGCGGCAAGCCACCCAGCGATCGAAAAATCACCGTGAGTTGCGCGCTGACATCCTCCAGGTGAACCGCAGCCTCCGGATGACTGCGATCCGCCATGCGCGTGACCACGCGGTGCCACCACTGACCGACCAACTCTTCCATCAGCGGGGCTCCTTGTCGAGTTGTTCCAGCTTCTTTTGGCGCAAGGTTTCACGCACGGCATCCAGCCCGATCTGCCACTGCAACACCGGGGTGCGCTGCTGCGCCGATTGCGAGGTGTCGCAGCCGCTCAGGCACTGCCCGCACTGCACGCACGAAAACATCATGCGCTTGATGTTGCGCGGGTGCAGGCGCATGGGGCAAGCGTTGTCGCAGGCCGAGCCCACTGGCACATCGCAGGTCTTGCACTCACGCGCGCGCTCACGCGCAAAAGCCACCACCATGCCTTTGGGGTTGGCCATCCATACCAGACTCTGAAACAGCCCCACGGCACAGCCGAATCGACAAAACAGATGACGGGCCAGCACAAATTCGGCCGTGAAGACGCCCGTACCAATCCAGATGAAGCGGGCCTCGCCATCGGTCAGTGTGCCGTGCCACAAATGACTCCAGACCCGGTCTGGCGGCAGCAGATAGGTGAGCAAGGTGATGGCCCACAAGAAGCCCAGCAGCGCACTCAGGGCGACGAACACCGGCCACCACGCCGCTTGCGGCTGCGCCAACTGACCTTGGGCGTTGCGACGCGGCACGCGGTGCTTGTCCCACAGGCTGAATTTGCCCACAGCGCGGTGCAACACCCGGTTGAGCAGTTCCACCGCTGAAAAGTGCGGACACAGCCAGCCGCAATACAGACGACCATAACGCCAGGCCACCGTCAGAAACACCGCCACGACCACCACGATGGGCAACAGCCCCCGCAAGGCCAGGCTGATGCCGGCCTGTGTGGGCGTGATCTGGCCATGCATCAGGGCATCGATCCCCAGCGACCAGCGCATGCCCAGCACCCACAACTGCGTTTCGGTCAGATCAAACCGAAACAGGTTCAGCGCAGGCGCCAGCAAAAACAAGGCAAAGAAGCCTACCTGCCACCGGCGACGATGGACTTGCAGGCGATCAGTCGCACGCGAGGGTGCCACGCACAATCTCCATGAGGGCGGCGGCCGTATCGGCGTCGTCGGTCAACGCATCCACCACGGCGGCGCGGCAGGCGGATTCCACCGACATGCCGGCGCCAATGAGTCGGGCGGCCATCACCAGCAAGCGGGTGCTGGCGGTTTCTTCCAGATCGTGGTCGGTCAGTCGGCGCAAAGCCTGCGCCAGTCGCACCAAGCCTTCGGCCACATCGGCCCGCACACCCGATTCGGTGCGCACGATCTCTTGCTCAACCCCTGCGTGGGGGTAATCGAAGCTCAGCGCCACAAAGCGCTGACGAGTGCTGGGCTTGAGGGCCTTCAGCAAATTTTGATAGCCGGGGTTGTAAGACACCACCAGCATGAATTCGGGCGGCGCGACCAGCAATTCGCCGGTGCGCTCGATGGGGAGCACGCGCCGGTCATCGGCCAGCGGGTGCATGACGACGGTGGTGTCCTTTCGGGCTTCCACCACCTCGTCCAGATAGCAGATGGCCCCTTCGCGCACCGCGCGCGCCAAAGGACCATCCAGCCAGACCGTGCTGCCCTGCCCGATCAGATGGCGACCGACCAGGTCGGCCGCACTCAGATCGTCATGACAGGACACGGTGATCAGGGGCCGCCCCAGCCGGGCGGCCATGTGTTCCACAAAGCGGGTCTTGCCACAGCCCGTCGGACCTTTGATCAACAAGGGCAGCTGACAGCGCCACGCATGCTCAAACAGTTGGCACTCATCGGCCTGAGGGACGTAATGAGGCATCTGTGCGTCTGCCGCAGAGAGTTGCTTGGCGCTCAGCATTTCCATGTTGATCTTTCTGATCCGACGAACAGGGCTCAGGCGCGCTGAGCAGGAACGGCGCGGGCGTTACCGCCACCCACGCTGGCAGCGGTACGGGGCTCGCCACCGATGAAGAAGCTGATGACGTACATCACCAAGCCTGCCAGGAAGCCCACACCACCCCACAGGCGCAGCCAGTAGAAGAAGTTCAGTTGCTCCTGAACCGTCATGAACGGCTGAGGCGAGGTCGAATAACGTTGCAGCCACACTTGCAGGATGCCGGCGCCAGTCAGAGCCAGCACCATGGTGCCCATGGCAATGGTCATGATCCAGAAAGACCACATTTCCACGCTCTGTGCACGTTGGCTATTGGCTTCACGACCACGCATCAGTGGCATCGCATAGCTGATCATGGTGATGACCACCAGCACGTAGGCGCCATAGAACGCCAAGTGACCGTGGGCCGCTGTGATCTGCGTACCGTGGGTGTAGTAATTCACCGAAGACAGCGTGTGGATGAAGCCCCACAGCCCCGCGCCCAGGAAACCCATCACCGAGGTGCCCACCGCCCACAGCACGGCGGCCTGGTTGGGGTGCTCACGGCGACGACGCTGAACCATGTTGAAGGCAAACACCGTCATCATGAAGAACGGAATCGGCTCCAGCGCAGAGAAGACCGAGCCAATCCAGTGCCAGTAGCCAGGCAGACCGATGAAGTAGAAGTGGTGCCCTGTGCCCAGGATGCCGGTCATCAGCGAGAACGCGATGATGACGTACAACCACTTGTCGATGACTTCGCGGTCCACGCCCGTGGTCTTGATCAGCACGAAGGCCAGCAGTGCGCCCAAGATCAGTTCCCACACGCCTTCCACCCACAGGTGAACGACGAACCACCAGTACATCTTGTCGCGCACCAGGTTATGCGGGTTCACGAAGCTGAACAGGAACATCAGCGCCAGGCCCCACAGACCGATGTGCAGCACCAGCGAAATGCTGGTCTTGCGGCCCTTGAGCAGTGTCATGGTGATGTTGAACAGGAAGCCCAACGCCACGATCACGATGCCCACCTTGGTCGGCAAAGGCTGCTCGAGGAACTCGCGCCCCATGGTTTGCAGGAAGTCGTTGCCGGTCATCTCGGCCAGCTTGGCATACGGCACGGTGAGGTAACCCACCACCGTCAGTGCCCCAGCGACCAGGAAGACCCAGAACAGAACCCAGGCCAGCTTGGGGCTGTAGAGCTCGGTTTCAGCCTCTTCAGGCACCAGGTAATAGGCCGACCCCATGAAGCCGAACAGCAGCCACACGATCAGCAAGTTCGTGTGCACCATGCGGGCAACGTTGAAGGGAATGGCCGGGAACAGGAAGTCGCCGACGATGTACTGCAGGCCCATGGCCAGACCGAAAACGATCTGCCCCACGAACAACAGCAGTGCCGCCATGAAATAAGGCTTGGCGACCGCCTGCGATTGAAACTTGAGTGTCTTGATCATGATGATGCTCCGCGTCGATCAACCTTCAATGTTGGGAGGCCACTTCTCAGTATTGATTTCGCCGGTCCACTTCAGGAAATCGACGAGATCATTGAGTTGTTGGTCATTGAGGTCAAACTGGGGCATCTGACGACGACCCGGTGCACCGGTGGGTTGGCCCTTGATCCAGGCCTTGATGAACTCGCCACCGCGACGCTTGTACACATTGCCCAGCTCGGGTGCGAAGTACGCCCCCTCACCCAACAAGGTGTGGCAACCGATGCAGTTGCGGGTCTCCCAGATCTTCTTGCCCCGCACCACCGACTCGGTGATGTTTTGGGCGTTGGACCGCTCTGGGATCTTGTGTTCGCTGTCGAACACGATGGCTGCAAACAACAAGGCGAAAAATACAGACCCGCCATAAAAAATATTGCGGGCCGCCTGCTTGGTGAAGCCGCTTGGTTTACCCTGGCTCATGCCGTTCTCCTTCTTTTCAGGGGACTTGCAGAGACTAGGGAAACCGCCCTCCCTTTTCCTTGAACTCGTTCAAGAACGAACGCGCCAAAAGGACTAGTCCGTTCAGTGACTCAGCTGTAGCAGGCCAGGCGTTGCACGTCAGGAATGTGAATCTGGCGACGATTCACAGCGATCAGACCGTTGGCCTGAAGCTCGTGAAGGATGCGAGAGAAGTGCTCCGGCGTGACCGACAGCAAGGATGCAATCGTGCCCTTGCTGGCTGGCAAGGACACGGTGATATCGCCCTCCACCGTGTCTTGCCCACCGTCCACCACGGGCGACTGCAACAAATAGTCCACCACCCGCTCGACACCGGACTGCAGCGTCAAAGCCTCGATGTCCTTCACCATGCGTGTGAAGCGTCGGGACAACCGAGTGATCAAGCCGATCGCCAATTCACCATTGCCATTGATGGCTTGCAGCAGCACCGATTTGGGAATGACCAGCAGCAACACATCGGTCAAGGCGCAAGCGTTCACCGAGTGGGCCACGTCACTGAACATCAAGGCCTCAGAGACACACTCACCCGCCGCTGCAACTTCAATGACCTTCTCTTGCCCTTGAGCGCCCCGCGCATAGAGCTTGACGAGCCCCTCCACCACCAAGTAAAGCGCCTCACACGCTTCGCCCGCCTGGAAGATGGCTTCACCTCGCCCCAGACGCCTCAGTTGCGAGGCATCTGCCATGTTGACCAATTCACTTTCATTCATGCCCTTGAACAAGGGCTGATGACTGAGATAAGACGGCACGTTCAATCGGCGAGAACCCATGATTTTTCCCTCTGGTAGTCCCTGGAATCATTTGATTCTGGTGACCTGAAATCGTCATGGATTTGACGCCGCGCAAAGTTGCCCGATCGTCTTAGTCGGGCTCTACCCCTAGTCCTTTAGAGGTATGCAGCCCCGCAAAACACCGATGAATAACGGAGATTCAGCGTCCGGCGTACCAGCTGTCGTCAACCTCGTTGAAGATGGAACCACCATCCACATCGGTGTGCTGATAAGGCCCCGTGCCGCTGTGTTCTGCCCTGGATGCGGGCACAAATGCCCCGGTCTGCACATCGAAGACATGGATCTCACCTTCTTCGATGACGTAGTGCCATCCGTGCAGTGAAATCTTTCGCTTTTCGACACGCTCACGCACCATGGGATAGTCCATGAGCCGTTCCAACTGAAGGACCACGGCGCGCTGCTCGGTGCGGCGCAGGGCTTCGGGTGTCACCTGCACAGGCAGGGCGGCTTCGCGAGCCAAATCCAGCCAGGCATCCAGGTTCTTGGCCTCGGGTGAGATTTCTTCGTACAGGGCCTTCATGGCCCCGCAGTGCGAGTGTCCACACACCACGATGCGGCTGATGTGCAAGTTCAGCACCGCATATTCAATGGCGGCCGCCGTGCCGTGCAGGCCATGCAGCCCGTTGTAAGGCGGAATCAGCGCCCCCACGTTACGCACAATGAACAATTCGCCTGGCCCTGCCCCGGTCAGGAGGTAGGGAACCAGGCGACTGTCAGAACACCCCACAAACAAGGTTGTGGGGTGCTGCCCCTGCTCAACCAAGTCCTTGAACTGGCCTTGATACTGCGGGAAATAGTCCGTCCTGAATCGGCGGATGCGCTGTAGCAGTTCGTCGTCCATTTATTGCAGAAGAGGAGAGTCAGCTGCAGCCAAGTCTACGCCGGAGACTTCCCATCTGCCTGCCAACAACTGCATGGCTTGCTTGAGCGCAGTGATCCAGGTCTGCTGACGCAGCGATTGCGCGACAGCTTCCTGAACGACTTCAAAAGGCTGCTGCTGCCCTGGATCGCGCTGCAACACCTCGACCACATGCAAGCCAAAGCGGCTGTGGACCAAGCGAGGCAGCACACCCACGTTGGCATGCCCTTCGTCTTGCGCGAACAACTCGCGGGCAAACTCAGGTGCGCAGTCCTGCGCACTGAGCCACCCCAAGTCACCGCCGTGCTCGGCACTGGGGCAGTTGGAGAGCTGGCGGGCCAGCTCGGCAAAGCGACGGGGCTCGGCCCGCGCATCCAGCAAAGCCTGCTCGGCACGCCCGCGCAGGGCCTTGACGTCCACGCCTGGCGTCACGGCAAACAGAATGTGGCGCGCCTGAACCCGCTCGCCCTGAGCATAGCGCGAGGCATGCGCCGCATGGTGACGGCGACACGCCTGCTCGTCGGGTTCGGGCACGCGCAGGTTTTGCGCCAGCCAGGTGTCAATGGCCTCGGCCGCGGCTTCGCTGATCACGCCCTCCTGCGGGGCCGGATCGTCGGCCGACAGCAAACCAGCTTCGATCGCTGCCTGACGCAGCAACTCCACGCTGGCGCGCTGACGGCATTCCGCCTCGGTGAGCGTGGTGATGTCATCGGACAGCACCACGTCGCCCACTTTCAGGCAAGCCTTGTCGGCGAGTGCATCGGTCGAGGTCAACATGGTGTGCTCCTTACTTGTTCAGGCCGATGCGGCGGCTGCGAACCACCTGCCACGGACGGGCCACATAGCCCGCTGCCGCAAAGCCGCTCCACACGTGCACCAGACGGGTGAAGGGGAAGATCGCGAACAACGACATGCCCATGAACATGTGAACCTTGAACACCGGCGAGGCTTCGGCGATGAAGCCGGCGGCATCCCCCTGGAAGGTCACCAGATGCTGCGCCCAGGCCATCAGCTTGAGCATTTCGCCGCCATCGCTGTGATGCAGCGACAGGGGAATGGTCGACAGGCCCAGCAGCAAGGTCGCCAGGATCCAGAACAGCACCAGGAAGTCACGGCCACGCGAGGTTGCGCGGATGCGCTCGTTGGTCAGGCGACGGTGGATCAGAACGATCAGGCCGATCAGGGCCAATGAACCCAGCGTGCCACCAGCCACGACCGCCAGCAGCTGCTTCTGCGACGAGCTCACACCCAGGGCGTGAATCAGGTCAGCAGGCGTCAGCATGCCGAAGAAGTGACCGAAGAACAGGCCGATGATGCCCAGGTGGAACAGGTTGGAGCCCACCCGCAGGCTGCCCGTGGACAGCATCTGGCTGGACTCACTGCGCCAGGTGTACTGGTCCCGATCGAAGCGGATCAGGCTGCCCAGCAGGAAGATGGCACCACAGATGTACGGGTAGATGCCAAACACGAATTGATGAGAGAGGCTCATGCTGATGCTCCTCGTTGTGGGTTCGATGCGGTACGCCGCACGATCTGGATGGGTTGAGGCTGGTCAGGACTTTGCTGGCCCTTGCTCGTGCAGCCGGCAAAGGCTTCAGGCTCGGCCCAAGCTGTGTCCATGTCCTCGTCTTCGGGCACGTCCACGTTCTCGACGGGCTGTTGCCCCAGCTCCAGCACAGCGGCCAGCACATGGGCATACAGGCTGCGACGCTTGAGCAGCGCAGCATGGATCGCATTGAGGATGTGTGAGATCTCGCCCATGAACGCCTGCATCTGGTCAGCTGGCAGCGTGGAAGCAAACTCCAACACCACCGGCAGGTAGTCCGGCAGTTCACCGCCGATCTTGTCGGGGTCCAGCAGCAAGCCGCCTTGTTCGTAGGTCTTGACCAGATCGATCATGGCCGGGCCACGGTCGCGCGAATCGCCGTGCACGTGCTCGAACAGGTGCAAGGAGGTGGCACGGCCGCGGTCGAACAGTTCGACATAGCCCTGCTCCACTTCCATCACATCCATGTCGAGCCAGGACCCCAGCAACATGCTCAGGCCACGCAGACGTGCCGGCGACAAGGCCGCCTCGTCCGTGAGGACCTTTTGCAGATCGGGCACCAGCTCGCGCAGACTCTGATCCGGGTAGGTCAGCATGCGCGCCAGGGCACGCAGGCTGTAGGCCGGTGTGGCGCCGGCCTTGGTTTGAATGGCGCCACTCATGGTCATACCTCGGACTTGATGGGAATGGTGCGCTTCTTCTTGCCACCAAACAGGCTGGCGTCGGTGGCCCCGTCGGAGCAACCGTTGCCAAACGAGAAGCCGCAGCCGCCTCGCACGTCAAAGGCGTTTTCGGCGTACTCACGGTGCGCCGATGGAATCACGAAGCGGTCTTCGTAGTTCGCAATCGCCATCACGTGGTACATGTCTTCCACGGTGTGCTTGTCGAGGCCGACCTGGTCGAGCACCTTCTTGTTGTCCACGCCATCCACATGCTTGCTGCGCATGTAGCCGCGCATGGCCAGCATGCGTTCCAGCGCGCGGGTCACGGGCATGGTGTCGCCAGCGGTCAGCAGGTTGGCCAGGTACTTGACCGGGATGCGCAGCTGGTTGACGTCCGGAATCTCGCCATTGACGCCCAGTTGACCGCTGTTGGCAGCCGACTGGATGGGCGACAGCGGTGGCACATACCAGACCATGGGCAGCGTGCGGTACTCGGGGTGCAGCGGCAGCGCGACCTTCCAGTCCACAGCCATCTTGTAGACGGGGCTGTGGCGGGCAGCGATCAACCAGGCTTCGGGGATGCCGTCCTTGCGAGCCTGCTCGATCACCTTCGGATCGTTCGGGTCCAGGAACAGGTCCAATTGGGCCTGGTACAGGTCACGGTCATGCTCGACGCTGGCTGCAGCCTGGATCTTGTCTGCGTCATACAGCAGCACGCCCAGGTAGCGGATGCGCCCCACGCAGGTCTCCGAACACACGGTCGGCTGACCGGCTTCGATCCGTGGGTAGCAGAAGATGCACTTCTCGGCCTTGCCCGACTGCCAGTTGTAATAGATCTTCTTGTAGGGGCAGCCCGACACGCACATGCGCCAGCCGCGGCACTTGTCCTGGTCGATCAGCACGATGCCGTCTTCTTCACGCTTGTAGATCGAGCCCGATGGGCACGATGCCACGCAAGCGGGGTTCAGACAGTGCTCGCACAGGCGAGGCAAGTACATCATGAAGGTGTTTTCGAACTGACCGTAGATGTCCTTCTGGACGTCATCGAAGTTCTTGTCCTTGCTGCGCTTGCTGAACTCACCACCCAGGATTTCTTCCCAGTTGGGGCCCCATTCGATCTTCTCCATGCGCTTGCCGGTGATCAAGCTGCGAGGACGCGCGGTGGGCGCGGCCTTGCTCTTGGGGGCCGACTGCAGATGGTCGTAGTCGAAGGTGAAGGGCTCGTAGTAGTCGTCGATCTCGGGCAGGTTGGGGTTGGCAAAGATCTTCATCAGCAGATTCAGCTTGCCGCCTTGGCGGGGCTGAATCGAACCGTCGGCCTTGCGAATCCAACCACCCTTCCACTTGTCCTGGTTTTCCCATTCCTTGGGATAACCAATACCGGGCTTGGTTTCGACGTTGTTGAACCAGGCGTACTCAACGCCCGGGCGGCTGGTCCAGACGTTCTTGCAGGTCACCGAGCAGGTGTGGCAACCAATGCACTTGTCCAGGTTCAGGACCATCCCGATTTGAGCGCGGATTTTCATGCGTGTGCTCCTTGCGAGCTGGTGGCGGAGCCTTCGTCGTCCAGCCAGTCAACCTTGTTCATCTTGCGCACGACCACGAATTCATCGCGGTTGGTGCCAATCGTTCCGTAGTAGTTGAAGCCGTAGCTGAACTGCGCGTAGCCGCCGATCATGTGCGTGGGCTTGAGCACCACACGGGTCACAGAGTTGTGGATGCCGCCTCGGGTGCCAGTGATTTCAGAGCCCGGTGTGTTCACGATCTTTTCCTGAGCGTGATACATCAGGACCATGCCGTTGTTCACCCGCTGGCTGACCACCGCACGCGCCGCGATGGCGCCGTTGGTGTTGAACAGTTCCACCCAGTCGTTGTCCACAATGCCGGCGCTCTTGGCGTCGTCTTCACTCAGCCAGATCACCGGGCCACCACGGTTGAGCGTGAGCATCAACAGGTTGTCGGAGTAGGTCGAGTGAATGCCCCACTTCTGGTGCGGCGTGATGAAGTTGAGCGCAATTTCCTTGTTGCCGTTGGGCTTGACACCCGCCACGTCATCCAGGGTCTTGAGGTCAACCGGCGGACGGTACGACACGAAGCCTTCACCGAACGCGATCATCCACGGGTGATCCATGTAGAACTGCTGACGACCGGTCAAGGTGCGCCATGGAATCAGCTCGTGCACATTGGTGTAGCCGGCGTTGTAAGACACCTTCTCGCTTTCCAGACCCGACCAGGTGGGCGAGGAAATGATCTTGCGCGGTTGCGCCTGGATGTCGCGATAGCGGATCTTCTCGTCTTCGCGGTGCAGGGCCAGATGGGTGTGGTCACGACCGGTTTGCTTGCCCAGTGCTTCCCAAGCCTTCACAGCCACGTGGCCGTTGGTCTCAGGAGCCAACATCAACACCACTTCGGTGGCGTCGATGTCGGACACGATCTTGGGCATCCCTTGGCTGACGCCTTCTTCGCGCACGGTGCCATTGAGCTCGGCCAGCGCATGGACTTCGTCCTGCGTGTTCCAGCCAATGCCCTTGCCGCCGTTGCCCAGCTTGTTCATCAGCGGGCCCAGCGAGGTGAAGCGCTTGAAGGTGTTGGGGTAGTCGCGCTCGACCACGGTGATTTGGGGCGCAGTCTTGCCGGGGATGAGGTCAATCTCGCCCTTCTTCCATTCCTGCACACCGAATGGTTGCGCCAACTCGGCGGCGGTGTCGTGCATGATCGGTGTCATCACGACTTCGCGCTCGGCCCCCAGGTGCCCCACGCAGACTTCCGAGAACTTCTGGGCAAAGCCCTTGTAGATCTCCCAGTCGGAACGGGCTTCCCATGCCGGATCCACGGCCGCAGACAGCGGGTGGATGAAGGGGTGCATGTCGGACGTGTTGAGGTCGTTCTTTTCGTACCAGGTGGCCGTGGGCAACACGATGTCCGAGTACAGACAAGTGGTGCTCATGCGGAAGTCCAGCGTCACCAGCAGGTCCAGCTTGCCCTCAGGGGCTTGCTTGTGCCATTCGACTTCTTGTGGCTTGGCATCGTTGGGGCCCAGGTCCTTGCCCTGCACGCCGTGGGTGGTGCCCAGCAGGTGCTTGAGGAAGTATTCGTGGCCCTTGCCGGACGAGCCCAGGATGTTGGAACGCCACACGAACATGTTGCGCGGCCAGTTCAGCGGATGATCCGGGTCCTCGCATGACATCTTCAGCGAACCGCTCTTGAGCGCTTCAACCGTGTAGTCCTTCGCATCCATGCCCCGGGCTTGCGCGTCCTTGGCAATGCTCAGCGGATTGGTCTGCAATTGAGGCGCAGAGGGCAGCCAGCCCATGCGCTCGGCGCGCACGTTGTAGTCGATCATGCTGCCGCCGAACTTGGCCTTGTCGGCCAGTGGCGAAAGCACTTCGCTGACGCCCAGCTTTTCATAGCGCCACTGATCGGTGTGGGCATAGAAGAAGCTGGTGGAATTCTGTTGACGGGGTGGGCGCACCCAGTCCAGCGCGAACGCCAAGGCGGTCCAGCCGGTTTGGGGACGCAGCTTTTCCTGGCCCACATAGTGAGCCCATCCGCCGCCCGATTGGCCGATACAGCCGCACATCATCAGCATGTTGATGATGCCGCGGTAGTTCATGTCGCAGTGGTACCAGTGGTTCATGGCCGCACCGATGATGACCATGGACTTGCCATGGGTCTTGTCGGCGTTGTCGGCAAACTGGCGTGCCACGGTCAGCACTTGCTGGCGAGGGGTGCCGGTGATCTGCTCTTGCCAGGCGGGGGTGTAAGGCACGTTGTCGTCAAACGACTGGGCACCATCGTCCACCAGTTGACCTTGGGCATTCTTCAGGCCACGGAACACGCCGTAGCTGGCCACTTGCAGGTCGAACACGGTTGCCACCCACACGTCCTTGGACTGGCCATCCTTCTGGATGGTCAGACGCTGCATGGGTACGTTGCGCAGCAACACGTCGCCTTGCTTGTTGGACGAGAAGCCAGGGGAATCGATGCCACCAAAGTACGGGAAAGCGACCTTGTTGACGTCTGCCGACACCACCTCTGCCTTGCTGGCATCTTCCAGCACGGACAACTTCAGGTTGACCTCGGCGTTGTTCACGCCTTCCTTGGTCTCCAGGTTCCACTTGCCTTCGTCCGAGCGGCCGGCAGCACCCCAGCGGAAGCCGATGGAACCATTGGGCACCACGATGCTGCCATCGTTGTTGTACGCCAAGGTCTTCCACTCGGTGTTGGAGCCTTGCGCCACCTCACCGGTCATGTCGCTGGCACGCAGGTAACGCCCCGGCACCAAGGCCTTGCCGGCCGGTGTGTCTTGCTCTTCGAGCATGACCAGCATGGGCAAGTCGGTGTAGCGACGGGCGTAGTCATCGAAGTACGCGCTGCGCTTGTCGAAGTAAAACTCTTTGAGGATCACATGGCCCATGGCCATGGCGACCGCCGCATCGGTGCCCTGCTTGGGGTGCATCCAGATGTCGGCCAGCTTGGCGACTTCGGAATAGTCAGGCGTGACCGCCACGGTTTTCGCGCCCTTGTAGCGCACTTCGGTGAAGAAGTGGGCGTCGGGGGTACGGGTCTGAGGCACGTTCGAGCCCCAGGCAATGATGTAGTTCGAGTTGTACCAGTCGGCCGATTCGGGCACTTCGGTCTGCTCACCCCAGATTTGTGGGCTGGAGGGTGGCAAGTCGCAGTACCAGTCGTAGAACGACATGCACACGCCACCGATCAGGCTCAGGTAGCGGCTGCCTGCCGCATAGCTGATCATCGACATCGCAGGGATCGGCGAGAAGCCGATGATGCGGTCCGGACCATATTGCTTGATGGTGTAGACGTTGGCCGCGGCCACGATCTCGTTAACCTCGTCCCAGCTGGCGCGCACGAAGCCGCCCAGGCCGCGCTCTTTCTGCCAGGAGCGACGGGCGTCGTCGTTGGCCATCAGGGTGGACCAGGCATCCACAGGCGACTTGGCCACATTGCGTGCCGCACGCCATTGCTTGAGCAGCTCGCCACGCACCATCGGGTGCTTCACACGGTTGGCGCTGTACAGGTACCAGGAGTAGCTGGCGCCACGGGCGCAACCACGAGGTTCGTGATTGGGCAGATCGTCGCGGGTACGGGGGTAGTCGGTCTGCTGGGTTTCCCAGGTGACGATGCCGCCCTTGACATACACCTTCCACGAGCAAGAGCCCGTGCAGTTGACGCCGTGGGTAGAGCGCACGATCTTGTCGTGCTGCCAGCGGCTGCGATAGGCGTCTTCCCAGGTACGGTCTTCACCGTTGGTAACGCCGTGACCATTCGCGAACTCCTCTTTGGGTTGCGCGAAGAAGGTCAAACGGTCAAGAAAATGACTCATGGTTGATTCCTTGCAATCTTTGAAAGGCCTTGACACCGATCATCGCGAGATGAGCGACCAAGCGCCATAACCCGCAATAGCTAGTCCGAACAGCAGATTGAGCGGGCGCGTGCGTTCATTCGCTTGCGGAATGAAGAGCGCATCAATGCGCATCGCTTCGGTGATGGGGTGTCGAATGACGCTGGCCAGCACCAGCGTCACCCCATACGCGACGGCCCCTGCGTTGACAACGATGTCCATGGCGTACTCCTGTTGACGTAGCTCAGGCGGCCTGACCCAGGTCGATGCGCTTCATGCGCTCCTTCTCGGCGTCAGACAGCTTGTCCCACCAGGTGCCGCCGGCATTGCCGTAGTCAAAGCGCTCGGCGCCGTTGCGGGTGTAGTACCACCAGTTGATGAACAGGGAGTACACATAGAACACAGCCGTACCGATGAAGAAGGCGTTGACGGTGCCGGTCTTCTCAATGGAGGTGGCAATCAGCGAGTTCCACACGAAGGGGCCGAATGCCGCCCAGGCACCCGTCCAGCCCAGCATTTGCGCCCCCTTGGCAGGCGAGTAGGCAAACACGATGGGGTATTGACGGAAAGTGGCGGCGTTGTTGATGCCGGACATCAGGAAGATCCACAGCATGCCCCACAGGAAACCGCTGAACTGCTCAATGCTGGTGGGGGTCAGGTAACCGCCGAACACCAGGAACACCACGCCACCGATCTGGCCAATGGTGGTCCACTGCATGCCCTTGGAGCCACCAACCTTGTCAAAGAAGCCACCGGTCAACATGCGCACCAAACCACCCAGCAGTGGGCCGATGTAGGCGTACTGCAAAGGATCGGGGGCACCGTCAAAACCGCCGTACAGCGTCTTGATCAGCATGGGGAACGCTGCCGAGAAGCCCGAGAACGAACCGAACGAGCAGATGTAGGTCATCGTGCAGTTCCAGGTGTGGACGCGTGCACGGTTGCGGCTGCTCAGGATCTCGAACTGCCCCATGAAGCCACGCGAAGGCAGTTGCAGGCTGCGCAGGAACACAGCAGCCAGCACCGTGGCCAGCACCAAAAATGGCACCCACACAAATGCAGCGTTTTGCAGCCACATGGGCTTCTTGACCACATTGCGCAGGGTCACATCGGTGACGGCACCGGCTTCGTTGCGCTTGACTTCCAGGCCCACGCCCTTGGTGGGGTTCACTGCGGTGATGACCCCGTTGGCATCCTTGACCACATCCGCCTTGATGACCTTCACGGTATCGGTGTCGCGCAGCTTGACGTCCTTGATGACGCCGTTTTCACGCACGATGTCGATGGCCGAGACGTACTCGGGCTTGGCCACAACCACGTCCTTGACCAGCTTGTCTTCCTTGGTGACGACCAGGGCACCCTTGATCGGATCACCCTTGGTGAACACCTGAGGACCGCCAGCGACCGTACCCAGTGCAGCCAGACCAATGATCCATGGCGCCACGAACTGCACGATCGACACGCCGAAGTTACCCAGGCCAGCCTGGATGCCCATGGCAGTGCCTTGCAGACGCTTGGGGAAGAAGATCGAGGTCGAGGGCATGAAGGACGAGAAGTCGCCACCACCCATGCCACACAGGAAGCCAATGATCATGAAGGTCGACCACGGCGTATTGAGATCCTGAACGGCATAGCCCAGCCACAGCATCGGCACCACCTTGATGATGGTCGACACACTGATGACTGCACGCGTCCCCAACACCGGAATGAAGTTGGAGTGAATCAGACGCAAGATGCCCGATGCCAGACCGGGAATGGCAGCGAGCCAGAACAACTCGGAGGTGGTGAACTTGAAGCCGATGGCGGGCATGCGCACCACCACCGCACTCATCACGAACCACGTCGCAAACGAGAAGATCAGCGAGAACGTGGTGACACCACAGGTTCGCCAAGCCAGCGCGCTACCTTGGTCGCGCCAGAAAGCCGGATCTTCCGGCTTCCAGTTTTGAATCTTTGCCATGGGAGTTCCTCAGGATGAGCGCAAGTCAGCCACCACCGTGATGGCGGGCTTGCGCTGTAAATGTCTTGATTGAGCGAAATGAGGGGATCAGGCCAGCACGTCGGTACGACGCACCTCGGTCCAGTACATCCAGATCAGGGAGACCCAGACCACGCCGTAGAGCAGCATGAAAGCGCTGGAACGCACACCCGTCAGGTCCAGCAGGTAGCCGAACAGGATGGGCAACAGGAAGCCCCCCATGCCACCGGCCAGACCCACGATGCCCGAGATCGTGCCGATGTTGGTGGGGAAGTCGTCGCTGATGTACTTGAAGACGCTGGCCTTGCCGAAGGCAAACGCCACACCCAGCACGCCCATGACGGCGGTGAAGGTGTAAACGTTCAGCCCAATGTGATACGTCTGGGGACCATTGATGGTCTGGATGGTGAAGTCGGTTTGGGGATAGCTCAGGATGAACAGACAGATCCAGCTCACCCACATCACCCACCAGGTCACCTTGTGAGCGCCATGCTTGTCGGACAGGTAGCCACCAATCGCACGCAACACACCACCGGGCAACGAGAAGCAAGCCGCCAGCAGCGCCGCCACGCGGATGTCCAGACCGTACTCACCGACGTAGTACTGCACCATCCACAGTGCCAGGCCCACATAACCACCAAACACGATGGAGTAGTACTGGCAGTACTTCAGAACACGAGGGTCCTTCAGCGCCTTGAGCTGGGCCATGAAACCGCCCTTGCTGGCAGGCACCTGGTGCGCAGGATCGTGTGCACTGCCCAACCAGAAGATGATGGCGGTGCCCAGCATGATCGCTGCGTACACCTTGGGCACCATGGCCCAGCCTGCCGCCACCAAAATCACTGGCGCCACAAACTTGTTGACGGCGGCACCCGAGTTACCGGCACCAAACACACCCATGGCAAAGCCTTGCTGATTCTTGGGGAACCAGCGCGCCACATAGGGCGTCCCCACCGAGAACGAGCCGCCCGCCAAGCCCACAAACAAGCCCAGCACCAGGAAGTGCCAGAACTCGGTGGCGTAGCTCATCAGGAAGATGGCCGGCACGCACAGCAGCATGATCACGAACAACACGATGCGGCCGCCAAAACGGTCGGTCCAGATACCCAGCGGCACACGCACCAGCGAGCCGGTCAGCACCGGCATGGCGGTCAACAGACCAAATTGCGTGGCGTTCAACCCCAGTTGCTTTTTCAGGGGGATGCCAATCACCCCGAACATCATCCACACCATGAAGCACACCGTGAAGGCCAGTGTGCTGACGACCAGTACCGAGATGGATCGGCTCCTATTGTTGACAGACATGGAGTTCTCTCCTTTTTCCATGCCTGCCAGTGTGGGAATTTCAGGTGGGGGCGCCCATCCTTCTCAAGATCAAGTTCCGCTTGGCAAAAGAACGATGACGCGTCATCCCGACGCATCGTTCCTCATCACAAAGGAGTAGCCTCGCCCACCTATTGACCTCGGTCAAGTCAGGCGCCACGGGTTGTGGCGTACACCGCCGCCTGCACACGCGAGGTCAAATTCAGCTTGCGCAGGATGTGCTGCACGTGAATCTTCACCGTGGTTTCGGCAATGTCCAGCGTGCGCGCGATCTCCTTGTTGCTGGCACCACGGGCGATCTCGCGCAAGATGTCGCGCTCTCGCGGCGACAAGCGAGAAACGCCCGGATCCTCCTCCAACACCTCGGCACTGGCAGCCGATTCGGTCGTGACGTCAGCCTCGGGCGTACTGGTGAGTGCATGCCGATAGGCCGCCACCAACTTGCTGGTCATCTCGGGCGACACGACCGATTCCCCGCCTGCCACGCGGAGGATGGCGTTCACCAACTCATCGCCCTCCACCGTCTTGAGGAGGTACCCTGCCGCGCCACGCGCCAAGGCTTGCGCCAAATCGTCCGCATCCTCACTGACGGTCAGCATCACGATGCGCGTATGGGGCAAGGCCCCGCACAACTGCGGCAAGGCCTCTACGCCATGGACCCCCGGCAGATGGTTGTCCAACAGGATGACATCGGGTTGATGCTGTTGGCCCAGCTTCAGGGCTTCGCCTGCGTCCCCCGCCTCAGCGACCACAACCAGCCGCTGATCACGGGACAACAAAGCAATCAAGCCGCGACGAAACAGTGTGTGGTCGTCGACCACCAATAATCGAACAGTGCGGATGTCTTCAGTCATAACGATGTAGGAATGATTTGTTGTAGACCGGGCGAGCGGCTCGCCTGCAGGGACGGCAAGCGCAGTTCCACTCGCGTGCCGTCGTGATCGGACGTGAAACTCAAGGTGGCGCCAATGCGCTGGGCTCGCTCACGCATGATGCGCAACCCCACGTGCGTGTCGTCTGGCGGACCTGCGGAAAGATCGAAACCATGTCCGTTATCACGCACACAGAAGGACCATGCGGGCTGCGTCTGAACATCCACCCAGACCTGAGTGGCCTGCGCGTGCTTGCGCACATTGGACAGCGCTTCCTGCACGATGTGCAGCACTTGGAGCTGAATGTCGGGCGGCATGGGCAAACCATGCCCGTGAATGTTCAACTGCGTGGGCAACTTGGCCTGGTGCTCAAATTTGGACAAGGTTTCACGCAAGGCCGGCTCAATGTCCTCGGTGTGCGTCCGTACACGGAAGTGCAGCAACAACTCGCGCACGTCGGCATAGCTTTCTCTGACCCCGGCATCCAGCTCATCCAGGATCGCATCGATGGAAGGCTGATCTTGTCGCGACATCGCATCACGCAGCAATTGCATCTGAATCTTCAAAAATGCCAGCGATTGCGCAATCGAATCGTGCAACTCCTGAGCCAGCAGCTGCCGCTCGTTGGCAATCGCTGACTCACGTCCCATCGCAGCAGCGCGCAGCCCCTCCATGGCACCGGTCAGATGACTCGCCAATGCTTCGAACAGGCCGCGCTCTTCGTCGCCAATCTGCGGGTAGCCACGGTAGAAAATCTCCACTTCACCCAGCACCCGCTGGTGCATGGCCAAGGGCACGGTGATGAGCGTGGTGTACCCGGCCTTCTCGCAGTACTCATGCACACGCCGTCCAGCCTGCTGCTCCAACGCACGCGATGCTTCCATGATCGGAATCACACGCAATGCGGGTTGCACACCGGGCGGCACCTTCGAGCCGCACAAGCAATCCCCGGACAGGACGCATTGCTCATCCTCCGCCATGACTTGCGGCAGACAGTCGCTCGCGAGCAGCACATAACGCTCGTTGGCCTCGTTCGACCACCGGATGGCCACCGCATCGGCATGCGCAATGCGCCGCATCTGACGCGCAAAGCCCTGAGACAGCACATCCAACGTCTCCGCTTTGGCAACAAACGCTGCCACCTCATACAGCGCGGCCAAGCGCTGCTGCTTGATCTCCAAACCCGCAGTCTTCTCCTGAACCTTCTGCTCCAGATTGGCGTATGAGGACTCCAACTTGGCCGCCATGCTGTTGAAGCCTTGCGCCAAGGCGCCGAGCTCGTCGTCTGACACCACCTTCACACGGGTTGCCAGATTGCCGTTTTCCATGCGCTGCAAGGCGCTCTGAAGTCGCGCAATGGGCACCAGGACCACTACCTTGAGCACATAGGACAAGGCCAACGCGCTCAGAATGGCCGCCACCATCATGGCGATCTGAAAGGTGTGCAGCAGACCCGTCCAGCGGGCCAGATGCCGTTCAATGGCCGAGACCAGCTCGTCGATGTACTTCACGAAATCATCGACATCACTGGCAAACGTCTTGGGCAAGGGCTGACCTTGCGCCACGCCTTCCACCTCCTTGCGAAGATGCTGCCAATGTTCCACCACGGCCTCGAAGCGCGCGCGGGAATCGGCATCCCACGGCACAAACAGCGGCCGGATGGCATCGCCCGCGCGCAGCAACGCCACGCTGTCATCAAAGGCTGACAAGCGCTCGTTCACATCCAGCAGAAAGCGGGTCCGACTCTCGACCGGATATTGCTGATTGAGCAGCAAGGCCAGCTCATAGCTGCGCATCCGCATGCGGCCCGCTTCGTTCACTGCGGCAGCGCCACCGACCAACTGCCACGTGACCCACAAGGTCAGCGCAATGGAGGCCAGCGCCAGGGACAAAAACACCCCACCAATGACGGCCATTTTGGACGCCAGACCCATGCGGGCCAACCGTCTACCGAGACCGGAAGACGAGGAATCCGCCTCGAAGTCGCCCCCTTCATCCATGAAAGGAGAGTCACCCTGCTCAACCGTCACGCCCTGCCCCCACTCGACTGCGCCCGACACGCGCCTCATTCAACATGGGCCCATTGTCATGCCTGGCAAGGTTGCGGGGCAAGCCGCCGAGGATGCCGAGCATCACCCCCCCGTCTGCGACATGAAGCGAACAATCTGCTGTGGCTTCTCGTTGAATTCGTGCCGCTCTGGCTTGGCCGCAATGCCCTGATGGATGGCGTCCAGCAGTGCTTCGTCCGAAGCGCCCTCACGCATCATCTTGCCCAAGGGCACTTGATCGTTTTGCCCCAGGCAGAGGTACAGCGTGCCATCCACCCCCAGGCGAACGCGATTGCAGGCCTCGCAAAAGTGCTGCGACATGGGTGTGATCACACCCAGACTCATCCGGCGGTCAGCGGTACACCAGTACCTGGCAGGACCTGCACCACGGCCCAAGATCTCAGGAACCAAACCATATTGGTCGGCCAACTGTTCACCCAGGCGCGTCAAATTGACGCCTGCGGTGGCCCGCCCCGTGTCACCAATCGGCATGGGCTCGATCAGCCGCAGCACAAAGCCATGCTCGATGGCAAAGGCCACCATGCGCACCACCTCGCTCACATTCACATTGGCCTGCACCACCATGTTGAGCTTGATGGGGTTGAAGCCCACTTCACGCGCAACTTTGAGTCCCTGCAACACATCCGTCAGGCAGTCACGCCCGGTGATCCGTGCAAAACACGCCGGATCCAGCGAATCCAGGCTGATGTTGAGGCGATGAACCCCAGCCTCCTTCAACGGCCCTGCCAGATGCGCCAGCTGCGTGCCATTGCTGGACACCGACAAATCGTGCAGACCACTCATCGACGTCAGCTGCCTGGCCAGATCGGTCACGCCTCTGCGCAGCAGTGGCTCGCCCCCTGTCAGTCGGACCTTGCTCACGCCCTGGCTGACAAACAGCCCCACGAGGCGGGCCATCTCATCATGTCGCAGCCAATGCTCGGGCTCTTCAAAACCTTTGAAGCCCTTGGGCATGCAGTATGTGCAGCGCAGATCACAGCGGTCCGTCACGGACACGCGAAGGTAATCAATACGGCGATGGAACGAATCAATCAGGCGACTCATGGCGAAAAACCTGTTGGCAGGTGCTTGGCACTCTAAAGAAGAGTCCTGCGGTCGCCAATTAGCCAATAGGAGTAGTTCTTCGACAAGGCAACAGGGCGATTCAAACGTGCTATCAATACGCCATGAAACCGCTTTTGCAGCCTGTCGCCCCCAGCATCGACGATCCGCTGGAGTTGTTGCGAGCCTGTCACGACAAGGTTCGCCGCTTCGCCACCCTGGCACTCAAACTCCGCTCACACCTGGACGGGTTGGTGCACCCTGTCTCTGGCGAGCATCACGTGGATGCACAAGCCCAGGAGGCGGCTCGGTCCATCTTGCGCTATTTCGAGATGGCCGCGCCGCTGCATCACGAAGATGAAGACCTGAACCTCTTTCCGGCCTTGCGCGCCTTGGGACAAAGTCGGCTGACACAAGCCATTGACAGCCTGGAAGCCGAACATCACTCGCTGGGACACCTCTGGCAGGCTGTCACGCCCTGGCTGCGGGCCGTTGCCGCCGGTCAGGTCCATGCCCCCCCTGATGAGCTGGCGACGTTTGCGCATCGCTACATCGCCCATGCACAAAGAGAAGAGGACGAGGTGTATCCGGCCGCAGACCAGCTCTCCGCACAAACACTGACAGAAATCAGTGCAGCCATGGTGGCTCGGCGCACCCGCGCGTGAACTAAGTCGTCAACCGGAGGGATTGCTGCTTGGGGTTCCGCGCCAAGAACCGAATCGGCAGTCGTATGATGCGACGCAGTTCATTCGACGCCAAGCCATGTCGCCCTCACCCAAGCACCTGATCCTCAATCTGCTGCGTGCAGCAGATGGCGCCTCGCTCACCGCCGCAGATGCGGTCACCTCTGCCGCTCTCTTCGGCATCCGGGAAAACAGTGTGCGGGTCACGCTGGTTCGCCTGGCCGCGTCAGGTCTGGTGCAATCCGCTGGCCGCGGCAGCTACGAACTCGGCTCCCGCGCCGCAGATCTGGCCGAACAAGTTGAGCAATGGCGTCAGGCCGAAGAGCGTGTGGTGCCCTGGAGTGGCCAATGGATCATGGTCAGTACCGGCAACCTGGGCCGCAGCGACCGCACCGCACTGCGGCAACGTGAACGCGCTCTGGCGCTCCTGGGCTTCAAGGCACTCGACAGCGCCCTGTACGTTCGCCCCGACAACTTGGTGGGCCACGCAGCAGAAACGCGCGAGCGCTTGCACCGGCTTGGGCTGGAAGCCGAGGCCCCCGTGTTCGCCGCCAGCGACCTCCCCCCCGAGCTGGACCAGCGTGCGCGCCAGCTCTGGCAGTCCTCCGCCTTGACGCAGGGCTACATCCAGACCCGCAAAAAGCTGGAAGACTGGCTGGCACGGTCTGACAAACTTGAACCGGACGTCGCGGCCCGCGAGTGCTATCTCCTGGGCAACGAAGCCATCCGCCAACTCGTGTTCGACCCCTTGCTGCCTGAGCCGCTGGTCGACACGCAAGAGCGACGCGCGTTCAGAGAAGCCGTCGCCTCTTTTGACGAAACCGGTCACCGCGTCTGGCGCCAGTTGCTCCCATCGCTCAACGGTGCTTGAGCGCTGCCCGCTTCTTTCAAGCGGACATGATCACCGGGCCACCTTTGGCCAACGCGCGCTGATAGGCTGGCCGTGCCTCCATCCGCTTGGCATAAGCCGCCAAGTGAGGGCATGACTGGGCCACCGACGCACGCGACAGCAAGGCAGACACGGCAAAACTCATCTGGAAGTCCGCCAAGGTCAGACGCTCACCCGCAAACCAGGTGTGCTTGGACAAGTGATCTTCGATGAATGCAGCCGCCGCAGCCACGTTGGGATCAATCAGCTTGGCTTGGACCTGGCCGCACAGCGCCTTGGCAATCGGGCGCACAAAAAACGGCATGGGCTGTGTCGGGATGGTCATGAACACCAGCTTCATCACCAGCCAGTTCATCAGCGACCCTTCGGCGTAGTGCATCCAGTAGCGAAGCTGCAGGTGTTCCGGCGTTCCCAC
This sequence comes from Aquabacterium sp., assembly GCF_048860245.1. Lineage (GTDB taxonomy): Bacteria > Pseudomonadota > Gammaproteobacteria > Burkholderiales > Burkholderiaceae_C > Aquabacterium. Next base: position 24,733 of record NZ_JBLIZW010000088.1, on the reverse strand, counting down.
CTGGGTCAACAGGTGCGCTGCATCACCGGATGCCTGCCCGGCATAGCGCTCCCCCAGATACTCGAGGATGGCACCGGACTCGGCCACGACCAAATCACCATCGGTGATCACCGGCGACTTCCCCAGGGGGTGAATGGCCTTCAACTCCGGCGGGGCCAGCCGCGTGCGCGGATCACGCTTGTAAAGCTTGATCTCATAAGGCAGACCCAACTCTTCCAGCAGCCAAAGGACGCGTTGCGAACGCGAGGTCTCAAGATGGTGAACGGTAATCATGCGCCACAGCATACCGATCATCACAAATCCAGCGCGGCATAGGGACTTTGCCGCACCCCTCAATCACGGACGACCGTGTCTCCACCCAGATTCAAGTACAGCGTGGCCAATGCATTGAGGCGGTTGAGTCGGTTTGCCGCCAAGTTCAGCTCCGCCTGCCTGCGCGTTTCCTGAGCATCCAGCCACGTCTTCAAGGGCACCGACCCAGCTCGGTAGCGAACTTCTGCCAAACGCTCTGCCGTCCTGGCGGCATCAAGCGCTCGTGTCAGGCTTTCACCCTGGACTTCGTACTGCACACGCGCGGACAGTGCGTTTTCCACCTCGGCCAAGGCCTGATACCAACTCTGGCGGAAACCTCTGATCGCCACGTCCTGATCGGCCTGGCTGATGGCCACCGCCTTGTCCATGTCACGCCACTGCACAAAGGGCAAGACCAGCCCGGCTCCGAGGGTCCCCACCGGATCTTGCAGCACCTTGCTCAAGGCCTCACTGGTGCCACCGGCACTGCCGGTCAAGGTCAAGGTGGGGTAATAACTGCGACGCGTGGCATTCACCACCGCCCCGGCCTTTTGAAGACGCAACTCAGCCGCCCGCAAGTCAGGCCGCCGGGTCATCAGGGACGCAGGCAAATCGGACGACACCGCAGGCAGAGCCCCCTCCGTCAAACGGGGGGACTCTTTCTGTGTCGCGCCCGGTGGCGCATCCAACAAGATCGCCAAAGCGTTGCGGGCCTCGACACGCTGCTGGACCCACTGCGTATGTGCAGCCTGCTGCGCGGCCAGAGACTGCGCTGCTTGGGCCAGTTCCAGTCCGGAGGTGCCTCCGGCGTCGTATTGCGCCTGTACCAGCTTCAGCGTTTGACGCGCGTAATCGATGCTCTGCTGGCTGGCCTCGATGCGCTGGTTCAGATAGGCGACCTGCCAATGCTGCTTGGCCACGGTCGCCACCAGGGACTGCGCCACGGCGCGCCGATCCTCCTCGGTCGCCTGAGCCTCCCATTCAGCCGCACTGCGGGCTGCGCTCAAGCGCCCCCACAGATCCAGTTCCCAACTGACCGACGCGGTGGCGGCACTCACACGCGTCGTGCTGCCACCATCCAAGGGGCGAGAAGCCGTGGACGAGCCCTGCACCTTCACGGACGGCAGTTGATCGCTGGCAGCCTGACCGGCCACCCGCTGCGCACGCTGCACCTTGATCGCCGCTTGCGCCAAATTGTTGTTGCGCGCCAGTGCTTCATCAATCAGCTGCACCAGCACCGGATCGCCCATGCGCTGCCACCATGGCGACAAGTCTTGTTGGGCCCGCACATCGGCATCGTGCTTCACCGCCTCTTGCTGCCACGCATTTGGCACCGTCACCGATGGCCGCTGATAAGCCGTGGGTCCTGCACACGCCCCCAGCGTCAATGCCGCCAGCACCGTCACAGACAAAGTCGCTTGGCGCAAGCCCTTGTTTTGCATCTGCATCATTGCCTCGACAAGGCCTCAACCGGGTCCAGACGCGCCGCATTGCGAGCAGGCAGGAACCCAAACACCACCCCGATCAGCGACGACACACCAAAGGCCGCCACGATCGAACTCACCGAATACACCATCTGGAACGACCCACCGATCTTGGCAAAGAGCACCCCAATGCCCAATGCCAGGCCGATCCCGAGCACGCCCCCGATCAGGCACACCAGAACGGCCTCGATCAAGAACTGCCGCAGGATGTCGCTCTGCCGCGCCCCCACCGCCATGCGCACGCCAATCTCCTGCGTGCGCTCGGTGACCGACACCAGCATGATGTTCATCACGCCAATCCCACCCACAATCAGCGAGATCACCGCGATGGACGAAATCAGCAAGGTCATCGTTTGCGTGGTGCTCTCGATCGTCTGACGGATGCTGTCACTGTTGCGCAAAAAGAAGTCTTGGGTGCCATGCCGCTGCGTCAACAACTTGGTGATACCTTCTTCGGCCGCTACCGACGGCGCACTGTCACTCACACGCACCGTGATGCTGCGCACGTGTGATTGCCCCAGCAACCGTCGCATCGCGGTGGTGTACGGCACCCACACGTTCAAGTTATCCGACATCAGGAAGCCACTTTCCTGGGGCGCCGTCACGCCAATGACCCGCACCGGCACGCTGCCCAGGAAAATCACTTGGCCAACCGGGTTCTCCCATTCGGCAAACAGCGCTTTGCGGGTCGCAGGGTCAATCACGGCCTCCTGAGACTGACGCCGAACGCCCTCGGCATCGAACTCCTGGCCTTGCGCCATGGTGTAGCCCTTGACCCGGAAAAACTGGTCCCCCACCCCCGTCACGTTGGCGGTGGCTTCCACGTTGCCACGTCGCAGCGTGACACTGGTGTTGACGGTGGGCGTCACGCTGTCGACATAGCCCAGTTGCGCCAAAGCCTCGGCATCGGCCGGCACCAAGGTGCGAATCTTGGATGCCTGACGATCCCCAAAGTTCTTGCCCGAGAACACGTCGATCGTGTTGGTCCCCATGGCAGAGATGTCTTTCAAGACACGCTGACGTGACCCCTCACCCAAGGCCACCATCGACACCACCGACGCAATGCCAATGATGATGCCCAGCATCGTCAGCAAGGTCCGCAGACGATGCCCTGCCATGGCACGCAACGCCATGGTGAACGCCTCCGAAAATCGATCCCAATGCGCGCGCCAAGGATGGGGCTCCTGTGGCTGGGTCGCCCGCAGGTCTGCATTCGGTGTGGCATCCGGATTGGTTCGATCACTGAGGATCTGCCCATCGGACACCTCGATGATGCGCTGCGCATGCTGCGCCACTTTGGCATCGTGCGTCACGATGATGACGGTGTGTCCCTCGGCATGCAGCTCCTGCAAGATCCGCATCACCTCCGCCCCGCTGGCACTGTCCAAGGCGCCCGTGGGTTCGTCAGCCAAGATGACGTCTCCACCGTTCATCAGGGCCCGCGCAATGCTCACGCGCTGCTGCTGACCACCTGACAACTGCCCGGGCCGATGTTCCGTGCGCTCACCCAAACCCAGCCGGCCCAGCAAGGCAGCTGCGCGCACATCACGCTCCGACTTGCTGTGTCCGGCGTAAATGGCCGGTATCTCGACGTTGCCTTTCGCCGTCAAATCACCCAGCAGGTGGTAGCGCTGAAAGATGAATCCGAAGTGCTCTCGGCGCAAGCGGGCCAGCTCATCGGGCCCCAGTTGTCCCGTCTCTTGCCCATTGACCTTGTAGACACCGCGCGTCGGCCGATCCAGGCAGCCGAGGATGTTCATCAACGTGGACTTCCCGGACCCCGAGGCGCCCATGATGGCCACCATCTCGCCCGACTGAATGCGCAGGTTGATGCCTTTGAGCACCGCCACACTCCCCTCGCCAGAGGGGAACTCTCGCCACAGGTCCACGACCTCCAGCAAGGCGGGCGCAACAACAGATGACAAATGATCACTCATGGCATCAGAACATGCGTGGAGGACGTGCGCCACTGCCGTCACCCGACTTGCCAGCCGCCTCGCCCACCACGACTTCTTCGCCCGCCTTCAAGCCTTCCAGAACCTGAGCCTGAACGCGATTGTTCAACCCGACGCGCACTTGACGAGGCTCGATCTTCTTCTCGCCATTGGCCTCTGTGGTCAAGACCCGCACCGTGTACTGTTTGGTCTTGCGGTCCCTCGCACCCAAGGCAGTCGCCGGGATCACCAAGGCCTTGTCTGCCTTGGCCAAAACAATGAACACCTGCGCGGTCATGGCCACGCGCAACTTCCCCTCCGGATTGGGTACGTCGAACAGGCCGTTGTAGTAAATCGCGGTGGTGGTGGAAGAACTGGTCGTCGTGGTCGTCTTGGTGGTGGTATCGACCTGCTCCGACTCTGGCACCGGCTCAATCGCACTCAGTTTGGCGTCATAGCGGTTCTGAGGTTCCCCCAAAATCGTGAAGTAAACCGGCAAGCCCGGCTTCACACGCACAACATCGGCTTCGGAAATCTGCGCCTTGATGCGAACCTGATCCACCTTCGACAACTTGATGATGGTTGGCGCCGATTGCGCAGCATTCACCGTGCGCCCCTCTTCGGCCAGCACCCCGGTCACCACGCCATCAATGGGCGCCACGATGCGCGTGTACCCCAGGTTCACCTTGGCCGTGTCCACCGAAATATTGGCCTGGCGAATCTGAGCCTCCAGCGCCGCGATTTCAGCCTTGGTGGTCGACAGACTGGCCTCGGCATCCTCCAGGTCCGCACGCGAACCGGCGTCCTGCTTGAACAACTCTTGCTTGCGCTTGAAGCTCAACTCGGCCTGCTTCAGCAAGGCCTTTTTGGCCTGCAACTGCGCCTGCAAAAGCGCCACCTGGGCCTCGGCGTTGCGCAAGGCATTCTGCTGGGTGGTCGAGTCAATCTCTGCGATCAGTTGGCCCACCTTGACGTGGTCACCCAGATCCACATGCAGACGCTTGATCTGCCCCGAGACCTGCGCACCCACGCTGACTTCCTTGCTGGCTTCAATGGTGCCCGTTGCCAGAACGGTGTCTTCCATGTCCGTCTGCTCGACCTTGGCCGTGATGACTTGGGGGGCAGCCTTAGGCGGAAACAAAACCGCCTTCACACCCCAGCCCGCGGCCGCCAGAATCACCACACCGGCCGCCAGGCGCCAGCCAGAGAACCATTTCTTCATGCTGATTGTCGTCATGCTTGTAGTGTCCACCGTCTCGATTGCCCGAGCGCAACGCCGAGGTTAAGGCAATGTAAAGTCAAACCATGAAACCCGTTACGCTGATCACAGGTGCCAGCCAAGGCATTGGCGCGGCATGCGCCAGATTACTGGCTCGACAAGGGCACTCGCTGCTGATTCACTACGCTGCTCATGCGGACCTTGCTTTGGCCGTTGCGGCCGAATGCCTGCGGCTGGGCGCGCCGCAAGCCGTCATCGCGCAAGGCGACTTGGCCGAAGAAACCGATGTGCTCCGTCTCTTTGAAGAGGCCGATCGATCACTCCCTCCCTTGACGGGACTGGTCAACAACGCAGGGATCATTGATCGAACCGCCAGACTGGAAGACATGTCTGCCGCCCGCCTGCAGCGCATGATGGCGGTCAATGTCGTCGGACCCATGCTGTGCGCCAAAGAGGCCATTCGCCGCATGTCGTGGCGCCATGGTGGACACGGTGGCGTCATTGTCAACGTATCCAGCAGCGCCGTGCGCAGTGGCGCCCCCGCCATGTACGTGGATTACGCGGCCAGCAAAGGCGCCATAGACGTGCTGACGCAAGGGCTGGCCAAAGAGGTTGCGGCCGATGGCATCCGAGTTTGTGCCGTGCGACCGGGCATCACCGACACGGGCATTCACGCCACCGGAGGAGAACCGGATCGCGCAACACGCCTGGCGCCCACCTTACCCATGGGACGGGCCGCCCAACCAGACGAAGTCGCGCAAGCGATCGTGTGGCTGTTGTCGGATGCGGCCAGCTACACCGCTGGCGCCATTCTGGATGTCACCGGCGGGCGATGAAGCCTGGCCCACTGTCATCACAGTTTCACAATTGAACGACAAGATAGCGTTCGTTCCAGAGCACAGCCAAGCAATATCGCAGTGCCCTGGCGGGCGGCAAGCCGACCGACGAGCTGGACACCACCGTCAATCGTCGAGCTGACCTCCCGACATTTATTTCCTGACGCAGGCCCCCAGCAAATGCAAGATCATTGCCACGCGGGCCTGCGAGGCAGTCAGCCCAGGCACACCAGTCCAACGGTCGCCTTCTCTGGGCATGACACCCCCTCGAGCCACCTTCGAGCTTCGCCACACCAAAACCCCCGCTGACGCTGCCCGGACCAACGCGGCCGTCATGCCCTCATGAAGGGTGCCGTGCCCGGTCGATGCCACCACAAGGCCGCGCAAAGGCCGCTGTGCGCTGACTTGCGAGTGCGCCACGAGGGCATCAACCACCCAACCATCAGCGTCGGCATGACTCGTGACGATCTCGACGCGAGGCGGCACCATGTCCAGCCATGGCCACCCCACTCCACCGCAGGCTGGTGCGTCTTGCAAAGACCAGTTCCACACACCTTGCGAGTCCACTCGCCCAACTGGCATTGCACCACCACCGTCGAACGCATCCAGCGCATGACTGTGCGCCTTGCGAACATGTTGCGCAGGCCATGCCACGGACTGCATGACCACAAACACCCCGCCCACCTGACGTGCTGACAAGGCTTGCACCGCATGCACCGCATCGAGCAAGTTGCGCGGCCCATCGGCGTCCGGGGCTGTGGCCGGCCGCATTGCTGCCGTCAACACCACCGGCTTGCTGCCGTCATGCAAGGCGTTCAGCAACCAAGCGGTTTCTTCCAGCGTGTCCGTTCCGTGCGTGACCACCACGCCAGCCACATCCGCCCGACTCAGCTGAGCCGCCAGCGCCTGCCCCAGCGCCCGCCACACCGCCCACGTCATGTCCTTGCTGTCGATCTGGGCAACCTGCATGGTTTCCAGCGGGACAGCCGCCAACGCGGGCACCGCCGTCACCAATTGCTCGACCGACAACCGCGCGGCACGGTAAGACCAAGCACGCCCCGGGTCATCACCCGTTCCGGCAATGGTGCCCCCCGTACCCAAAATGACCACACGCTGAGCGCTCACACCACACCTTTGCGAAAATACTGGACAAACAAACAGTCCTGTATAAAATGACAGCAAGCATCGATTCTGACGCTTCACCTACAGCCCTCTGAGGCCATACGCGATGACGAACGATAAACCCAAACTGACGCCGCGCCAGCAACAGATTTTCGAGTTGATCCAGCGCGCCATTGCCCGCACCGGCGCGCCGCCAACTCGCGCTGAAATTGCAGCAGAGTTGGGTTTTCGCTCTGCCAATGCGGCAGAAGAGCACCTGCAAGCCCTCGCGCGCAAGGGTGTCATCGAACTGGTGGGGGGCACCTCTCGCGGCATCCGACTGAAGGCCGACACCCTCCGCTCCGTCAACGAAAACCGCAAGCAAGCCGCCAGCACCAAGAGCAGCAGCGGGTCTTTACCTTTCAGCTTGGCCTTGCCCGGACTGGAACAACTGGTGCTGCCCCTGGTCGGCCGTGTGGCTGCCGGGCAACCCATTCTGGCGCAAGAACATGTCGAGCAAACCTACGCGGTCGAGCCCAGTTTGTTCGCCAAGCGCCCTGACTACCTGCTGCGCGTGCGTGGCATGAGCATGAAGGACATCGGTATTTTGGACGGCGACCTGCTGGCTGTTGCACGCTCACGCGAAGCTCGCAATGGACAAATCGTGGTCGCCCGCATCGGTGACGAGGTCACCGTCAAACGCTTTCAACGCACGGCTCAAGGCATTGAGTTGCTGCCCGAGAACCCAGACTTCCAACCCATTGTGGTCACGCCAGACTCCCCAGACTTTGAACTGGAAGGTCTGGCCGTAGGACTGATCCGCAACCAGCCGCTGATCTGATCCCTTTTCGTCGTCACCTTGCGGGTGGCGGGCATTCGCGCCATCACATCTGATTGCGCAATCCCGCAGGGAGACGTGTTGCTGGAATCCTGCCGAACTTCATTGCTGTCATCAGGAGTTCACCATGATTCACCATCTGGCTCGTGCATTTTTCCTCCGTCAAATCCAGCGTGCAAACATGCCCATGCTGGTTCCTGCGGCACAACAGGCCCAGTCCGGCAACGCACCGAAGGAACCGCAGCCCATCCGCCCCCGCCCCATCACACCCTGGACGGTTCCGCCTCATGCGGCCACGACCACCCACAACGTGATTGCCTTGCGCCCTCACGATGCTCGGCGGACACCAGACCATGCCGTTCGCATCAGCTCCGACCCCAGCGACGTTCGCAGAACCGTCATCACGGGTCGCTTTGCCGAAGTGTGCGCAGCTTTGGATCGCCTGGTGATCGAACAAGAAGCGGCAGCTTGAAGCCATGAAAAATCCCGCCAACACCTTGACGGTGGGGCGGGATGCAGTCGAATCACATGGAGCAACCCATGTGAGTGGGCCAGGAGACTTAGCCCATGTGCAGACCACCGTTAACGGAGAAATCCGCACCGGTGGCAAAGCCGGCTTCTTCACTGGCGACCCATGACACCATGGAGGCGATTTCCTCCGGCGCCCCCAGGCGCTTCACCGGGATGGTTGCAACGATCTTGTCCAGCACATCGGGACGGATGGCGCGCACCATTTCTGTCCCGATGTAACCCGGCGACACCGTGTTCACGGTCACACCTTTGCTGGCCACTTCTTGCGCCAAGGCCATCGTGAAACCGTGCATGCCCGCCTTGGCGGCAGAGTAGTTGGTCTGCCCGAACTGACCCTTTTCACCGTTGACCGAGCTGATGTTGACAATGCGACCCCAACCACGGTCCACCATGTCGTCAATCACCTGCTTGGTGACGTTGAACAGGCTGTTCAGGTTGGTGTCCATCACGGCATCCCAATCCGCCTTGGTCATTTTGCGGAACATGCCGTCGCGTGTGATACCGGCGTTGTTGACCAGGATGTCGATGGGGCCATGCTCTTCCTTGGTCTTGCGGAACGCCTCAACCGTCGAATCCCAGTCCGCAACGTTCCCCACCGAAGCGTAGAAGGTGTAGCCCAGCGCCTTCTGCTCATCCAGCCACTTGGCGTGATCACGGCTTGGACCGCAACCTGCAATGACCTTGTAGCCATCCTTGTGCAGACGCTGGCAAATCGATGTCCCGATGCCACCCATGCCACCGGTCACGTACGCTACTTTTTGACTCATGTTTGACTCCTCTTGGGGATGAATTTATGAACTGAGTAACTCAACGCTCGATGGTCAGGGCCACGCCCATCCCGCCACCGATGCACAGCGACGCAATGCCCTTCTTGGCATCACGGCGGGACATTTCATGCAACAAAGACACCAGCACGCGGCAACCCGACGCGCCAATGGGGTGACCAATGGCGATCGCACCGCCGTTCACATTGACCTTGCTGGTATCCCAGCCCATTTCCTTGTGCACCGCACAGGCCTGGGAGGCGAAGGCTTCATTGATTTCCAGCAGATCCAGTTGATCCGGTGTCCAACCGGCGCGCTCCAGGGCGCGGCGTGATGCAGGCACCGGCCCCATGCCCATGTAGGCAGGATCCAGACCGGCATTCGCATACGACGCGATGCGTCCCATGGGCGTCAGGCCCAATTCCTTGGCCTTGGCTGCGCTCATCACCATCACGGCTGCTGCACCGTCATTGATCCCGGACGCATTGCCAGCGGTCACGCTGCCAGCCTTGTCAAACGCGGGACGCAAGCCCGCCAAAGCCTCGGCAGATGTCTTGCGGTTCAGGTACTCGTCGGCGTCAAACACCAGCGGGTCACCTTTGCGCTGGGGAATCAGCACGGGCACGATTTCGTCCTTGAAACGCCCAGCATCCTGTGCAGCGGCCGCCTTCTGCTGAGACGCCAATGCCAGCGCATCCTGCTCTTCGCGCGTGATGCCGTATTGCTTGGCCACGTTTTCGGCGGTGATGCCCATGTGGTACTGGTTGTAGACGTCCCACAGACCATCGTTGATCATGGTGTCAACCATTTGCCAGTTGCCCATGCGCATGCCGTCACGCGAGTTCGGCACCACATGCGGCGACATGCTCATGTTTTCCTGACCACCAGCAATCACGATCTCGGCGTCGCCGTCGCGAATGGCCTGCGCAGCCAGCATCACGGCCTTCAATCCCGAGCCGCATACTTTGTTGATCGTCATGGCAGGCACACTGTGCGGCAAACCCGCCTTGATGACCGCTTGACGAGCCGGGTTCTGCCCGCACCCAGCCTGAAGCACCTGACCCAGGATCACCTCACTGATCTGGTCGCCGGATACACCGGTGCGACGCAGCAGATCCTTGATCACCACGGCACCAAGCTCGCTGGCCGGGGTCTTGGCCAGCGAACCGCCGAATTTGCCCACAGCGGTTCGCGCTGCGGCCACGATGACGATGTCGGTCATGTCTGTGCTCCTTCAAGCAATTGACGTTATTGGAGAAAAATCAGGCCTTGCGCAACACGTAACGTCCGGGCGCAGACTCCATGGCGGGATGGCTCTTGCTGCCAAGCTGACGCGGTGCATTAACCGTGCCACCAGCGTGCTCGCTCAGCCAAGCGGACCACACGGGCCACCAGCTCCCTGCCTGTTCTGAGGCAGAAGCCATCCAGGCATCCGCTGTGGCCGGCAGTTGGCGAACAGACGCCCCTGTTACCCAGTGACTGCGCTTTTTCTTGGCGGGTGGGTTGATCACACCTGCGATGTGGCCCGAGGCACCCAGCACAAAGGTCACCGGGCCACTCAACAGTTGGGTCGAAGCGTAGGCAGACTGCCAGGGCACGATGTGATCTTCACGCGAGCCGTACACAAACACCGGCATGTCCAGCAAGGACAGATCCAGCGGCTCGCCACACACCGTCACTGCACCGGGCTTGCACAAGTTGTTTTCAAGGTAGGTGTTACGCAGGTACCAGGTGTACATGGGGCCTGGCAGATTGGTGCTGTCACTGTTCCAGTACAGTAGGTCAAACGGGGGTGGCATCTCCCCTTTGAGGTAATTGCCCACCACGTAGTTCCAGACCAGATCGTTGGCGCGCAAGAACGAGAAGGTGGCCGCCAACTCCGAGCCCTTCATCAAGCCACCACCTTGTGGGCTGCTGGGGCCCAAGGTCATTTCACGCAGACGCACCATGGCCTCGTCCACAAACACATCCATGATGCCGGTGTCACCGAAATCCAGGAACGTGGTGAGCAAGGTCAGGCTGGCGACAGGTTTGCGTCCCTTGGCCGCCAGGGTCGCCAGCGCAGAAGCCAGCAAGGTGCCCCCGACACAGAAGCCCAGCGCATTGATCTGATCGGCGCCGGTGATGTCACGCGTGGTGTCGATCGCCTTGATGACGCCAGACTCGATGTAGTCATCCCAGGTCGCTTTCGCGAGCGACTCGTCTGCATTCACCCAACTGACCATGAACACGCGATGCCCCTGCTCCAGCAGGTAACGCACCAGCGAGTTATCGGGCTGCAAGTCCAGGATGTAGTACTTGTTGATGCAAGGTGGCACAAACAGGAAGGGCGTTTCGTGCACCTTCGCGGTGAGCGGCTTGTATTCGATCAACTGGAAGAACGGGTTCTCGAACACCACCGCGCCTTCGGTGGTCGCCACGTTCTTGCCTACCTCGAACACCGACTCGTCGGTCTGAGACATGTGCCCCTGGCGGATGTCATGCAACAAGTGCTGCAAGCCCTGCTGCAAGCTTTCACCCTTGGTCTCCACGGCCTTCTTGATCGCCTCTGGATTGAAAGCCAGGAAGTTGCTGGGAGACGCGGCATCAGCCCACTGCTGAACGGCAAAGCGCACGCGCTGCCGCGCCTTCTCATTGCCCTGCAGCTGATCAGCCAGTTTTTGCAGCGTACGCGAGTTCAGCAGATACATCGACGCCATGAAGGCGCTGCCTGGCTGACTGTTCCACTCCGGCGCAGCAAAGCGTCGATCAGACGCCTTGATCTGGTCGGGATGCTGCAAAGCGGCATTCCAAAGCTCGGTCGCTTGTTGCAGATACTCTTGCTGAATGGCCTGCAGTTGCTCGCTCGGCACGCTCAGCCCTGCCATGGATGACAAGCTGGCTTGCATGCTTTGCCCCAACGAATCCATGGCCTGCTTCATGGGGGCCAGCAAATCCGCATTGAAGCCGGGCAACTCCTTCATGCCGGGCAGCCCGCCTTGCAGCTTGCTCCATTGTTCCGCCCAGGGTGCCGTCCACTTCGACTGGTCGAAGCCAGGCAACTGAAACGACGACATCATTTGCTCGAATGCCGATGCGTGTGAAGTCGTACCGGTCGCACTTTGACGCTCGGCCGATGCCTCTTGCGGCGCCGCCTTGGCTTGGGCATCAACCACCTCAGGTGTCGGCTGAGTCACAGGCGCTTTTTTGCGCACAGGAGAGCGCTTGGCAGCGCTGGCTTTGGGAGACGTATCAGCCGGCTTCGATGCAGTGGTGCCAGCTTTCTTCGCTTCTGTTGAGGTCGCACGAACAGACCGCGACCGTGGTGTTACCGCCATAACTCTCCTCGTTTCTCCGTGATTGTTCGGTTCCAATCATGAACCCTGAATGTTTCTGTATTCTGACTCTGAGCTAGCAACGGCAATGCCAAGCGCCGAAGAGAATACCTAGCGTTTTCCCCTATTAGCCCCCGAAACGAATGTGGATCGTCGCAATCGCCTGGATGTACGTGGCCATCATGATGGCCATGGCTGAGGCCACCAACCCGCAAGGCACCATCCTCGGTGCGATCATCACCTTGCTGTTCTATGGCGTGGCGCCTGTCGCGCTGGTGATGTATGTCCTCAGCACGCCGGCACGCCGCAAAGCCAGACAGGCTGCCGAGCAAGCCGCCTCAGCGCAGGCAGATGCTGGCAGCCTGCCTGCCAGTGACCCGGTCGCGCCGGAACGAAAAGAACCTTGAGGCATCGCTGGCGGTACACCACCGCCCGCCCCCAATGTCCAGCACACCAACTTGGTGCAACACGTCTTGGGCCAACCCGGGCAAGTCGGCCATCCAGCGTGGGCCATCGGCTGCGTCCGGAGCTTGAAGAAAGCGCCGATGCGCTTTGGGAGACGCCGGGTCAGCACCAAACCCCGCCAGCACATCGGCCCCGACCTCGAACTGGCGAGGCCCAATGCAAGGGCCCAGCCAAGCGCGCAAGGCAGCAGGATCACACCCGGTCGCTTCGCACAGCGCGCGCACGCCGTTGTGCACGATGCCCACGCCGCCCATCGCCCCTGCCCCGGCCAAACCCCGCCACCCCGCATGAAGCGCAGCAACGCCCTTCTTGCCAGGCGCAGCCAACAGAATTGGCAAGCAATCTGCAACCATGACCGTGCAGGCAATCCCAGGCTCGGTGGTCAACGCACCATCGGCCTGCGGTTGCACGTTGGCCTGAGACACGTCAATCCAGTCCACGGCACTGGCAGGGGCTGCACGACGGCTGAGCCTGACCACACGATGACCGTGAACCTGGGTCAGCCACACAGGCTCTGCTTTGATGGCGCTGCCAAACACCTGTCGGTTGCGATCCACCGCATGAGGCTGATCCCCGACATGGTCACCCAGGTTGCATTGGGCATAGGTGCCTTCGCTGATGCCCCCGTGCCGCGCAGACATGATCGCGCCCACGCCACGCCCAAGATGGACATGCATCCATCCATCAGGCAGATCAGCCGCCACACGAGACGAAGAAAGGAGGGAAACTGACATGGGGACAACTGACGCATCGGGCCGCTATGATCCAGCCCCGATGCTACCCCGCCAGACCGCACTTGCCATGTCGCACCACGCTCGCCCATCAGGATTCGGACACCGTCAGGTCCGACGCCCGCATGCCTCGCGAGTCAGTCGGGCGGGGGCAACGCGACCATCACTGAAGGCGTGGCTGACCGCCCCGGGTTCCTTGACCGCCCGCTTGCGCGAGCATGGCACGGTCACCGTCCAAGTGGTGTTCCAAGGCTCAGCCAAGCTCTGGCGGCAGGAACGTGAGGTCATCCGAACAACGCAAGGCCATGTCCGAGAGGTCATCTTGAGCGTGAACGGCCAACCTGCAGTGTGGGCTCGCAGCAGCACCCCTTCGCGGGCCGTCAAAGGTCCGTGGCGCGCCATCAAGGGGTTGGGCGCCCGACCGCTGGCTGAACTGCTGTTCTCACACCGCCAAGTGCGCCGTGAACCTTTGACACACCAGCGAATTCAACGACATGCCAGTCAGCGCCAGCGCATGGATCGTCAGTGGCGACGTCACCCAGGCCTTGCCGGCATCACACACGGACCGACACCAGACTGGATTCGACGCTCTGTGTTTTGGCACCGTGGCGCCCCGCTGCAGGTCCAAGAGGCCTTTGCGCCGTGGGTGACGCGATTGAAAACACGACGATGAGCCCGCACCGGGTTGCCCTACACTGCAGGGATGCTGTTTTCACGCCGAATCGAGCACTGCCAGGTCTGTGGCACCCCAGTCGAGCACAAGGTGCCTGCCGACGACAACCGCGAACGGGCTGTCTGCCCCTCTTGCGGGCACATCCACTATGTCAACCCGCTCAATGTCGTGGGCACGGTCCCCGTCTGGGGCGAGCAAGTCCTGCTGTGCAAGCGCAACATTGAGCCGCGCAAGGGTTTATGGACGCTCCCGGCCGGTTTCATGGAGCTGGGCGAAACAACCGAAGAAGGTGCCGCGCGCGAAACCCATGAAGAAGCGGGCGCCAACATTGAGATGCAGGGGCTCTACAGCATCATCAATGTGGTTGCAGCCGGTCAGGTCCATCTGTTTTACCGCGCACGCTTGCTCGACCCGACGTTCGATCCGGGTCCAGAGACCATGGAAGCGCGCCTCTTCCGCGAGGATGAAATCCCTTGGGACGAACTGGCCTTCCGCACGGTTCGCATGACCCTACAGCGCTTCTTTGATGATCGCAAGAGGGGTCAATTTGATGTGCACTGCGCCGATATCCGCTGACAGCAGCCCGCAGCCATGAACGCACCTCAAGCACCTGTGACCTCCACACCGACCAACAGTGATGCGCCCCGCTTGCGCGATGACCTGATCAGCCCCGATCCGTTGCTGGACTGTCTGGTCGAGGTTTGCCATCTCCACGGCCTGCCGGCCTCACGGGCATCGCTCGCAGCAGGACTGCCAGTGGGGCGCGGTGCCTTGACCGTCTCCCTCGCTGAGCGTGCTGCGGCACGCGCAGGCCTGAGCACCAAACTGCAGCGACTGAAGCTCGATCAGATTGATGCGGTCACCTTGCCCGCCATCCTGATCCTGCACGGCAACCGGGCTTGTGTGCTGCTGGGGCGCACCAGCGATGCTCAATGGCGTGTCCTCATGCCAGAAACCGGGCAAGGCGAAATCGTGCTGGACACAGAGGCCTTGACGCTGCGTTTCAGCGGGGTCGTGCTCTTTGCCCGACCTCGTTTCCGTTTCGATGCCAGAACGCCAGAAATTCGGGCCACCCGTTCAGGGCACTGGTTCTGGGGCCCCGTTTTGGCCCAGCGCTTCGTGTATCGCGACGTGATGTGGGCGGCGCTGCTGATCAACCTGTTCGCACTGGCCTTCCCCATCTTCTCCATGAACGTCTACGACCGGGTGGTCCCCAACCACGCGGTCGAAACCCTGTGGGTTCTGGCGTTGGGCATCACCCTGGTGCTGGGGGGCGACTTTTTCATCCGCCTGCTCAGAAGCCACTTTGTGGACGAAGCCAGCGCTCGCATTGACGTTCAGATCTCGGCCACGCTGATGGAGCGCGTGCTGGGCATGCGGCTGGAACATCGTCCTCAGTCCGTCGGATCGTTCGCATCCAACCTGCGTGGTTTTGAGCAGGTGCGCGACTTCATCGCGTCCAGCACGGTCACCGCGCTGATTGACCTGCCGTTTGCCATCCTTTTCATCTTTGTGATGGCATGGATTTCACCTTGGCTCATCTTGCCGGTGCTGACCATCTTCGCCATCGTGATCGTGTCAGCCTATGTGCTGCAACACCGGCTGCATGAGTTGTCGCAAAGCACCTATCAGGCCTCCGCCCAACGCAATGCCACGCTGGTTGAAAGCCTCACGGGGATCGAGACCATCAAGGCGCAAGGCGCCGAAGGCGTGATTCAGGCGCGCTGGGAGCGTGCCAACCGGTTTCTGTCTTCGTTGAACGTCAAGATGCGCGGGCTGTCGTCTGCGGCCTTGTACAGCACGGCCACGCTGCAGCAAATGGTCTCGGTGGCCATCATCCTCATCGGTGTCTACCTGATTGGCGAAAAACAATTGACCATGGGGGGCTTGATCGCCTCGACCATGCTGGCAGGACGGGCACTGGCCCCTGCCGGCCAGATTGTGGGTTTGCTGATGCAGTATCAGGGCGCCCGAACGGCCCTGGAGTCGCTGGAGGCCATCATGAGTCGCCCGGTGGAGCGGCCTGAAGGTTCCAGCTTCATTCAGCGCCGCGAGTTCAAGGGTGAAATCGAATTCCGGCACGTCTCCTTTGCCTACCCCAATCGCGAAGACAACTCGCTGAGTGACGTCAGCTTCAAGATCGCCCCCGGCGAGAAGTTGGCCCTCATCGGCAAGGTTGGCTCGGGCAAAAGTACGCTTCAGAAACTGATCATGGGGCTGTATCAGCCTGCCGATGGTGCCGTTTTGCTCGATGGCATCGACATGCGTCAGCTCGACCCCGCCGACGTGCGGCGCAACATTGGCAGCGTGTCGCAAGACGTCACCTTGTTCTACGGTTCTTTGCGAGACAACATCACCTTCGGCTATCCCCATGCGCAGGATGACGCCATCGTCGCTGCAGCCGACACCGCAGCCTTGACGGACTTCGTCCAACGCCACCCGCAAGGCTTTGACATGCAGGTCGGTGAACGCGGTGAACTGCTCTCGGGCGGCCAACGACAAAGCGTCGGTATTGCGCGCGCGGTTCTGCACAACGCCCCCATCTTGTTGCTGGACGAGCCCACCAGCTCCATGGACTTCTCCACCGAGGCCCAAGTCACCCAGCGCATGCAAGCCTTCACGCAAGGCAAAACCGTCGTGCTGGTCACGCACCGCACTTCCATGCTGGCTTTCGTCGACCGCGTGATCGTGGTGGACCAAGGCAAGATCGTGGCAGACGGTCCGCGCGAGCAAATCATGCAGGCACTGGCTGCGGGCCGCATCGCCCGCGCATCGTGAGTCGGCCAGGAGTGCGCAACATGAAACCCATTCTGAACGCCGGACACAAGGTCATCACGCTGCTGGAACGCATTCGCGAAGGCATTGCCCCAGTCACCGACAAACTGCTGGACAGGCTGACCGGCGCCAGGGTCGATGCCACGGCGGCAGCGTTGGGCGGCATGCGCGATTTCGAGCAAGAGGCCGACGCGGTGATGTCCACCACGGGGACCTATCGCGCACAAACACTCGTCAGGAGTGCGGTGTTGCTCACCGCCATCTTGCTGATCTGGGCCTCGCTCGCTGAAATCGACGAGGTGACCAAAGGCGAGGCCAAGGTCATCCCGTCTCGCCAACTGCAGGTGATTCAGTCTCTGGACGGTGGCGTGGTGTCGCAGATTCTGGTCAAAGAGGGTGACGTGGTCGAGGCTGGCCAGTTGCTGCTCAAAATTGACGAAACACGCGCCAATTCAGGTGTGCGTGAAAGCGCGGCGCAGGTCTTCTCGCTGCGCGTCAAGCAGGCCCGACTCAAGGCCTTGGCGGAAGGCTCCCCCTTCGTTCCACCGTCGGTGCCATCGGATGACCCCGAGGCCCAACGCATCGTCGATGAAGAGCGCCAGTTGTACGACTCCCGCAGGTCAGAACTCGAGGCACTGGTCTCCATCAGTCAGCAGCAACTGGCCCAGCGTCGACAGGAACTGAGCGAAGCCACTGCGCGGCGCACCTCCGCCACACGCAGCCTGGATCTGGCTCAGCAAGAGCTGACCAAGACCCGGCCGCTGCTGAACAGCGGTGCCGTGTCGGAAGTGGACATTCTGCGTCTTGAACGCGATGTGAGCCGCGCACGCGGCGACATGGAGCAAGCGGGGGCACAGGCCGCTCGCGCGGAGGCCGCCATCATGGAAGCCACCCGCAAGATTCAGGAAACGGATCTGTCGTTCCGCAACGATGCCCGCAAGGAATTGTCGGAGGTGCTGGCGCGCCTGAATGCCCTGACGGAAGGCGCCGTGGCGCTGGCCGATAAGGTGGACAAATCGCAGGTGAAGTCCCCCGTTCGCGGTCGGGTACAGCGCCTGCTGGCCAACACGGTGGGTGGCGTCGTGACGCCTGGCAAAGACATCGTCGAGGTGGTTCCCCTGGACGATGCGCTGGTTCTGGAAGCTCGCGTTCAGCCCAAGGACATTGCGTTCATCCATCCAGGCCAGGCTGCCACCGTGAAATTCACGGCCTATGACTTTTCGATTTACGGCGGACTGGATGCCGTTGTCGAAAACATCAGCCCGGACACCGTGACCGACGAGCGCGGCGTCAATACGTATTACGTCGTCCGTGTGCGCACCAAGAAAACCAACTTCAGCGAGAAGATGCCCATCATCCCGGGCATGACGGCCGAAGTGGACGTCCTGACAGGCAAGAAAACCATTCTTTCTTACCTGCTCAAGCCAGTCCTCAAAGCGCAGGCCTACGCCATGCGCGAGCGCTGACAGGCCTCAGGCCGTCAAGCGTACGGCCGGCCCCGTCATGCCATCCATGCCGCATTGGCGAAGCGCAAAGATGTCGGCCGTCTCGGTCACGCCCTCGGCGTAAACCTGCAGCCCCAAGCCATGCAACATGCTGACCGTGGCCGACACGAAGGCAGATCGTGACGGATCGTGCGACACGCCTTGCACCACAGACGGGTCCAACTTCACGTAGTCCAACCCGGCTTCGAATAGGAAATTGATCTTGGCCAGGCGAGCGCCAGCGTGCTCCAGACCAATGCGTGCGCCCAATGGCCGAAGTTGCTTGCACAGTTCGCGCACCAACTCAAACCGCTCCACAGCAGCTGTCTCGGCCACTTCCAGCCACAGCAGGTGCGCCACGTCCGGGGCGTTGGCCAGCAACGCACGCACATGCGGCACGAAGCCACTGTCCAGCAACGATGCCGGAGACAAGTTGATGCCACGGGGCTGTTGATCTTCTCTGATCGCTTCGATGGCCATGGTGACCGCCAGCTCGTCGATTTGCGAGATGAGGCCCGAACGCAGCGCCATGGGCAACCAATTGGCTGCGGGCTCAAAGTCGCCATTCCCATCCAACTGCAAGCGCATGGGGCACTCGTGATGCACCAACAGCAAGGCCCGATCCACCACGGGATACTGCACCAGCTTGGCGCGACGTGCCTCCACCGCGGCTTGCAGACGCGCCCGCCAGGCATCTTCACCCATCACGGAGCCCGCGCCGCCATCCGGCAACTCGGCCACCTCCACCGAGAAGGCGCCACGAGACTCGGCCTGTGCCAGTGCCGAGTCAGCCGTTGCCAACACCTGCTGAAGCGACGTCCCACGTACCCACTGAACACCGCCAACGACCACCGCTGCATTGACCGCTTGCTGCACAAACACCTGACGCAAAGCATCGGCGTAATCCATGGCGGAAGGCAAAGGCACATCGTCGGTGGTCAGGCAGACTGCAAAATCGCCGCCATTCAGCCGCCCGTGTACGGCGCCCGACACGCCGCTGGACACCTCCACCATGCCCTTGGCCAGCCGTTGAAGCAAATCGTCTGTGGTGCGGTGCCCCAACACGCGATTGACCCCGGCCAGATCCATCAGCCGGATCAGATAAAGCACGCCAGAACCGGAGCCCTCTTCCTTGCTGAGTTCAGCCCCCACCTGGGTCATGAAATAGCGGCGGTGAGACAGCCCAGTGAGCGGGTCACAGTGCGCCTGCTGACGCAGTTGCTCCACTTGGGAAGACTGCTCATCAAACGTCGACTTCAAGCGCACGACCACAGCGTTCATGGCACGGCTCAAGCGCGCCAACTCCGGCACGCGCGGCTCGGTCACGGTCACGAAACGGCGCTCCATCAAGGCCTGCGCCTGATTGACAGTGGCATCCAGAGGGCGACGAATGCCGCGCACCCCAAATGTCGCGACGAGCCCCGCCACGCCCCCCAGCAAGGCCAGCAAGCCTGCGGTTTTGACCGCACCTTGCCACAGCTGACCATGCGCAAAAGCCGAATGGCTCACCACTTCGACCGAACCCAGTGCGCGCCAACCATCGGAGACCTGGGCCACTCCCGCCAAAGACTCCACAGGCATCAGCTGAATGAACCACTGCGGCGCTTGCTCACGCACCGTCTGCGCATCGGCTTCGCGGCTGACCACCAGACGACCTGCCGAATCCTTCAGCGCAATGCGTTGATAGAAGCCCGTGTCGAACATGGCCGTCAATGCCATTTCCATCGCGACCTGGTCCCCATGTTGCTGGGACAGCGTCAAGGCCAGCGATTGGGCATTGTCTGCATTTTTCAAACGCAACTGCGTCTCCAGATAGGAACGCGACGAAACCATCCAGACCGCAAAACTGCCGAAGAACGCCAACAGCAGCGTGACCAGCAACAAGACCCAGATCTGACGTATCAAGGACATAAACACTCCACTCACGCGGCCTGTCAGGGCCACCAGCCTTCATTACGGGCTTTCAACAACACTTCGCGCCAACGAGACAAGCGCGCCGAGGGATCCCCTGCACTGGCCCCGCCCACGCCCTGCCACAAACCTTCCGCGTTGAAACTGAACACGGGCGTCAGGTCAGGACGTCGCGAGGCGGGACGAATATCGGTGATCAGGTTATCCAGAATCAGTGGCTCGGCATTGGGCTCTGCATAGTAAGCGAGCACCATGTGTGCCACGACGCCCCCGCCCAGCTGAGCACGAACGTACACCAGCCGCATCTTGCCCCCCGGCACGCCAGCCGCGAGCAAGGAAAAATACTTTCCGATGGCGAAGTCTTCGCAATCACCCGCCCCCTTTTGCAGGGTCTCGAGCGGCGAAGCCCAGTAGTCAGGGACCTGCCACACCTCGCGGTCATCTCGATAGAGAATCTGGCGATTGAAGAAAGTGTTGACGGCCTTGAGACGCTCCAACTCGTCACCCGACATCGACTCACGAACTTCCTGACTCAGCGCCTGCGCGCGGGCATACGTCGTCGCCCCCAGCTTCTGGGCTTGTGACAGCATGCGCACACTGTCCCAAGCCAGCGCAACCGATACCCATTGCACCGCAACGAGCATCATGACCATTGCCCACGCCGCAACAGGTCGAGCGCAAACTGCTGCGCGACCCCTGAGATCTTTGACGTGGAATAAGTCGAAAAGACGGAACACGTCTTTCAATCGGCTAATGTGGCGAAAACTTGACCCCCTTGACTCAATGACCCTCAAGGAAGCGCCCTTGAAACGATTAGTGACAAAATACGTCGTCCTGCGTCAAACCCGGCGCATTGAGTCACTTTGGTTGTACCCACAAGGCATATGAACAAAAAGATGATCAAGACCGGTCTCACAACTCTGGCTCTCGCTTGCGCAACGCTGGTCGCACAAGCCCAAAGCGCTCCAGCAACCGGCTTGGCTGATGCCGTTCAAAAGGCACTGGACAGCAACCCAGATGTGACCGCACGCTTGAACGCCATGCGTGCCGCCACCAATGAAATCGATGTGGCACGTGGCGCCTACCTGCCCAATGTCGATCTGTCGGCCAGCGTGGGCCGTGACCAGGATCGCATCACGAGCAGAAATCCCCAATCGCAAAGCCTGTCGCGCAACGGTTTGGCCTTGAGCGCCAGCCAGATGCTGTGGGATGGCTTGGCGACACGCAAGGAAGTCGAGCGTCTCAGCCATGCCCGACTGACCCGCTATTTCGAATTCCTGAGCGCCACAGAAGACACAGCGCTGGAAGCCACACGCGCCTACATCGACGTACAGCGCTACCGCAAGCTGGTGGCGCTGGCTGAAGACAACTATGTCCAGCACAAATACGCGTTCGATCAACTGCAAACCAAGTTCAAGGCTGGTGTCGGTCGTGGCGTGGACTCCGAACAGGCAAACGCTCGCCTGGCACTGGCCGAGTCCAACCTGACAACCGAAATCGCCAACCAGCACGATGTCAGCGCACGCTACCTGCGTGTCGTGGGTGAGGCCCCTGCTGCACGCATGCCCCTGGATAACGGCCTGGATCGCAACATCGCGCCCACCAATGCCGACACCATCAACCAGGCCCTGGCCCACCATGCGGGGATCAGCGCTGCGGTTGAGAACCTGCGTTCTGCAGAAGCACAAGCCAAAGTTGCCGAGAGCCGTTATCAACCCACGGTTGAAGCACGCGTCCGAAGCGGCACAGGCCGCAATTTCGACGGCGTACAAGATCAGAAGCGTGACACCTCTGCCGAGATCGTGCTGAACTGGAACTTGTACAACGGTGGCTCCGACCGGGCCCGTGTGCGCCAGTATGCCGACTTGATCAATCAAGCTGCCGACCTGCGTGACAAGACTTGCCGCGACGTCCGCCAAACGGCAGCCATTGCGCACAACGACATCCACAAGCTGCAAGAGCAACTGAAGGCACTGGACCGCAACGTTCTGGCCATCGAAAAGGCTCGCGACGCATACCGGCAGCAATTCGACATTGGGCAGCGTAGCCTGTTGGACTTGCTGAACGCCGAAAACGAGTTGTACACAGCCAAGCGCGCATATGCCAATGCCGAGTTCGACCTGATGCTGGCCTATGCCCGCACGCAGGCGGCTCGACACAACTTGACCACCGCGCTGGGACTGTCCCCCTCCAAGGGCGATGTGCCGGAAGGTGCGCAGGACTGGCAGTCTGCCAGCGAAGCCTCGCAGCGCTGCCCGGTGGTAGCCATTGACGTGGCCAGCACCAGTCGCGCCGACCTGGACGCACGGGCTCGCAAACTGGCGGGGCCTGCGATCTCCGCTCCGGCCGAAGCGCCAGCCATCCAACCTGTGACATCGACACAAACTCAAGCCGCAGACACCGTTGGGCAACGCCTGCGCACGTGGGCCGAAGCGTGGATGTCGAAGGACCCCGCCCGGTATTTCAGCTTCTACGCTGAAGGCTTCACCCCTTCCCGTTCCACCCCCGAAAAATGGCGCGGCGAGCGCACACGCGCTCTGAGCAAGCCTGGCGCCATCGACGTGAAGTTGGACAACATCAAGGTCACACCAACGGGCGACGAGGTCACCACATCGTTTACCCAGACCTACACGTCGAGCAATTTCCAGGACAAGACCACCAAGACGCTGACCTGGAAGGAGCTGGGCGGCAACTGGGTGATCGTGAAGGAAAGCAATCGCTGATCAGGCTGCGCGCAGTTTGCTGCGCAACCCCTGAGCAAACAAAAGGCGCCCTTGGGCGCCTTTTACTTTTTGCAGTGGCTTGGGCCTATTTCACCAGGCCCGTTTGAACGAGCCATTGCGTGAGGCACAAGGCGCCTTGCTGCGCCAGTTGCCGGCTGAACAGTAGCCCGTCGGCTCGCAATTCAGGCACGTCAATGTGATTGGCCGCCAACTCACAAGCATGCCCGACCAACCAGCGCTCCAGCGTGTCGCCAAGAACCTCCGGATGGCACTGAAACGCCAACACATGTGCGCCCACGCTGAAGATTTGATGCGCACACAGATCGGTGGACGCCAACAAGGTCGCACCCTCAGGCAGGTCGAACGTGTCACCATGCCAATGCAGCATGGACGTCGAGGCACCGTCCAGATGCGCCACCGCCGAGTGGCGCCCCGCTTCCGTGAGTTGCAGCGGCTTCCATCCGATTTCCTTGGCCGGCCCGGGGTACACACGAGCCCCCATGGCGCGCGCAATCAACTGAGCCCCCAAGCAAATGCCCAGGGTCGGCAATTGCCGTTCGAGCCGAACCTGTAGCAACGCCACTTCGCGCCTGATGAAGGGGTAAGTGTCCTCTTCGTAGACGCCGATGGGCCCGCCCAACACCACCAGCAGGTCCGGTGCCGCGGCATCCACGGCAGACAAATCATCCACACACGCATCCACGTAAGTCACATCAAAACCGTGATGCTGAAAGACTGCTTCAAACGAACCCAAGTCTTCAAAGGCCACATGCCGAATTGCCAACACTGATTTCATCGCGCCCCTCCCATGCTGGGGTGATTCTGTCAGGCCTTGGGCAATTCTTCGAATACCCGCGTCGCAAACAGGTCCGCTCGTTCCAAGCCGGCCACCAGTTCAATTTCTTGCCGACACCGGCGCAACCATGCCTCCATCGTGCCCCGATCGACGACTTCTCGGGACGCCAGACGGAGAGACTCATCCGCACGCCCCAAAATGCGCGCCAACTGATCTAAGGCATAGAACTTCGCAGCTGCAAGGGACTTCTGCTGCGGTGCGGCAGGGGGAGGCGATGGCACACATGCCTCGTCCGGCTCGGCCGCAGGCAACGCCATACGCGACGCCAGTCGGCGCTGCTGCGCATTCGCCGTCACGCAGGGACGCACAAAGCCTCGTTCCATCAGGGCATGGACGTCCTCAACCTTCAGCGACAGTGCTTTCATGGCGGGCAACAAGTCTCGCAACGGACGCTTGCCATCCATCATGATCAACAAGGCCCGCATGGCAGCATCCAGCGCCACACTGCGCCCCCGAATCACATCCCACGCAAGGTCGGTCTTGGCGTACGGCACCAACAAGTCCACATCAGATCTCCTGCAACAAACTCAGGCAGGAATATCTGGCGTCAACATGACAGCTTCGCGATAAGCCCTCATCGTCGATGGCTCTTTGCGTCACGCTGATCGCAAGCCCAAAACAAAAAACCCCAAGTGACGAATCACTTGGGGTTCATGTCTGGCGGTGGAGCCGCAACCAGCACCAAACAGTATCAGAAGAACCCGTAATTGCCCTCAATGGGCATCCCCTGTTGCCAAGGATACTTTCTGCTCGCTGTTTTACACGTACCTGTATTACGGGTTTGCGTAAATTTTTGCGGAAAA
>NZ_JBLIZW010000087.1:0-8432 GCF_048860245.1 Aquabacterium sp. | reverse complement strand
CCTTGGGGAGTGACTGCAACAGCACGCCCTCAATTTCGGCCGGACTCAGCAGGCGCGTAGGAATCAACTCACCGGCCTTGACATGGGCACTGCCCAGCAACACGCGGCGCTCCGGGAGACTGCCCGGGCCAGGTAAGGGCCCATACACACGCACCTGGGGCGCATCGGCCATGGAAACTCTGCGACGCATGCCCGTCAGAAATCGTCCAGCGTCTGCCTCGGAGAGCAGCACGTCAGGCCAATCACTGAGCAACACATCCGGTGGCAACAGCCACGCATCGCGCTCAACCTCGGACAGGGTCTGCAACGCGTCCAGCGTCACGGCCTTGTCCAGGGTGACACCACCCGTACCAGTACGGCGCAAACCAATCAGGTGCGCACCACAACCCAGCCACTCGCCGATGTCCTGCGCGAGTGTACGGATATACGTGCCCTTGGTGCAACGCACATCCAGGGTGAGAACGTCACCTTGCCAGTCGAGGATGTCAATACCGTGAATGATCACACGACGCGCAGCGCGCTCGATTTCGACCCCTTCACGGGCGTATTCGTACAAGGCGCGGCCTTGGTGCTTCAAGGCCGAATACATCGGCGGCACCTGATCAATCTCGCCCGTGAACTGTTGGCATGCCTGCGCAATGCGTGTCGCGTTCACGTTTTCGGCGTTGACCTCGCGCGTGTTCAGTACCTCACCTTCGGCATCGCCAGTGGTGGTGGTCTGACCCAGCTTCACCGTAGCGGTGTAGCGCTTGTCGGCGTCCAGTGACACCTGCGAAAACTTGGTTGCAGCGCCAAAACACAATGGCAGCAAACCGGTGGCCAACGGGTCCAAGGTGCCGGTGTGACCCGCCTTTTCAGCCCGGAACAAGCGCTTGACCTTCTGCAATGCGTCATTGCTCGACAGACCCAGCGGCTTGTCGAGCAAGATCACGCCGTGCAGCGCACGACGAGGTTGACGCACGGGCTTGTTCACGCTTGACCGCCCTCGTCGTCTGCGTCCTTGGCCTTGTCGGCCACGGCACGGTTGATCAGCGCATTGATTTCGGCAGCGCGTTCGGTGGTGCGGTCGAAATGGAAATGCAGCGTCGGAACGGTGTGAATCTGCAGACGCTTGAACAGGCTGTTGCGAATGAACCCGGCGGATTCATTCAGACCTTCCTCGCTGGCCTTGGGGTCACCGATCAACAAAGAAAAGTACACCTTGGCATGGGCGTAGTCGGGCGTCACCTCAACACTGTTGATGGTGACCATGCCGATGCGCGGATCTTTCAGATCACGGATCAGCTCAGCCACGTCGCGCTGAATCTGGTCAGCGACGCGGTTGCTGCGATTGGGGGTAGAGCGTTTATGGCGCATGGTGATCTCCTGCCGATCAACTCAGTTGGCTCTCTCAAATACAAACCCCGCCTAGGGCTAGGCGGGGTTGTGGGGGAAGGCCTCCTGTACGGCGTATTACAGCGTACGAGCCACTTCCTTGATTTCGAAGAGCTCGAGGATATCGCCTTCCTTGATGTCGTTGTAGCCCTTGATGCTGAGACCACATTCGAAGCCCTCGCGGACTTCCTTGACATCGTCCTTGAAGCGCTTGAGGCCTTCGAGTTCGCCGGTGTAGATGACGATGTTGTCGCGCAGCAAGCGCAGCTTGCAGTTGCGACGCACGATACCGTCGGTGACCATACAACCCGCGATCGTACCGATCTTGGAAGCCACGAACACTTGACGGATCTCGGCCGTACCGATGACCTCTTCGCGCTGCTCGGGAGCCAGCATGCCGCCCATCGCTGCCTTCACATCATCCACGGCGTCGTAAATGATGTTGTAGTAGCGCAGGTCAACACCATTGTGCTCGGCCACCTTGCGGGCATTGGCGTCCGCACGGGTGTTGAAGCCAATGATGACCGCCTTGGAGGCAATCGCCAGGTTGACGTCGGACTCGGAGATGCCACCCACGGCGGCGTGCACGATCTGCACACGCACTTCCTCGGTCGACAGCTTGAGCAAGGACGTTGCCAGCGCTTCTTGCGAACCTTGCACGTCGGCCTTGATGATGAGGGGCAGCGTTTGCACTTCTGCGCCCGAACCCATCTGTTCGAACATGCTTTCCAGCTTGGCGGCTTGTTGCTTGGCCAGCTTGACGTCGCGGTACTTACCTTGACGGAAGGTCGCGATTTCACGGGCACGGCGCTCATCGCCCAGCACCATGAATTCGTCACCAGCGGACGGGACTTCGGTCAGACCTTGAATTTCCACCGGGATGGAAGGACCCGCCTCGGTGGCGTTCTTGCCGTCTTCGTCCAGCATGGCGCGAACACGGCCATACGAGGCGCCAGCCAGCACGACGTCGCCGCGCTTGAGGGTACCGGACTGAACCAGCACGGTGGCCACAGGACCACGGCCCTTGTCCAGACGCGCTTCGATCACCAGACCCTTGGCCATGGAATCCTTCGGCGCGGTCAGCTCCAGCACTTCGGCTTGCAGCAGCACGTTTTCCAGGAGGTCTTCGATGCCTTGACCGGTCTTGGCCGACACCGGCACGAATGGCGAATCGCCACCGTAGGCTTCGGGCACGACTTCTTCGGCAACCAGTTCCTGCGTCACGCGGTCGGTGTTGGCGCCCGGCTTGTCGATCTTGTTGATCGCCACAACGATGGGCACACCCGCCGCCTTGGCGTGGTGGATGGCTTCCTTGGTCTGGGGCATGACGCCGTCATCGGCAGCCACGACCAGAATCACGATGTCGGTGGCCTTGGCACCGCGAGCACGCATGGCCGTGAAGGCCTCGTGACCCGGGGTATCCAGGAAGGTGATCATGCCGCGAGGCGTGTCCACGTGGTACGCACCGATGTGCTGCGTGATGCCGCCGGCTTCGCCAGCAGCCACGCGGCTGCGACGGATGAAGTCCAGCAGCGAAGTCTTACCGTGGTCAACGTGACCCATGACGGTCACCACTGGCGCACGTGGGAAGGCCTCGGCAGCCTGATCGGCGTGTTCTTCTTCCAGGAAGGCATCTGGATCATCCAGCTTGGCAGCAAACGCCTTGTGGCCCATTTCTTCCACCACGATCATGGCGGTTTCCTGGTCCAGTTGCTGGTTGATGGTGACCATCTGACCGAGCTTCATCATTTGCTTGATGACCTCGGAGGCCTTCACGGACATCTTGTGAGCCAGATCGGCCACAGAGATGGTCTCAGGGATGTGAACCTCTTGGATTTGCGGTTCGGTCGGTGCCACGAAGGTCGACTGACCTTCACGGTCGCCACCACGGCGACCACCCTTGCCACCCGGAGCCTTCCAGCCATTGCGGCCGTTGCCACCCACGGGATCGGGACTGCGGCCCTTGCCATTGCCAGCACCACGCTTCTTGGCATCATCAGCCCAGCTCGACGACAGCTTCTCGGACTTGACCGACTTCTTGTCGCCTGGCTTGGCGGCACCACCAGCCGGCGCGCCTGCAGCAGGCGTCGCGCCTGGTGCACCCTTGGGCTTGTGAATGGTGCCCTTGATGGCTTCAGCAGGCTTCGGCTCTTCAGGCTTCTTGGCCGTCAGCACCTTCTTGGGGGCGCTCATCATGGCGCGGATGGCCGCGGCTTCGGCTTCAGCAGCCTTGCGACGACGCTCCAGATCTGCCAGACGTTGCTTTTCTTCGGCTTCCACGTCAGCAGCTTTCACCACACGAACAGGACCCTTGCCAGCGGCTGCCGGCGCAGCGGCTTCTACAGGTGCTGCAGCGACAGGAGCAGGCGTCGCAGCCACCGGTGCAGCGGCAGGCGCTTCGACAGGCTTCTCAACCACCTTTTCAGCAGGCTTCTCGCTGGCGGCCTTCAACGTGCCGCCCTTGGCAGCGCGTTGTGCGGCAGCGGTCAGTGCAGCGGCTTCAGCACGTGCAGCAGCCTGAGCCGCAGCACGACGAGCAGCAGCCGCTTCACGTTCGGCAGCTTCCTGCTCGGGCGTCTTGATACCGGCCTTGGCGGCAGCCGCAGCGGCTTCTTGCTCAGCCAGTTCGCGAGCAGCACGCTCTGCTGCTGCAGCAGCGCGCGCTTCAGCCTCTTCGCGTTCGCGACGCTCTTGCTCTTCGCGCTGGCGACGGGCTTCAGCCAGTTGCTCTTCCTGAATGCGCAGTGCTTCAGCCTGAGCGCGAGCCTCTTCCTCGCGGCGTGCCAGTTCGGCTTCTTCCTGTGCGGCTTGAGCTGCGTCGTCACCCGTGGCGTCGTCACGCTTGACGAACACGCGCTTCTTCTTGACTTCGACCTGAATGGTGCGGGCTTTGCCAGAGGCGTCAGCCTGCTTGATTTCGGTGGTCGATTTGCGGGTCAGCGTGATCTTCTTGCGATCGCCGCCGGCGGAGCCGTGGGCGTTACGCAGATGTTCCAGCAGACGCTCCTTATCGGCCTCCGTGAGCACGTCTGCGGGAGATGCCTTGGGCACCCCTGCAGACTGCAGCTGTTCCAGCAGTGTCGCAGCCGGGCGATTGAGCTCCGCGGCGAATTGTGCGACGGTGGTCACGGCCATGTGTTAATCCTTGCGATGAGCTTGCTTAAAAGTGTCGATGTGATGAACCAGAGGCAGCGAATCAAGCGAACCAGTGTTCGCGCGCCTTCAGGATCAGGGCACGTGCCTGATCGCCGGAAACACCCGTGATCTCGGTGAGTTCGTCCACAGCCAGATCGGCCAGGTCGTCACGTGTATGGATTCCAGCTTCAGCCAGCTTGGCGATCAGCTCAGGGGTCAAGCCTTCCAGACCCTTGAGATTCTCAGACAAAGCTTCGACTTCTTCTTCCTTGGCGATTTCCATGGTCAGCAAAGCATCTTTCGCGCGGGTACGCAGCTCATTGACCGTGTCTTCGTCAAACGATTCGATTTCCAGCATTTCCTGCAGCGGCACGTAAGCCACTTCCTCCAGGCTGGTAAACCCTTCGGCAATCAGGATGTCTGCCACTTCCTCGTCCACGTCGAGCTTGTCGACGAAGAGCTTGCGGACGTTGTCAGACTCTGCTGCCTGCTTCTGGGCCGATTCTTCGGCCGTCATGATGTTGATGCGCCAGCCAGTCAGGTCGGACGCCAGGCGCACGTTCTGACCACCACGGCCAATGGCGATGGCGAGGTTTTCCTCGTCGACCACCACGTCCATGGCGTGCTGTTCTTCATCAACAAAAATGGATTGCACGTTGGCAGGAGCCAGCGCACCAATCACGAATTGAGCGGGGTCTTCGGACCACAGCACGATGTCCACGCGCTCGCCAGCCAGTTCGTTGGTCACGGCAGTCACGCGCGAACCACGGACACCCACACAGGTGCCGATGGGGTCCACGCGCTTGTCGTGTGACAGCACAGCGATCTTGGCGCGAGAGCCGGCGTCACGTGCGCAGCTCTTGATCTCCAGCAGGCCTTGCTCGATTTCGGGCACTTCCTGGCGGAACAGTTCGATCATGAAGTCAGGCGCGCTGCGCGACAGCATGATTTGCGGACCACGGGCCAAGCTGTCCACACCCAGCATGTAGGCACGAACGCGGTCACCGGTACGTAGGTTTTCCTTGGGAATCATTTCGCCGCGCTTGAGGCGGCCTTCCACACGACCGGACTCGACGATGATGTCGCCCTTGTCCAGGCGCTTGACCGTGCCCACGAAGACCTTTTCGCCGCGAGACAGGAAGTCGCTCAGCAACTGCTCACGCTCGGCGTCGCGAATCTTTTGCAAGATGACTTGCTTGGCAGCTTGCGCGCCGATACGGCCAATGGGCACCGACTCGATGGACTCTTCGATGTGGTCGCCCACCTCGATGTCAGCGATGCGATCTTGCGCATCGGACAGGATTTCTTCGGCTTCGGGATTCTGCAGACCGGCTTCGTCAGGCACAACCAGCCAACGACGGAAGGTCTCGTATTCACCGCTTTCGCGATCGATCGCGACACGGATATCCACTTCGCCCTGATAAAGCTTCTTGGTGGCGGAGGCCAGCGCAGACTCAACTGCACCAAACACCACTTCACGGTCAACGCTCTTCTCACGAGAAATGGCGTCCACCAACATCAGCAATTCACGATTCATTTTTTCTGACCTCCGAGTTCTTGCGCCTCATCTCCGGCAACGGTACCGCCCGCCGGGCTTGCGTCCCGACGGCTACGCCCTTTGAAACTCACCTCAGGCACCAGACGCGCCTCGCGAATTTCATCCAGCGTGAAACCTAAAACCTGATCGGTGGGCTGCTGCGCATCAGCACCAGACTTGGCTTGTTCTTTGGCAAGCTTCTTGGCCGCCGTTTTGGAGAGCGGCTTGTCCGCATCAGCAGACTTGAGCAGCAACCCCCACGCCAGACCAG
This sequence comes from Aquabacterium sp., assembly GCF_048860245.1. Classification (GTDB taxonomy): domain Bacteria; phylum Pseudomonadota; class Gammaproteobacteria; order Burkholderiales; family Burkholderiaceae_C; genus Aquabacterium. The sequence continues at coordinate 2,115 of NZ_JBLIZW010000087.1, read as the reverse complement.
CCTCAATCGCTTGCGCATCGCCATCGGGCGACGTACACAGCACACCGCTGTACTTCTTGCGCCCCTGGAACGGCACCTTCAAGCTGATCTCGACGTTCTCACCCACAAAGCGGGCAAAGTGTGCAGGCGTCTTCAACGGACGATCCACACCAGGCGACGAGACCTCCAGACGGCTGTAATCAGCATCGATGGTCTCGAGCGCGTACTGCAACTGACGGGTGACCTTTTCGCAGTCGTCCACCGTAACGAGATCGCCCGGCAAATCGTAGGCCTGATCAGGCAGGCGATCGATGTACACGCGCAGCAATCCATGCGTACTGCGTTCGCAGTCCACAAGTTCGTAACCGAGGCCGGTCACAGTGGTTTCAACAACTTTGAGCCAGGACATCCAATGAAAAACAGTCGAGCAAAAAAAATGGGCTGGAAAGATCCGCCCATTCGTGACAAACACGAGACCGATCTGCTTTTGACCCGTACCCACAATTGCTTTCGCACACTGTAAATAGCAAAGCCAAGCAGCCAATCGCTTATTTTACCCTGAGGAATGCGCTGCAGCAAGGCATTCCCTCTAAATTCGTCCTTTCGCGTTGTCCGTGCCAAAATCCGGGCCTCGTTAAGCACTCTCTAATGGAGACCTCATGGGATTTCTCGCTGGCAAACGCCTGCTGATCACCGGCCTGTTGTCCAACCGCTCGATCGCCTACGGCATCGCCAAGGCCTGCAAACGTGAAGGTGCCGAACTCGCTTTCAGCTACGTGGGCGAGCGTTTCAAGGATCGCATCACCGAGTTCGCCAAAGAATTTGACTCTGAACTGGTGTTCGATTGCGATGTGAGCAGCGATGAGCAAATCGACGCCATGTTCGCCGATCTGTCCAAAACCTGGCCGAAAATTGATGGGTTTGTGCACGCGATCGGTTTTGCGCCCCGCGAGGCCATTGCCGGCGACTTCCTAGAAGGACTGTCGCGTGAAAGCTTCCGTGTCGCACACGACATTTCGGCCTACAGCTTCCCTGCGATGGCCAAGGCTTCGCTGCCTTACCTGAATGAGGGCGCATCGCTGCTGACGCTGTCCTACCTGGGGGCTGAGCGCATTGTGCCGGCATACAACACCATGGGCCTGGCCAAGGCCTCGCTGGAAGCCAGCGTGCGTTACACCGCGGGCAGCCTGGGTCCGAAGGGCATCCGTGTCAACGGCATTTCGGCTGGCCCGATCAAGACCTTGGCCGCCTCCGGCATCAAGGGTTTCAGCAAGATCCTGAGCGTGGTGGAAGACAATGCGCCACTGCGCCGCAACGTCACGATTGAAGACGTGGGCAACGTGGCCGCGTTCATGCTGTCGGATCTGGCGGCCGGCGTGACCGCCGAGATCACCTACGTGGACGGTGGTTTCAGCAAAGTGATGGCAGGCGCTGACGCTGCCTGATCCAGATCAGGCGTGCGCAAAAAGGGGGCTTCTAGCCCCCTTTGTTGTTGGATGAGCCCGCCAGTCGTCGCACAATCAAGACATCTGACGAAAGGATGGTTCATGAATACACAGCAAGTGTCGTCGCTGCTCAAAAAACTTCAAACTGAGCTGGAGTCTGGCAAACCGATTGATGACTCCCTGCGTGACTCACTCAAGCAACTGGATCGCGATATCCAGCAAGTCCTGAGCAAGCCTGCGCAGCAAGCCGAAACGGACACCAGTTCCATTGAGTCACGCGCACAGGCGCTGGAGGCTCGTTTTGAGACCGAGCACCCCTATTTGGCAACCATGGTTCGTGACGTCATGGATGCGCTGGGCAAGATGGGCATCTGAACCTCAACTGGTGGTTGAGGGCGCTCAGACTGGCCGCTTCGGCACGGCGGCCAACAAGGTCTGCGTGTAAGCGTGAGCTGGCTGGGACAACACCTGCTCGCAACTGCCCTCTTCCACGATCTGGCCTTGCTGCATCACCGCCACGCGATCGGCAAGGTAGCCGACAACACCCATGTTATGGGTGATGAACAACAATCCCAGGCCGAGCTCTGACTGCAACTCACGCAGCAAATTCAGAATTTGCGCCTGCACAGAGACGTCCAACGCCGAAGTGGGCTCATCACAGACAAGAACCTGAGGCTCAACAGCCAAGGCT
>NZ_JBLIZW010000086.1:0-6660 GCF_048860245.1 Aquabacterium sp. | reverse complement strand
AATTCTTCCAGACCCGACAAACCCTCACGGCGTGCCAGTTCTCCCACCACATCTCGCGGGTTCAAACCCAGATGTGCCATGGCCACCATGGAATGAAACCACAGATCGGCAAACTCTCCCACCAGGGCCTTGCGATGGGCCTCGCTGGGTTCGGCGGCCATGTCTTTGCCCGCCATGACCGTTTCGGTGGCTTCTTCTCCGACCTTTTTGAGCACCGTGTCGGTACCCTTGTGGAACAGTCGGGCCACATAGCTTTGGTCCGGGTCAGCGCCTTTGCGTGACTCAATGACGCTGGCCAAGCGGCTCAATACGTCCAAGGTGTCCAGGGACTCGCTCATTTGTAGATGTGTTCGGGATCTTTGAGAACTGGGTCGACAGCAACCCATTTGCCATTCTCATATTTTTGAAAGAAACAACTGTGACGGCCAGTGTGACAGGCAATGCCGGGTTCATGACCCAGTTGCGTGATGCGCAACAGCACCACATCGTTGTCACAATCCATGCGTATGGCGTGCACCTTTTGAATGTGACCTGATTCTTCACCCTTGTGCCACAGGCGCTTACGGGAGCGACTCCAATACACCGCCTCACCCCGTTCGGCCGTCAACGCCAAGGCTTCCCGGTTCATCCAGGCAAACATCAGCACGTCACCGGTGCTGTCCTCCTGGGCAATGACCGGCACCAGACCGTTGTCATCCCAGCGTATCTCATCGAGCCAATTCATGACGGGAGTGTAGCAATCGGCAAGCCAGCGAGGCGTTGATCCCATAGCTGAGGTCACAATATGTTCATGTCAAGACCGCATGAAGGATATTCTTTGGTGACCGCTTCCGCCCCCACAACCACCGACCTGATGGCTGTCACCATGGGAGATGCCTGCGGCATCGGTCCAGAGATCATTGCCCGATGGTGGCCCGATGGACGTCAGTGGGTGGTCGTCGGATGTCCTCGTGTCATGGCCCGTGCTGTGAGTTGGATGCCCCCTGACAGGCGGCCCACGGTACGGGTGCTCAGCGCGTTGCGTGACGTTCAGGCTTTGGCTGAGAGCGAGCTGGGTGTCTGGGTGCCTCCTGGACTGCCTGACGACCTGTTGGACGCCCCTGTGGGGCGGGTGGACGAGCGCGCAGGCCGGGCCGCTGCGGCCTGCATCCGTGAAGCCGTGCGCCTGGCCCAGGTGGGTGAGGTGGCAGGCATGGTGACGGCGCCGTTGCACAAGGAGGCCTTGGCCATGGCGGGTGAACCCTATCCCGGGCATACCGAGCTCTTGCAGGCCGAAGGCAGTCCTGCTGGCCATCCCCCTGCGCCCGTGCGCATGATGCTGGCCAATGACCAACTCAAGACGGTGCTGGTCACCATCCATGTGTCCTTGCGTCAGGCCATTGAGCAGGTCACATTCGACAGCGTGCTGGAGACCTTGCGCATCACGCATCGCAGCGCGGCCCTGTGGGGGCAGGCTCGGCCGCGCATTGCCGTGGCGGGGCTCAATCCGCATGCAGGTGAGGGGGGCTTGTTCGGTGACGAGGAGTTGCACATCATCGGGCCCGCCATCGAGGCGGCGCGTCGGGAGGGCATCGAGGCGATCGGGCCGCTGGCGCCCGATACCGTGTTCATGCGTGCCCGACACGCACCGCCTGAGCACCCTGGGGAGTTCGATGTGGTGGTGGCCATGTACCATGATCAGGGGCTGATTCCCGTCAAGTATCTGGGGCTTGATCAAGGCGTCAACGTGACATTGGGGTTGCCCTTTGTGCGCACCAGTCCTGATCACGGCACCGCTTTTGATCTGGCCGGCACTGGCAGGGCGGATCCTTCCAGTCTGGCTGCAGCGGCCAACATGGCCCGAGCCTTGGTGGCCGGTCGCAAGGCGTGACGCGCCGGCCTTGTCGCATGCCTTGAGGCCTCATCGGCCGTCAAATCTGCGTCAGTGTGCTGTGCTGGCACTCAAGGCGGCCAGCTGTTTGCGTGCACGCACGGTGGCACGTTCAATCAATTCGGCTTGCTCGAAAGCCTTGAATCGGCCGGTTTCGCACATCTTGGCCAAAGTCCGACCTGTCAAGGAAATCGTCTGTTTGTGCAGGTGGCCGGTGTTGAAGATGAAGAAGGTCCGACCCTCGCTCACCCAGGTCAGGCGCACCTTCTGCCACTTGCCCTGCATGATCATGTGGTACGGCGTCCCCTTCTGAATGTGGTGCACCAATTGCAGGCCAGCTGCAGGTGGAGGCGGGGTGTCGAGGTTGATGTCGAGTTCACCCAGCGTCGGGTCCGCCTCGGGTTGTGGGCTTGCCAGGTCCAGGTTGATGTCCAGACTGCCGCTGTCCAGGGCCGTTTCCGGGATGAAGCCCGATTGCTTGATCTCTTCGGCTGTGAATGCCGATGTGCTCATCAGGCTGGTGTCGGACTGCAGGCTGTCCAGCGGCGTGGGCATCGAGTCCCCGGCCGTTTCTTCACGCGTGGGGATGGCAATGCTCTCAACTTGCTTGAGGCGTTGCTCCAGCAGGCGCTGAGTCAGATCGTGGGTGGGCGCGGCCTTCAAGCAGGCCGCATGGGCCGGCAGCAACTCCGCGAAAAAAGCCTGTTTCGCAGGTTCGGGGTGCTGAATCAGGGCCAGGCCCTCGTTGATGTCCTTCATCAACGACGGCAACTTGAGCAAGAAGGCCTGTCGCAGCTTGGGGTGGCCCTTGGGCTGCACACTCATGGCCAATTCACGGCCGGCGGCCTTCATGCGCTGGGCGAGAGCAGAGTCCGCGCCATCGCGTGTGGCGGCCACGACCTGAACTCGGCTCCAGACCTGCGAGAGGAAGTCGCGCAGGAAGTCTGGCAGTTCCACGTCAAGCAGCTCACGCTGCATGATCTGCATGTAGCGCTGTTGCACCCGCAGATCGGCTTCTTTGGCGCTCAGCAGCGCCGCCACATCGGCGTTATCGGCTGCATCTTGCGCCGTTTCGGCTTCGATGAACGCTTCCAGTTCACGCAACTTGGTCTCGTAGAGATCCATGCGGTCGAAATCGCCATCGACGATGTCATTGACCAGATGGGTGATGCGGGCCAAACAGTCCGCACCAGGCCCCTGCGTGTAGTCTTCGAACGATGCGGACAGGGAGGCGATGCGGTTCACGAAGCGCCGAACCGGGTGCTTGCGTGAGTTGAAGAAATTCATGTCGCCCAGCGCCACACGCAGCACGGGCATCTGCAGACGGGCAATCTGGCGCGCCATCTCTGGCGCCACCTTCGGGTCAGACAAGACCTGATCGAACAAAGCGGCCACGATGTCGATGACCATCTTGTCGAGCGCGGCCCCACCGCTGGCGCGAATCAGCTCATCCCGGTTGGCGCGGATCTGGTTGATGGCCATGAGTGGGCCGGCGAAACCAGGTGTCCGGTGCCCGGCATCCTGCTGATCGCTGCCCAGGCTGAGTCCTGCTGCAGCCATGGCTTCCTGGCCAATTTCGCCAGCCTGACGGCTGATCTGTCGCAGCAGGTTCTGGAAATCCACGTTCAGCGGGGCGCCGCCGGCCACGCTGTTTGAAACGACCTCGTCGAGTGCGCCCTGCCCGGATGGCAGGGGCATGCCGAACATCTCTCCCAAAGCCTGTGCGGCCCGAGCGTGCTGTGGATTCGGGGTGGAGATCGGGGCCGGTTGGGTTCTTGCCCCGCCTGTGAGTGGCGCTGGCTCGGTTCTTCGCGCATCCGCTCCGAGCGGCATGGCCGAAGAGTTCCGAGATTTTTGCAAGGACATGCCCATGGGCTGGAGCCCATGACCACGCATGTCGATGCTCATCTGCTCGTAACTGGTCGAGAGCGCCGCGCCCAACAGGGAAGGCAGCTGTCCAGCGATGGCGTTGACCACGTTCTCTTCGATACCGAGTTGGACCAGGCTGTCAAGCAGCGCCTTGGTCACCAATTTCGGCCGCAGCGGGTTGCGCTCGGGATTCGGATCTTCGAGCAAGGCAGCCATGTAGCTGCTCACGGCCTCGAGTGGGCGTTCGCAAGCGGGCATCAGGGCCAGTGCCAGGCGGTCGGCCTGCACATCACGTTCGACCTGAGCGTTATCGACCAGAGAGAGCGAGGCCCAGTCAGTGTTGGCCAAACTGCTCGCGCGCGTGTCTGGGGTGTTCTGAAGGCAATTCTCTGCCAGTGCCTTCAGTTCTCGATCAAAGCCTTGTATCAGGCGTCCCGATTTCAAGCGCAACTCGCGGTCGGCTGTCATCAGAATTTGTCTCTGCATGTTGCTGGTGCTGGCAGAGGCTTGGGCGCCCAGCTGAACAATCGTCTGATCGAGCACGCCCGAGACGGCAACTCGGAGGCGTCCGAGTGCCTGCGTCAGCACAGCGTCAAGGCGTGGGTCGATCACGAAACCATCCAATTCAAAATCATGCAGCCCGAAAGGGCCAGGAAGACACTTGATTCTGTCCTGAAACCAGATCGGGTGCGCAAGTCGGGATCATCCGTGACCGTGCAGATCTGCATGAGTCGCTTACTTTTTCAAACTGTCACGAATTTCACGAAGCAAAACGATGTCCTCGGGTGTGGCGGCCGGGGCGGCGGGTGCAGCGGGGGCTTCCTTCTTGAGGCGATTGATCTGTTTGATCATCAAGAAAATGATGAAGGCCAGAATCACAAAATTCAGGGCGACCGTCAGAAAGTTGCCGTAAGCGAACACTGCCCCCACTTTTTTCGCTTCCGCCAGCGGCAAGGTTGGATCCTGCCCGGCCAAGGCGATGTAGTAGTTGCTGAAGTCCAGGCCGCCAACCACTTTACCGACCAGAGGCATGATGAGATCGTTGACAGTGGAGTCGACGATCTTGCCGAATGCCCCGCCGATGATGACCCCGACGGCCAAGTCCATCACATTGCCCTTGACGGCAAATTCCTTGAACTCGCTGAAGAAACCCATTTTTTGCTCCTGTGGTTGAAAGCCGGCTCCATCCGCAGGCAAAGCCTGCCGGAGCATGCGCAAATGCCAGTGTCGCCTGAGCTTGTTGCAAAAATGTAGCAGGCTGCCTGGCTGAACGCTTGACCGTGCTGCTGTGAATCGAACGAGATGCGCCTTTGACCTCCGTTAGAATATGCGGTTGACCCCATATCTCTGTCATCGTCCTATCAGTCCCTAAGGATACCCATGAGCAATCAGCCAGTGGACCAAAGCCGTCGGACCTGGGTGACCATGGCCTGCGCCGCCGGTGGCGTGGGCGGCGTGGCCACCGCCATCCCCTTCGTTTCGACCTTCCAACCGTCCGAGCGCGCGAAAGCCGCCGGTGCCGCCGTTGAGGCTGATATCAGCGCCCTCAAGCCGGGCGAGATGATGACGGTCGAATGGCGCGGCAAGCCCGTTTGGATTCTCAAGCGCACGCCCGAGCAGGTCGCCGCGCTCAAGAAGATCGACCCTCAACTTGCCGATCCCGATTCCGCTCGTAAGCCCGCGGAGTTGACCCCGGCGTACTGCCGCAACACCCACCGCTCCATCAAGGAAGACGTGCTGGTTGCTGTGGGCATCTGTACTCACCTGGGCTGCTCGCCTTCGTCGAAGTTCCAGGCAGGCCCTCAGGCTTCGCTGCCAGACGACTGGCCGGGCGGCTTCCTGTGCCCTTGCCATGGTTCCACTTTTGACCTGGCAGGTCGCGTGTTCAAGAACAAGCCGGCTCCGGACAACCTGGAGATTCCGCCCCACATGTACCTGTCTGACACCAAGCTGCTGATTGGTGAAGACAAGAAGGCCTGACAGGAGACACGCACATGGCTGAAATGAAGCAGGCGCCCGCGGGCGCTTCGGCTGGCGAAAAGTTCATGACCTGGGTGGACAACCGGTTTCCGGCCACCAAGCTCTGGAACGAACACGTCGGCGACTACTACGCCCCGAAGAATTTCAACTTCTGGTATTTCTTCGGCTCGCTGGCTCTGCTGGTGCTGGTGATCCAGATCGTGACCGGGATCTTCCTGGTGATGAACTACAAGCCGGATGCCAACTTGGCCTTCGCCTCGGTGGAATACATCATGCGTGATGTGCCCTGGGGCTGGTTGATCCGCTACATGCACTCCACCGGCGCTTCGGCATTCTTCGTGGTGGTGTACCTGCACATGTACCGTGGCCTGATCTACGGCTCCTACCGCACCCCGCGTGAACTGGTCTGGATCTTCGGCTGCCTGATCTTCCTGGCGCTGATGGCCGAGGCTTTCATGGGCTACCTGCTGCCCTGGGGCCAGATGTCCTTCTGGGGCGCACAGGTGATCATCAACTTGTTCGCAGCCGTGCCCTTCATTGGTCCGGACCTGGCCATCCTGATCCGCGGTGACTTCGTGGTCGGTGATGCCACCCTGAACCGTTTCTTCTCGCTGCACGTGATCGCCGTGCCTCTGGTCCTGCTGGGTCTGGTGGTCGCGCACATCATCGCGCTGCACGAAGTGGGCTCGAACAACCCGGACGGTGTCGAGATCAAGCAAGGTCCGAAGGACGCCCGGGGCAAGCCGCTCGATGGCATCCCCTTCCACCCTTACTACTCGGTGCACGACCTGCTGGGCGTGGTGGGCTTCCTGATTGTCTTCTCGGCCGTGATCTTCTTCGCGCCCGAGTTCGGCGGCTACTTCCTGGAGCGCCCGAACTTCATCCCTGCTGACCCCTTCCAGACGCCTGCGCACATTGCGCCGGTCTGGTACTTCACCCCG
>NZ_JBLIZW010000085.1:0-31424 GCF_048860245.1 Aquabacterium sp. | reverse complement strand
CCCTTGGCAGCGAGGCACCTGTGAAAACACAAACGGACTGCTGCGACAAATGCTTCCGAAGGGCACGGACCTGTCCGTCCACGACCAGGTGGCGCTCGACTCGATTGCCGATCTTTTGAACAACCGGCCGCGCCAGACGCTAAACTGGCGCAGCCCCATTCAGGCCTTTCGGGACCTCATCCAAGGGGCCTCTGAAATGGCTCAGGCCACAATCCATTGATCTGTTCAACATGGCCGGGTGTTGCACTTCAGATTTGAGACCGCCGTGCTTTATTTTCCGTTTTCTGAGACGTCCCCTATGAGCATCGCACCCTACATCAAGGAAATTGGCCGCGGCAAAGACGGCGCACGACCATTGACCGCCGATCAGGCGGAGGATCTGATGGGGCAGATTCTGGATGGGAACGTCACAGACCTGGAAATTGGCGCCTTTTGCCTGGCCATGCGGATCAAGGGCGAAACAGCCGAAGAACTCAAAGGCTTTGTGAAAGCCACCATCGCGCGCGGCCTGACACTGGTGGACTGTGCGCAGGCGGCCAAAGCCGGCATCGTGGTGCTCCCCTCTTACAACGGCGCGCGCAAGCTGCCGAATCTGACCGCGTTGTTGGCCCAAGCCTTGGCACGCCAAGGCGTGAGCGTGCTGGTGCATGGCCCCATGCAGGACCCCACACGGGTGACAACAGCGCAGGTTTTTCAAGCGGCCAACATGCCCATCGCGACCTCCTCGGATGACGTGCAACGCGCATGGGAGAGCGGGCAGCCTGCTTTCATGGCCACCGAAGTGTTGTGTCCGCCTTTGGCCAAGTTGTTGGCCGTCCGCTGGACGATTGGCTTGCGCAATCCGGGGCACACCGTCGCCAAGTTGCTGGACCCGTTTGCGGCGGGCCACGTTCCCAGCATGCGGGTCGTGAATCACACGCACCCCGAGTACGCGCACTCTTTGACTGATTTTCTGGCGCTCACGCAAGCCAACGCCCTGCTCATGCGTGGCACAGAAGGTGAGCCGGTGGCCGATGCACGCCGACAGCCGAAATTCGACGTCTTCCTTGGTGGGCAAAGACAAGCCGAACTCAGCCGCGCCACACAAGAGGGGGTGCTGACCAGCCTGCCGCAACTCCCCGAGACCTCGTCCCCTGACGACACGGCCCGCTACATCGCCAGCATCGCCTCAGGGCAGACCGCGCTGCCGGAGTCGATTGGCGCCCAGGCCTCATGCCTGGTGGCAGCCTTGCAGGCCATTTCCAGCTGACTCAAGGCTGACGCACGTCAGCGATCGGTGCCACATCGACGATCACCACCCAGCGCCCAGACCAGGGTGTGGGGCGTCGCTCTGTCAACCAGAACCACGGGTGTTGGCCCGTCTCGTCGTGCCACTGTTCAAAGGCACCATCCAGGACACCGTACTCATCGAGAAATCGGTTGAGGCCCGCATCAATGCGGATGCAGCCCTTTGATGCAGGGCGTCCAAGCCGTGCCTCCAGCACGGGGTCCGTCGCGTGAATCTGCAACCGGATGGTGTTCAGCCCCCCTGCTCCCCATGCTTTCGTGGCCTGCACCCACCCGAGGTCAAATATCCGCATGCCCTTCAGGCCATAGCCACGGATGTGGTTGCTGTTGAAGGTCCCCTCCGCACGAAAGCTCCCAACGTTGGGGCCGTGCTCGTACAAGCCGGTTGGCGTGAAGTAGTGATCAAACTCACCGGGCCGGCCTGTGCTCACTTTGGCAGTCCCAACCACCAGCCATCCACCATCGGCTTGGGCCAAAGCGACGACCAGGAGTTGCACTTTGGGATGTCGATCCACAAGCACCAACAACTGCCCCTCTGGCCACGCCCGCCCTTCCCGCTCGAAGGTGGCCTGCGCTGCAGATTGCAAGGCGGCCAGCATCAATGGGTCCGGTGACACGGCATGCGTGACCAGGCGCCGAAAACCCAACATCATCCGCGCCACTTCACCGTCAGACACAGCAGGCGTGACCCCGGGCGCCAACTCCAAGCGCTGCGCATGCCCCGAAACAGCCGACAGCGCGCAGACCACGATGCTCAGCACGCGCAGCGTCACCCCACACCATGCGGCAAGGCGACGATGCAATGTCGATGGGCGCACGGCGTGCACAAGACGGGGGCTGATGTTCATGGCGACATTGTGCGCTGCCCCCTCAGGCAAGGGGCCCACGGTAATGATCCCTATGAGGACGGCACCAGGTGGCTCCTACACTGCAGCGCATCTGTACCACCGTTGCTGAACATGCGCCGTCTGAATTCGTTGTTGTGGGCTGCGGCCCTTGGTTTGACCATGACCAGCGTTGGGGCACAAACCAGTGCGGCATCGTCGCCTGCAGCCAAGCCGGCCCGCATCGTTGACATCGACGATGCCGACCCGTTGATGAAACAGGCCTTCATTCGGGCTCGCGCGTCGCTCAATGGCTTTCTGAAAACAGCCGAGTCGGGCAACCCAGCCATCACCAACGCGGCACTGCGTGTGGTCATTCGCGAAGGCGATGTTCAGGAATACATCTGGATCCTGCCCTTTAAGCGAACCGGCAACAACTTCTCGGGCACGGTGAACGCTGTACCCCGTTTCCTCAAGAAGGTGACCGTGGCCCAAACCGTGACCTTCACCCGGGCTGATATTGCCGACTGGATGTATGTCGACACCTCCAAGAAGGTCATGTACGGAAACTTCACCACCTGCGCCATGGCCCTGAAAGAGTCACCAGGCGACATTCCCGAGTTGAAGAAGCGTTTCGGCCTCGACTGCCGTCGTTAAGCAGACGCTTCAGGTCGCACGATCTGGATGGGCTGCGCCTTGCTCTGGCGAGTGAGCTTTTCGCGCGCTCGAAGCTGGCCGCAGCCCCCATCCACATCCTGCCCTGCTGACTGCCGCAGCTTGGTCAAGATGCCACGCTGGTGAAGAGTGCGCGCAATGGCAGCAGCTTTTTCCCAGGCTGGACGCTGATAGGGCAGCTCGGGCACAGCGTTGTACGGGATCATGTTCATCAAGGCGTACTTGCCCTTGAGCAAACGCACGATGCCATCCAGCTCTTCTGGCGTGTCGTTCAACCCTTCGATCAGGGTCCACTGATACTGGATGGGGTAACCCGTGGCTCGGGCATAGCGTTCACCCGCCTCCACCAGTTCTTCTGGCGTCATCCGGGGGGCGCGTGGCAACAGTTGCTCACGCAGTTGCGCACGGGTCGTGTGCAAGGAGAGTGCCAATGCCGGCTTCACCCGCCCCTGCGGCAATCGCTCGAAGGCACGATGGTCGCCAACCGTGGAAAACACGAGGTTTTTGTGACCGATGTTGCCCACCGTTCCGAGCAAGTCAATGGCTTCCAGCACGTTGTCAAGGTTGTGGGCGGGCTCCCCCATCCCCATGAACACGACTTTCTTGACCGGCCGCAGTTGCCGGGCCAACGCCACTTGCGCCACGATTTCAGCGCTGCCCAATTGGCGGATCAACCCCTCCTTGCCGGTCATGCAAAACACGCACCCCACGGCGCATCCGATTTGCGTGGAGACGCACAAACCGTCGCGAGGCAAGAGCACACTTTCTGCCGTCTGGCCATCTTGGAGTCTGACCAGCAATCGGGCCGATCCGTCCTCACCAGGATGCTGCGACACCAGGCTGGCCAAGCCTTTCAGATCGGACTCGATCTGCGGCAAGCCTTCGCGGACCTCTTGGGGCAGAAAATCTTCCACACGACGTCGACCGCTGTCTTGCGGCAAGGCTTGCGCCCACAGACGCAACACACGTTGCTCGTGGATCGGTTTGGCGCCTAAATCACGCAGGCGCTGGCGGATGGTCTCAATGCGCATGGGTCAGCAAAAATGAGGCGCCAGTGTAGGGGCATTCGCGCCTCAAGACTGCGCCCGCAAAGCACGCCACGCTTCCAGCGCTTTCTTGGCACTGTCGGCACGCACCACGCCGTAGCCACGGATCATGTCCGGCACCGCCGCCATCTGGCATGCCCAAGCCACATTGCCCTTGTTCAACACACTCAGCACATGCTCGATTTGGCTCAGGTAGTGGGACAGCAGCGCGCGGTTGTCGCGATGCTCTTTAGTCCAGCGTAGTGGGTCCAGCCACGTGCCACGCACATGGCGCATGTGCGCCATGGCCTTGAGCAGCCACACCGAGCCTGGCCCCCATTCGTGCTTATGCGGACGCTCTCCGTCCGGCGTGAGAAACGGCGGCGCCAGATGGAAGGTCAAACGCCAGTTGCCCTCAAACATGCCATCCACTTGCGACATGAATTCAGGGCTCGTCAACAGGCGGGCAACCTCATACTCATCCTTCACAGCCATCAGTCTGAACAGGCTCCTGGCCACCGCCAGCGACAGCTTGTTCGAGCCCAGCGGTTGCTCAGCCTGCCGCACACGTGACATGACGTCCCGATAGCGTTGCGCCCAGGCTGGCCCTTGATACTGCGTCAACCAAGACTCGTGCTGTGCCATCAAGGCGTCCAGATCTTCCGGGTGCCAAGTGCTGCGAGCCCCGTGCCATGTCACCTTCTTTTCCGGTGTGGTCCATCGTGCAACCGATAAGGGATCGTGCGCGGCACGGCGCCCCCACTCGAATGCCTGCTTGTTCCGATCCACTTGCACACCATTCAATTCGATGGCGCGCATCAGCGTTGCAAGCCCCAGCGGAATCCACCCGGCTTGCCAGGCAAAACCAAGCATCAAGGGATTGGCGTAGATGGCATCGCCCAGTACACGCTCGGCCAAGGCCACGCTGTCAATTCGCTTCACCCGCTCGGCACCCACCGCTGCTTCCAGCGCGGCGTGGCATTCGGCGGAAGGAAACTGCCAATCCGGTTGCTGCATGAGCGCCGCCGTCGGGCTGGCATGCACATTCAAGGCCACATGGGTGCGCCCCTCTCGCATGAGCGACACGGTCGCATCTTGGGCAGCCACGATCGGATCACAGGCGAGCACCAGATCCGCCTCCGCCATTGCCACGCGGGTGGTGAAAATGGCGCGCTGATGCGAGGCAATCTGGATGTGGCTCCAGGTCGCGCCGCCTTTTTGCGCCAACCCAGCGGCATCTTGAACCATGATGCCCTTGCCTTCGAGATGCGCAGCCATGCCCAACAGCTGCCCGATGGTGATGACACCCGTGCCGCCAATGCCTGCGGCCACAATGCCGAATGCTTGCTCGCAAGACGGCAGATCAGGCTCCGGGATAGGGGGCAAATTGGCCAACGCAGGCATGCCCGGCGCGGGTTCGGGCTTACGCAAGCGTCCCCCATCGACGGTGACCAGACTGGGACAGAGCCCCTTCAGACACGAGAAATCCTGATTGCAGCTGCTTTGATTGATGCGCCGCTTGCGTCCCAGCGGCGTGTCGACCGGCTCCACGCTCAGGCAATTCGACTGCACCGCGCAGTCACCGCATCCTTCGCACACCTGCTCATTGATCACGACGCGACGTGTCAAAGCTGGTAGCTTGCCGCGCTTGCGGCGACGGCGCTTTTCAGTGGCGCAGGTCTGGTCATAGATCAACACGGTGCAACCGAGGGTGTCTCGGAGTTGGCGCTGCACGTCATCCAGTTGATCCCGATGACGCACGACCACGCCTGGCGCCAGATCCGTCATCAACTGATACTTCTCAGGCTCGTCCGACACCACAACGATCTGCCGCACTCCCTCGGCCTGCAACTCTCGCGTCATGGCGCTGACGGAGAGCGTCCCGTCAACGGGCTGCCCACCCGTCATGGCCACGGCATCGTTGTACAGGATCTTGTAGGTGATGTTCACCTTGGCCGCCAAGGCCTGACGAATGGCCAACACGCCCGAATGAAAGTAGGTGCCGTCGCCCAGGTTCGCGAACACGTGCGACTCGTCCGTGAAAGGGGCTTGCCCCACCCACGCGACGCCCTCCCCGCCCATTTGCGAAAACATGCTCGTTTGCCGATTCATCCACATGGCCATGTAGTGGCACCCGATGCCGGCCATGGCACGCGAGCCATCTGGCAAGCGGGTGGACGTGTTGTGTGGGCAGCCACTGCAGAACCACGGGGGGCGTTCCACGGCTGCGGCAGCACCGCTTTGCAATGCCCGCTCCTTGGCCTCGATGACGTGAAGGCGCTCGGCAATCCGTTGGCGCAGTGCGGGCTCGGCGTCTCGCAACAAATTGAGCTTGTCGATGCGCTGCGCCACGGCTCGGGCAATCAGCGCCGGATTCAAGTCAGCCTTGGCCCGCAGCAACCAGCGCGTCGCAGGATTGGGCATGGACCATTCGCCCCCCGTGATGTCACCCTCGGGCTCGGCAAACTTGCCCAGTACGTTGGGTCGCACATCCTCCCGCCAGTTGTACAACTCTTCCTTGAGCTGGTACTCGATGACCTGGCGCTTCTCTTCGATCACCAGAATCTCTTGCAGTCCTGTAGCGAACTCCCGTGTGATGCTGGCCTCCAGTGGCCACACCACCGACACCTTGTGTACCCGCAGGCCAATGCGTCGGCAGGCTTCATCGTCCAGGCCAAGGTCGTGCAGCGCCTGGCGAAGGTCGTTGTAAGCCTTGCCGCTGGCGATCAGGCCCAGGCGCGCATGGTGGCTGTCCAGAACGGTTCGATTCAAGCGGTTGGCCCTGACATAAGCCAGCGCGGCATACCACTTGTAGTCCATCAGACGCGCCTCTTGCGCCAGCGGCGTGTCGGGCCAGCGAATGTGAAGGCCGTCGGGTGGCATGTCGAAATCCTCGGGCAAGACGATGTGGACCCGATCAGGATCCACCGACACCGTGCTGGAGGACTCCACCACCTCCTGAATGGTCTTGAATCCACACCACAAACCGGCATAGCGACTCATGGCCAGGGCGTGCAGCCCCAGATCCAGGATCTCCTGCACGCTACTGGGAAAAAAGACCGGCAATCCACATGCCTTGAAAATGTGGTCACTCTGATGGGCCACAGACGAGCTGCGGGCGACGTGGTCATCCCCGGCCACGGCCAACACCCCACCAAGACGAGCGGTGCCGGCCATGTTGGCATGTTTGAGCACATCGGCACTGCGATCCACGCCTGGGCCCTTGCCATACCAAAGGCCAAACACCCCATCAAAGCGATGAGGTCCAGGTGTCAAACCAAGTTGTTGAGAGCCCCAGACCGCCGTCGCGGCCAGTTCTTCATTGACGCCGGGTTGGAAAACGATGTGGTGCGCTGCCAGATGTGACTTGGCCTGCCACAAGGCCTGGTCGTAGCCCCCCAACGGTGAGCCGCGATAGCCACTCACGAAGCCGGCCGTACGATGACCCGCCATGTGGTCTCTCGTCTGCTGCAGGATGGGCAGCCGCACCAAGGCCTGAATGCCGCTCATGAAAGCGCGGCCGCGCTCCAGTGCGTACTTGTCGTCCAGTGACAAAGATGCCAGGGCCTGTAGAACCTCTGCAGGGATGGGCGCATTCATATCGACCTCCGCCGGTATGCCGCTTCGCTGCATGGGGCCTTGTGAGTCCGGGCAGTCTGGCGACAACGAACCTGAGCCGCTTTCAGTTTAGGTCGCCGCTTTGTGTACAGTGCGCTGGTTTCTACCGAGTCAGCTGCGCCACGTGTGAACCTTCATGCGTTTATGTCATGAGGCACGGCAAATAACGAGCTTGAACTGCATGAGCGACTGCGCTTAAGCTGCTGACTTTCTTACACAACACCTGCACCAGGAGACTCGCATGAGTGATTCCAACTGGAAGTTTGAGACCCTGTCGGTTCATGCCGGCTACAGCCCTGATCCCACCACCAAGTCGGTGGCAGTGCCCATCTACCAAACCGTCGCCTACGCTTTTGACAGCGCCCAGCACGGTGCGGACCTGTTTGACCTGAAGGTGCCAGGCAACATCTACACCCGCATCATGAACCCCACGCAAAGCGTGCTGGAAGCCCGTGTGGCCGCCCTGGAAGGCGGTATCGGGGCGCTGGCGCTGGCATCGGGTCAAGCGGCCATCACTTACGCCATTCAGACGATTGCCGAAGCCGGTGACAACATCGTGTCGTCGACCGCCCTGTACGGTGGCACCTTCAACCTGCTGGCCCACACGCTGCCGCAGTACGGCATCACCACACGCTTTGCCGACCACCGCAGCCCCGAGAGCTTCGAGGCGCTGATCGACGAACGCACCAAGGCCATCTATGTCGAGTCGCTGGGCAACCCTGCCGGCAACGTGACCGACATCGCCAAGATCGCTGAAATTGCACACCGCAACGGCGTGCCACTGATCGTGGACAACACCGTACCGTCGCCTTACCTGTGCCGCCCCATCGAACACGGTGCGGACATCGTGGTGCAGTCGCTGACCAAGTACATGGGCGGCCACGGCAACAGCCTGGGTGGCGCCATCATCGACTCGGGCAAGTTCCCCTGGGCCGAGCACAAAGCCCGCTTCAAGCGCCTGAACGAGCCTGATCCTTCGTACCACGGCGTGGTGTACACCGAAGCGCTGGGCGCAGCGGCCTACATCGGTCGTGCCCGCGTGGTGCCCCTGCGTAACACGGGCGCTGCCATTTCGCCCTTCAACTCCTTCCTGATCCTGCAAGGCATCGAAACGCTGGGCCTGCGCATGGACCGCATCAGCAGCAACACGCTGAAGGTGGCCGAGTTCCTGAAGGCCCACCCCAACGTGAATTGGGTGAACTACGCTGGCCTGCCAGACCATCCTGACCACGCACTGGTGCAAAAGTACCTGTCGGGCCAGGCCTCGGGCTTGCTGACCTTCGGTGTACCCGGCGGCCGTGAAGGCGGTGCCCGCTTCCTCGACGCACTCAAGCTCTTCACCCGTCTGGTCAACATCGGCGACGTGCGCTCGCTGGCCACCCACCCAGCATCCACCACGCACCGTCAGCTGTCGCCCGAAGAACTGGCCAAGGCCGGTGTGACGGAAGACACCGTCCGTCTGTGCGTGGGCATCGAACACATCGATGACCTGTTGGCTGACCTGAGCCAGGCACTGGACGCGGCCAAGTAAGCCGCACCTGTTCACTGGGCCGCTGGCCCAGTGACACAATGAGCGCCCCTTTCGACCCGCTCCCTAAAAAGGTGACTTGTGATTGTTCGCCCCCGCCCCAACTGGCTCTTCATGCTCTTTGTGTGGCGCGGCTCCATCATTCACAAGATCGTGCCGCAGTTGCTGGTCACCACCCTGATTTCCATCCTGGTGGTGATCTTTCACGGCGAATTGCTGCACTGGAAAGTCACCCTCACCGCCGTGCCATTTTCTTTGGTGGGCGTGGCGCTGGCCATCTTCTTGGGCTTTCGCAACAGTGCCAGTTATGACCGCTACTGGGAGGCGCGCAAGCTCTGGGGCAAACTGCTGACCGACAGCCGCAATGCCTGTCGTCAGTACGTCTCTTTCGGTGGCAACGAACCGCGCACCTTCGTCCAGGGGCTGGCCGCATTTGTACACGCCACCCGACACCAACTGCGCAACACCGATCCCCGCGCAGACATGGCGCGACTGCTGCCCGAAGCCGTGTTGGCCGACCTCGCGCACCGCCGCAATCCTCCATTGCGGATTCTGATGTGGTTGTCCGACCTGGTTCGGCAAGAGCGGGAAGCTGGCCGCATGTCGTCCATGCTGGCCACCCAACTGGACAACTCGCTGAACGGCTTGAACGACGCATACGGTGGCTGCGAGCGCATTGCTTACACGCCACTGCCCTTCACCTACTCGGTGATCCTGCACCGCACGGTGTACATGTACTGCCTGATGCTGCCCTTCGGCCTGCTGGACTCCATCGGCATCATGACGCCACTGATGGTGGCCTTCGTGGCCTACACCTTCTTTGCCATCGAGGCGCTCAGCGACGAAATCGAAGAGCCCTTCGGCACCATGCCCAACGACCTGGCCTTGGGGGCCATGGCCATCGGCATTGAAAGTGCGGTGCTGGAGATGCTGGGCGACCGCGATCTGCCCCCCCTGCCCCAGCCGGTCGATCACATTCTGAATTGACGCTCAAGGCGCCATGCTGGCGCTGGCATCCAGCATGGTGATCAAGCCGCTGGCACGACGCGTGGGGCGTTGAATCGCATCAGCCCAGGTTTCGGTGTTGGCCGACACGAGCGTGAACGCGGTTTTCGCCCGCGTGATACCGGTGTAAATCAATTCGCGCTGCAGCATGCCTTGCCCATAGGGTGGCAGCACCAGCACGGTGTGTGCGAACTCTGAGCCCTGGCTCTTGTGGACCGTCATGGCAAACGCCGTCTCCACATGGGCCATGCGACTGACACTGACCGAGCGCAGCTCCGGTCCATCCATGAAGTAAGCACGCAGCGTGCCCCCACGATGTGCCGGGCGCAAGGCAATGCCGATGTCACCATTGAACACTCCCAGCACCGGATCGTTGCGGGTGACCATGACCGGTCGACCCTCAAACCACTCGCCCGACACCCTCAGCAAGCCAGCCTGAACCAGCGCGGTCTGCACCGCACGGTTCAAGCCCGCCACACCCCATTCGCCTTCGCGCACCGCACACAACAGGCGGAAGCGATCGAAGGCTGTCAGCACGCGCCGCACCCACAGCGCATGAGCGTCGACATCGCCCTCGGCGGGGCGCTCGGCCATCGCTTGCAGATACTCGGCATAACCGCCGGGCACCCCGTCACGACCTGACAGGGCCAGTTCAATGACAGCGTCCGGGCTGTCAGACTGGATTTTGTGAACAGCTCGGGTGGTGTCCCAGACCAGCACACGGGTGGCCTCGGCCACATGGCCGTCGTTCACAGCCTTGGCCAATTGACCAATCGGCCCGCCAAAACGACGGCTCTTGCGCAACATCACGGTCTGCTGCGCCAACAGCGGTGCGTCCCCGCTGTGGTCCTGGTAGATCAGTTCCAACTCCTGACCGGCGACGCGGCGCGCATAGGCCAGGGTTTCGGGGCTGTAGCGGCCATCGCGCGCATCCCGGCACAAATCACCCAGCACCGCCCCCGCTTCAACCGAGGCCAACTGGTCCTTGTCACCCAGAAAGATGATGCGCGCCTGCGGTGACAAGGCATCCAGCAAGGCCGCCATCATCTCCAGGTGAATCATCGAGGCTTCGTCCACGATCAGCACATCCACATCCAGTGGGTGCGAGGCATCGTGGCGGAAGCGCCGCGTGTCGGGCCGAGCCCCCAACAAGGCATGCAGGGTTCGGGCGGCACCCATGCGCTGAATGAGGGCGTCCAGCTGAATCTGGTCACCCAAGGCCCGCTGCAGGTCTTCCAATGAGGCATCAATCGACTGCTTGAGCCGGGCGGCGGCCTTGCCAGTGGGCGCAGCCAAAGCCACACGCAGCGGCCCGGCCTCGGATCCCACGGCAAACAGCAAGGCCAACAAACGAGCAGCCGTGTACGTCTTGCCCGTGCCCGGCCCCCCGGTGATCACGGTCAGTTGCGCACGCAAGGCCACCGCACAGGCCAGCTTTTGCCAATCCGTTTCGGCATCGTCGGCAGGCGGCGCATCGCCCCGCGGGAACAACAGGTCCAGCAGAGACTGCGCCTTGGCTTCGTCCACCGGCAGGCGCCCCCCCACCCGCTGCCGGAGTTGGGCTGCGACACGTCGCTCATACAACCAGTAGCGGCGCAAATAAAGCAAGGGATCGTCCGGACTGCCCCCAAGCACCAAAGGCTGCCCAGCATCCGCCTGGTCGGCCCCACGCACGATCGTGGACGCAGTGAGCGCCGCCACCCACGCTTCCACACTGGGCGGCAAGGTGGCCCACAGCTGAGACAACTCGTCCGCGAAGTCGTCGGTCGCCATGAGCAAGGTATGAGGTGCCCCCACCAGTTGCTTCACAGGCAAACAGGTATGGCCGCGCCCTTCCATTTGAGACAGCACGGCCGAGGCCACCAGCAATGCAGGTGAGGCGTGCGGGCACAAGGTCAGGCTGAAACGGGCCAGCGCAGCATCGAGTCGGCGCAACCAGCCCTTGTCTGCCCATTGGTCCAGGGTGTCACAAACCGCGCTCATGCTTGTTCCTCTTCCGTGCTGAGCAAATCATCCAGCGCGTCCAGCAAGGGCCAGACCGGCGGCATGACATAGCTGCCACGCTCTGGACCGTCAATGCCGCGCAAAAACACATACACGGCACCGCCCAAGTGCTGCTCGGGCTCGTAAGCATCGCCCAACCGCACACGCAGCAGGCGGTGTAGCGCCAGCATGTAGATGGCCGCCTGCACTTCGTAGCGGTGCGCGGCCATGGCCTCTTCCATTGCAGCGTGGGTATAGGCCGCACCACGGTCCCCCAGGTGGTTGGACTTGTAATCCAGCACCCAATACCGGCCCTCGTGCTCGAACACCAGGTCGGCAAAGCCCATCAACATGCCGTGCAATTCACGCTCGGGCAAGGCGGGGCGTGTACGCCCCTGCAAAAGATGCGTTTGACACAAGGCATCGATCACCTGCGCACTCAAACGCTGGGCAGGCAGCCAGAACTCCATCTCGGGCAACACATGGCTCAGCGCCTGCAGGCTCGTGCCCACACCGCCTAATGGCGTGCTCGCAACCTGCTGCAACCAGCTCAGGACGTCATCAAACTGATCCAGCCGACCCGCGCGCTCGCACTGCCGGCGCAAGCGCTCCTGCGTATCAGGGCGAGACAGGTCAAAACGCTCGCCCGACAGCCACTCCAACTGGTCATGCAAGAAATTACCGGCCACCGCGCCCTTGGTGAAACGATGCCAAGCGGGCGGCTGCGCCGACGCCTCCACGACGTCTGCCGCTTCGGGCCTCGCCACGAGGCCTTCGTCCCCCTCCGCCGCAGGCCACTCGTCGTCCGCAGGGCGCACGGTGCCCACCGCTGCGGGCGACGCCTGCAACTGCCCCAAGGCACGCACCAGCGCCGAGAAACTGGCAATGGTCCAGCGACGATCAAAGGCGGCGGCGTACACGCTGGGCGCCACCAGTGGCAACGCTTCGTCGTGGCGCGTCAGCGTCGTCTGCCCGATCTCGCTCGGCAGGGCCTGCAGCACGATCTGTGCATGCGCTTGGGCCAGTGCCTCCAGCCTTGCCAACATGGCGGCGGGCGCCACCTGCTCTGCGCCCCCCAACAGGTAGCCCGACGCACTCAGGTGATTGCTGCACACCTCCGCGCCAGACTTGCCGATCGCCGGCATGCCCAGCCACATGAGGTGACGGGCACGGGTCAACGCCACATAGAACAGGCGCAAATCTTCTCGGAGCCGATCTTGATCGGCCTGCGCCCGCACCGCCGGGTCCGACAGGTCCAAGACCAGGCGGCGTGTGCCCTGCTCATCCAGCAGGTTCACAAACGAGGTACGAGCTGGGTCAATCGGTTTGTAACTCGACGCAAAGGGCAAGCACACCACCGGGTACTCCAGCCCCTTGCTCTTGTGCACGGTCACCACCTTGACCAGATCGGCATCGCTTTCCAGGCGCACCACTTGCTCTTCGCCGCTGGCGCCCCCCTCTTCCATCTGAGCCACCAACCACCGTACCAACGCTTGCTCACCCTCCAGTTGCGTGCTGGCGTTTTGCAGCAGCTCGGCCAGATGCAGGTAATTGGTCAACTTGCGCTCGCCGCCCGTCTCGGCCAGCCAGCGGGCGGGCAAATCCAGCTTGTGCAGGGTGTGGCGCAACATCGTCAACACACCCTGGTTTTGCCAGACCGCGTGCAGTTCACGCAGGGTTTCGCTGCGGGCGTCAAAGGCCTCATCGTTGGCCGCCAGCCAGCCCAACTCGTCCAGGCTCAAACCCACCATGCGCGTGGCCAAGGCTGCGCGGGCCAGGCGAACGTCCATCGGCGACGCCACGGCACGCAGCCAGAACAGCAAATCCTGCGCCTCGTCGCTCCAGAACACCGAGTCCTTGTCCGACAGGTACACCGACGCCACGCCACGACGGGTCAGTTGCCGACGCACGGCCTCCGCCTCGTTGCGGTCACGAACCAGTACCGCGATGTCGGCTGGCCTCAGCCGGCGCTGCATGACGCCCTGCTCGACAAAGCCCAAGGTTTCATCGTTCAACCATTGCACGATCTGCTCGGCACACATCGCGGCATAGGGTCGCAACCAGTTCTTGGCCGACTGCACGGTGTGCAGCGCATGCACCACGGTGATGGCCGGCAACACGCCCTCGGCGTGGGCCAACACCTCAGTGCGCCCCTTGGCCTTCACGGGCTCAAACGGCAACACGCTGCTGGCCTGCCCCGGTTCACGGAACAAAAAGGCACCAGCCCCCTCGCGCTGCTCGGCCTGCACAAACCAGGCGTTCACCGCAGCCACCAAGGCATTCGTCGATCGGAAGTTGGTGTCCAGCACATAGTGTCGACCTTCGGTCGCCTGCCGCGCGGCCATGTAGCTGTGGATATCAGCCCCACGAAAGCCATAGATCGACTGCTTAGGGTCACCAATCAACAGCAGCGCACTTTCGGCATCGTTCGTTGCCGTGCGGTAGATCTGATCAAAGATGCGGTACTGCAGCGGTGACGTGTCTTGAAACTCGTCCAGCAAAGCCACCGGGTATTGCGCCAGCACACGCTCGCGCAAACGGTGTCCGTGGGGGCCGGACAAGGCGGCATCCAGCCGATGCAGCATGTCGGCAAAGCCAAAGGTCCCTGCCTGCTGCTTGAGTTGCGCCAACCGTCGCCCCACACATGCGGCCGCATGCAGCCGCACCGGCACACTGATCTTGGGCAAGTTGCCCAGGTCAGCCAGCAAGCGCTCAAACGCGTCAAAATCGTCGGGCAGACGAAGGCTGCTGAGGTCGCCCTTGAACGCCTCCATCAGGCCTTCGGGGGTCAGGCGATGACAAGCCGCCTCCGTCAGATCCAGCACGTCCAGATCCGCTTGCTCGGCCCAGGCGCGCAAGGTCGCCAGCCAGCCGCGATAGTTGTTGGCCGACAGCTTGCGTCGATCCCAATCGCAGGACTTGGGCGCCGTTTGCCCATCCAGCCACAGAAGCATGGCATCGGCCCTCGCGGCCCAACCTTCCTTCAAGTCGGCCAGATGCCGGGCGCGCAAGGCCTGTTGTTTGGCGACCAGTTCACTCAACGGCCCGCCACCAATGTCCTCGCCCACCACCTGCTCGTGCAGGCGAAACACATCGCTCACCAGCTCATCCACCCCCGACCAGATTTTCAGCACCTCGGTCAGTTGCGCCTCGCTCAAGGGGTAGCAGTGCTGACGCCAGTAATCCTGCGCGGCTTCGACCAACAGGGTTTGCGCATCGGGCTCCAGCGTTTCTTCAAACAGGCAACCACTGTCAAAGGCGTGCTCACGCAGCATGCGCTGACACCAGGCGTCGATGGTGTGGACCGACGCCTCGTCCATGCCCTCGGCCGCCAGCGACAAGCGCCAGGCCGCCTGACTCCTTTCGGCCTCATCGGGATACGACGCCAGCAAGTCCTGCAACATGGGGTCATACCCCCCGTCTTGCGGCTCACCGCGGAAGCATCGTGCTGCCTCGATCAACCGTGCACGAATGCGGTCCGACAACTCTCGTGTGGCCGCGCGGGTAAACGTCATCACCAAAATGTCGGCGGGCAACAGCGGGCGGCTGAAGCCGTCCGCACCACCATGCCCCAGCACCAGACGCACATACAGGGCCGCGATGGTCCAGGTCTTGCCCGTGCCCGCGCTGGCTTCAATCAGTCGGCTGCCCCACAAGGGAAAGCGCAAAGGATGCAGGGCCTGGCTCATGCGGCCTCCTCGTGCAAGATCACGGTCACATGGTTCTTGGCCCAAGCGTTCACACGGCCCCACAGGTCATGCGCCAGGCTTTCAAAGCGTTCATCGGCGACCAGCGCTTCAAAGTCAGGAAAAACACGGGCCCAGCACGCATCCGCCGCGTCCGCTTGCACCCTGAACCCACCTTCGTACACGGCCTCGGCATCCTCTTCCAGCACACACGCCACCGCAGTGCGCATGGGCAAGGGTAAAGGTGCATTCATGCCCTCGCGCCACAAGCGCAGGATCACATCCAGTGCCTCACCAGCATGATCGGTAGACATCGGCTCGCACACCAGCGTGGCATCGCTGCCCACCAAAATGCCATGCACCGGCACTTGACTGTTCACCGCTGCGATCATGCGCAGCCACGCCAGTCTCAGCTTGTCCAAGCGCGGTGGTGGCGGGCCCTTCTTGGTCGCCTTGCCCTTGGTGAGCTTGCTGGCCGACAGTTCCAGCCACACGGCGTTGGCATCGCCCTCATTGGCGCATCGCAATTGGTCCAGCCAGTCCTGCACCACCAGGCCGTGGCCAGCCAACTGCACCAACCGTCGCTGCGTGCGGTATGGGTACGCTGCCAACTGCTGGCGCCAGGCCCGCAACAGAGGCAACACGGTCTGTGCCAGCGCTTGCCGCGTCCACACCCCCAATGCGCCCATCGGCAAACGACCTGCGCGCGCCAGGCGAGCCAAGCGTTCGTCCAGTTGCGCCACCAGGTCTTCGTTAGCGTCCGCATTCGTCAGGTCGGCCAGCACCTCGTCGGTCAACTGAGCGACCAACTGGTGTTCCTCCAACCCCGCCACGCCAAAGGACTCTTCGTCCTCTGGTTCGGCCTCGGGCGCATCAAACACCACATTGAGCCGTTGCCGGAAAAACACCTGCACCGGATGCCGCATGAACTGCGCCAACTGCCCCAGCGCCAAGGGCACATGCGGATCGGGCTCATATGCAGGCAAGGCCGGCACCGCTGCAGCGGTTTCGCTCCCCTCATCGCCGCCATGCGCCGCACGCCACTCACGGGCGTGCGTGATCAGCGGCGAACCCTGCTCGAAATAGCGGCGACTGAAAGGCTGCAACGGATGCTCAGTGGTGCGGTTGGCCACCACGCCCTCCCCCCAACCCGAAGCCAAATAGTCCCGCAACTGAGACACCAGCACCGAAGGCGGCTGCTCGCTGTTGTCGCGCACACTGCGCCCTGTCCAGCTCACATACAGCACACGGCGGGCGGACAACAAAGCCTCCAGCATCAACTGACGGTCGTCGTCTCTACGCGAACGGTCACCCGGCCGATTGGTGCCAGCCTGCATCATCAAGTCAAAATCCGTGCGGGTGGCACGGCGCGGGTAATCGCCATCGTTCATGCCCAGCAGGCACACCACCTCAAACGGAATCGCCCGCATCGGCATCAAGGTACAGAAGGTCACGCCCCCCGCCTTGAACCGCTTGTTGACCGTGGGCTCATTCAGTGCCGACAGCCATGCCTCTCGGGCCACGGGCAAGGGCACCGGCTCATCAAAACCCGCCTGCCCGCACGCATCCAACCACACCCGCAAGGCGTCATCCAGCGCCGACAGAATCAAACGATCGGCATCATCCTGCGGGGACACCATGTCGGCGAGCAACGCGCGACCCCGCTCGGCCCAGACCGTGGGCGTGGCCGGCGCCGACAGCACCTCGTTCCAACGAGACAAGCGGCTCAACAGGCTGGCCAACGACCCGACCAGCTCGGCTTCCAGCCCGCCAATCTCGTCATACGCCTCCATGCCCTCAAACTGCCCCGCCCCTGCGGCGTAACCCAGGAGCATGCGATGCAGGCCGAACCAGCTCGTGTTCTGTGCCCCGCATGCCGCCAGTCCCAGGTGCGCACGGTGCGTCTCGTCCAGCCCCCAGCGAATGCCCGCCCCCGCCATCCATTGCGTCAAGCGGGGCAATGCATCCTCGCTGACACCGAAGTGCGCGGCAATGGCTGGCACATCCAGCAGATCACGCAACTCGCTGAAGCGACAACGCTGCGTCGGCAAGCGTAGCAACCACTCCAGCGCCACCACCAGGGGGCTGCTGGCGCGTGCGCTCAAGTCGGCAATGTCAAACGGGATGAACCGGGGATCGTGCCGCCCGTATTGCCCAAACACTGCCCGGATCGCCGGCGCCGCCTGATCGATGTCAGGCACCATGACCACCACATCCCGTGGCTGCACGGCGTCCACACGGCCCGCCGTATTCGCAAACAACTGCAATAGCTGATCGTGCAACACCTCCACCTCACGCAGCAGACTGTGCGCCACATGGAACACGATGGAGCGATCCGCATCCGACACATATACCGGCGCATGCTCGTTCATCGGCACCAGATCGCGGATGCGCTGCTGCACCTGTGTCAGCAAAGGTCCTTCGTCTTGTTCGCCCTCGTCAAACAGGTCCACACGCGGCAACGCAAACCGGGCTTGGGCAACCTGCACATCGTCAAACTCATCGAGCTGGCGCACAAAGTCGCGGCTTTGCCGCCCCCACGATGCCAGCAAGGGGTGCGCATGCGCATGCATGTGGTCCAGCGGCAAGGCCGCCAGGTTCACCCCGTTTTTCCAGCCATGACGACGACGGGCAATGCCACGCAGCAGCTCCCGGCCATCCATGATGTCGGCCCAGTGATAACGGCAGGGATTGGGCACGGCCATCAGCACCTGACTGCGTTCGCCCAAGGCCGCCAGCAACTGCAAGGTGGTCAGTGGGATGCTGGTCATGCCAAACACCACCACGCGCCGGGCCACCGGCGACACCGTGGCGCCCCCGGCGCTCAAGGCCTGCAACACCTGCTGATGCACTTTGGGACGGATGCTCGCCATCTCTTGCGGCGACAGCGTGGCCACAATGGCCCGCCACAGCATGGGCTGCCAGCGCTGATCGCCCGCCAAGGGCACCGAAGGACGCCCCGGGTTGAGCAAGACATCTTCCCCCTGCGCCCACGCGTCCAGCCAATCCGGCCGATACACCTGGTACTGGTCGAACAAATCCGCCAGACGAGATGCCAGCTGAAAGAGGCGATCAGGCTCGTCGCCCACCAGAAAGCCTGCCACCGGCTCAAAGCCCTCTTGCTGAATCAGACTGGGCAACAAGCTCATGAGGCGCCAGGTCATCGGCGCCTTGTCGGTGGCGCACTGCGATGGCACCGCATCACGCCCCAACACCTGCCGATACGTGCGCCACAGAAAACGGGCAGGCAACTCCACACGCATGGCGGCACACACGCCCCCGGCTTGCGCCAGCGTCATCTTGAGCCACTCGGCCATGCCCGCGCTTTGCACCAGGATGACCTCTTCCTCCAGTGGCGCCAAAGGATGCCGCTGCAGCCACGCCAGAACGGCGTCGGCCAATTGCTCTGATCGATTCCCGTGGATGGCGAGCAAGCCTGACTGAATCTCAGTACGCATGGATATGTGCATAGATGACGTCAACGGCATCATCGCCGACCAAGGGCTCATGGGATGAGCCGAGCAAAAGACAGAACCTCAAACGGCAAAGTCGTATGGTCAGCACAACACATCACGCGCTAGCCACAGTGGGCCGCACAAAGCAAAACGCCGACAGGTACAGGACCTATCGGCGTTTACTTATGCGGTGGGGTGGCTGATGGGACTCGAACCCACGACAACCAGAATCACAATCTGGGACTCTACCAACTGAGCTACAGCCACCGCAGAACAGAAATAAATTATAGCGTGCTTTTCAGTGTTTTACTGGTTCGACGAAGATTTTGTTGTTTCTTTCGCCTTGTCCATCAACTTCTTGCCTTCGTTGAGGAACTGAACCTTGTACTCACGCTTGAGTGCACGGTAATAGGCATCGGCTTCCGCCCTCGCCCAGTACCCGCCGAATTGTGCCTCAGTTTCCTGCAACTCTTGAGGACTGATCTGCAATGGCACGATCTTGTTCACTTTGACCAACGCCGAACCTTCCGCACCCAGGTCAACCACCGTCCAGGCCGGCAATTGCTTTTCAGGTACACGCAAGACCGCATCCAGCACGGCAGGCGGTTGTGCCATCACCGTGCGACGAGACATCTGCACTGCAGCGGGCATCTGCGCCGATTCAGGCGACTTCTTCCAAGTCGCCATCTTCTGCTCAGCATCTGCACGAGCAGCCTTCAAAGCTTCAGCCTTGACCCAGTTGTCACGCAACACGCTACGCGCTTGATCAAAAGGCATCACGGCTGCAGCGCTGTACTTCACGATGCGAGCCGACACCAAACGGTTCGGCGCAATTTCAACTGCCTCGGTATTACGACCCTTGCCGCGGTTGTTCTCATCAAACAACGCATTCAGCAGACGGACATTCGACAAAGCACCTTGATCCTTGGCCCCAGGCTGATGCAGCACGTCGTTCATTGATTGAACGGTGAGCTTCAGTTCATCTGCCACAGGCTTCAAGCTGTCAGATTGCTCATACACCGCATTGGTGAACTTCTCTGCCGCTTCGGCATATTGGCGCTGCGCCAACTGCTTGCGTGCATCCTCTTCCAGCTGTGCACGCACCGCTTCGAAAGGTTGAGCCGAGCCACCGCGAACCGCGGTCAGTTGAATGATGTGGAAGCCAAACTCACTTTCCACCAAATCACTGATCTGACCGGTCTTCATCGAGAAGGCCGCATCCTCAAATGACTTGACCATGGCGCCGCGGCCGAAGAAGTCCAGATCACCACCGTTTGCGGCAGAACCGGGGTCATCCGAGTTCTTTCGGGCCAGCTCGGCAAAAGCCGCTGGATTCTTCTTCAGTTGCGCCAACAGTTGCTCGGCCTTGGCACGTGCCGCCTTCTTCTCGTCAGCCGTCGCACTCTTCTCGGCCTTGATCAAGATATGGCTGGCGCGGCGCTCTTCAGGCGTGGTGAAGCGAGCCTTGTTCTCTTCATACGAGCGGCGCAGATCGTCTTCCGACACAGAAACACGCTGCTTGAGCGCCTCAATGTCCAACACAACGTACTGCACGTCGGCCTTTTCAGGCGTCTTCAACCAAGCCTGATTGGCCGGGTCCTTGTAGTAGGCCTGCAGTTGCTCTGCGGTGGGTTCCAGCTTGGCCGCGTAAGTTTTGGGTTCGAACTTCAACCACTGAACATCACGCACCTGAAACAGCGCATCCACGGCCTGACGATTCGCCAGGCTTGAAGATTGAGCACTCACCAGAACGCCATTGAGCACTTGGTTCACGGTGATCTCTTCACGCAACATCGATTCGAGCTGGACAGGCGTCATGCCGCGAGCCTCGATCAAGGCCTTGTTCAGCGAACCGTCGGGGTTGCGCAATGCCGCGTATTTGGGATCAGACACAAAAAAGCGTTGCACGCGCGCCGTTGGTGCTGCCAAACGCTGATCGCGAGAGGCCGCCGTCAGCACGTATTCACGAACCAAGGCATCCAGCGACTGCAGCTTCAACTCAGGCTTGTCCAGCAGGCTGATGTCCAAATCTGGCTGCTGCGCACGCGCACGCTCCACCACATTGCGATGAGCGGCATCCCACTCCTGCTGCGTCACCTTCTGCTTGCCAACCTTGGCAACCGTACCCGTGTCATCACCGAACTTTGAATAGCCCTGAATGCCGAACACCACGAATGACGGCAAGATCAGCAAGATCAGGATGAGCTGGAGAATGCGAGTGTGTTTGCGAACGAAATCAAACATGACTGTTGGCCGGCTGGAAACCGACCTGCTTGGCATTGATCAGTCGCGACGTCCGAGTCTTCTGCAGACAACACAAAGGCGAACCGAAGTTCGCCTTGCATGACCACCTGAGGACCGTCAGCCATCGCGACAAATAGGGATCAGCAATGTTAATGCATGGATGGGGTCAGTCTTCCTGCAACAAACACCGAGTGCAGGTGCCCCTCTGCCGCGACGTTGGCCCCATGACAGCTGCCGCGCACAAACAAAAAAAGCACCGCGGAAACCGGGGTGCTTTCAATTTGCGATTGATGGTGGTGGGTGCTGAGGGGCTCGAACCCCCGACCTACGCCTTGTAAGGGCGCCGCTCTACCAACTGAGCTAAGCACCCATCAATCAAGAAGCGGGAGTATATCAGTTCACCGCATCCTTCAATGCCTTGCCTGGCCGGAACTTCGGCACCTTGGCCTTCTTGATCTTGATTTCCTCGCCTGTGCGTGGGTTGCGGCCAACACGTGCAGGACGTGTGCTCACCGCAAAGGTGCCAAACCCCAACAACGAGACGCTGTCACCTTTTTTCAAGGACGCGGTCACACCGCCAATCACTGCCTCTAACGCACGAGCAGCGGCGGCTTTGGAAATATCAGCTTGCAGAGCAATGTGCTCAATCAACTCGGACTTGTTCACTACGACTCCCCTCAGAGGCGAATGCCCGCATCACCGAGCGACAGACGCCAAGCAACAACAAACCACCCCAACGCCAATGAGGGGCAGCGTCTTGGATTCTAGGGGGAATCTTCGTGCCACCTTCTGATTCAGGTCAGCGTAGATCCGCGTCTTGACAGCCATCAAAACGCGACCAGACCCGCCAAGTCCCTCAGCGGGCCTTGGCACGAATATCAGGCAGCGACTTCTGAAGGTAGTAGGCCATGGACCAGATGGTCAACGCGCAGGCCACGTAGATCAACCACGTCCCCCACAGGTGACAGTCGATCACACCAAACAGCTTGCCATCGAACAGCAGCAAAACAATTGCAGCCATTTGAGCGGCCGTCTTCAACTTGCCAAGCATGTGGACTGCCACGCTGCGCGACGCACCGATTTGCGCCATCCACTCACGCAAAGCCGAAATCGCAATTTCGCGGCCGATGATGATGAGCGCAATCAGCGCGGTCACCCGCCCCAACTCCAGCAGCACCAACAGCGAAGCACTGACCAAGAACTTGTCCGCCACCGGATCAAGGAAGGCGCCAAACGAAGACGTTTGATTAAGACGCCGAGCCAGCCAACCATCCAGCCAATCGGTCAACGCGACCACGATGAACAACAAGCTGGCAGTCAAGTTGACTTCAGCAATGGGCCAATGCAGATAGAAGACACCCACGATCAGCGGAATCGCAACGATCCGCGCCCAGGTGAGCAATGTGGGCAGAGTCAGAAACATGTCGCCATTGTGCCGTGAAGTTGCACTGCGTTAACGCTTGTCAAGCGTCATGGGTTTGAACTTTCTGTCATCGTTGAACAAGAAAGTCTCATTGAACTTCCAAGGCTTGGGCAGATGCGAGACGTTACCGAAGGGGGCTGCGCGCCGGATGGCCTGAATAGCGAGGTTCACGGTGTCCCGCGCCTGGCTGGGATAGCGCATCACCGAGATGTCCCGGATGCTCCCGTCGCCATTGAGCTCGATGGTCATGACCGGGATCGCCAGCAAGATGTCCGGCGTCTTCGTCATGTAAGTCATATCCGGATTGGCGGCGAGCATACGACGAGCCGCCTGCTGCCGCGCATCTGCCCACGTTCTGGGCGTCTCGGGTGGCGGCAATTTCACGCCACCAGACACACCCGCCTTGCCTGACGAGGTGGTCGGTGCAGGCCCCGACTTGCCCGCCGGAGGACTTTTGTCGTCAGACTTCTCCATGCCGGGCAGGACACCACACCCGGACAAGAACAACGTGACGCTCGTGGCGGCGCCCAGCAACCAGGCAGGAAGATTGGCTTTGCGTGTCATGCGCCTATTGTTATCGCAAGGCACGGTAAATTTCTTCGGCCAGATCATGGGAGATGCCCTCAACGCTGGCCAACTCATCCACACTGGCTTGCGCCACCCCTCTGACCCCGCCAAATCGTTGAAGCAATTTGGCGCGCCGCTTGGGCCCCACCCCGGGAATGTCCTCCAGGCGGCTGCCACTCGTGCGCACGCTGGCACGCTTGGCTCGCATCCCCGTGATGGCAAAGCGGTGAGCTTCGTCCCGAATTTGCGCCACCAGCATCAGCGCCGCCGAGCTTGGGGGCAATTGCATCTTGGGCCGGCCATCGGCAAACACCAACTCCTCCAGCCCTACCTTGCGGCCTTCACCTTTTTCCACGCCCACGATGCTGGACAAAGGTAAGCCCAGCGCCGTGAACACCTCGCGGGCCATGGCCACTTGCCCCTTGCCTCCATCAATCAGCACGATATCCGGCAGGCGCGCGGCTTTCAGGCCTGTCGCGCTGTAACGCCGCTCCAAGGCCTGCTTCATGGCCGCATAGTCATCACCCGGCGTGATGCCGTTGATGTTGTAGCGACGGTATTGCGAAGGCTGCATCTTGTGCCCTTCGTACACCACGCACGATGCCTGGGTCGCTTCCCCGGCTGTGTGGCTGATGTCAAAGCATTCGATGCGCAAGCCAGCCAACGGGTCGTGGCGAACGGTTGGCGCCTTGTTGGCTGCATCCACAGCGACCTCTGCCGCATCACTGCATTCGCCATCAGACGACGCATTGGACTCCAGTCCCGCCTCACGCGCATCCAGGTCCAGGTCGAGCGCCAAGGCATCGACCAAGGCACGCGTTCTGGCCTGTTGAGACCCTTCCTCGCTCAGCAAACGGGCGAGCGACAAATCGGCACCCTTGATGGCCATTTCCAACCAGACCCGACGCTGCTCGCGCGGCTGATGCACCACGGTGATCTTGCGTCCCGCCTGATCCCCCAGCGCCTGAATCAGATCCGGACTCACCGCATGACTCAGGATCAACAACGCCGGCACGCTGCCGCCCAAATAATGCTGGGCCAAGAACGCCTCCAGCACGCGCACTTCGGTCGCGTGGGTCATCTCTTCTGCGCTCAGGGCCGCTGGAGGCTGAGCCGTCTCGGGGGTCTCGGCATCATCCGGCGCCAAAACATGATCCTGCACATGGACCGGGAAATGCGCCCTGTCGCCCAAGTGTCGCCCACCGCGCACCATGGCCAAGTTCACGCACGCGCGACCGCCGCTCACCTTCACGGCCAGCACATCCACGTCCTTGTCCATCACCGTGTCCACCGACTGCTGATGCAGCACCGTCGACAAGGCCGAGATCTGGTTGCGGATCTCGGCCGCCTTCTCGTACTCCAGCCGCTCGGCGTACGCCATCATGCGCGCCTGCAGGTCGGCCATCACGGCCTCAGGTTCGCCCAGCAAAAAGCGCTCAGCCTGCGCCACGTCGCCTCGGTACGCTTCTTCGCTGATCAGCCCCACGCAAGGGCCGCTGCACCGCTTGATCTGAAACAGCAGACAGGGCCGCGTGCGGTGGTTGTAGACCGAATCCTCGCAGGTGCGAATCTGAAAGACCTTCTGCAGCAACTGGATGGTTTCTTTGACGGCCCAGGCATTCGGGAACGGCCCGAAGTAACGGTGCTTGCGATCCACCGCCCCCCGGTAATACGCCATGCGCGGAAACTCGTGCGAAGCGATCTTCAAATACGGGTAGCTCTTGTCATCGCGAAACAGGATGTTGAACCGAGGGTTCAGCGTCTTGATGAGATTGTTTTCGAGCAGCAAGGCTTCGGCCTCACTGCGCACCACCGTGGTTTCCATGCGGTGAATCTTGGTCACCATGTGACCAATGCGCGTCCCGCCATGATTGCGATGGAAATAGCTGGACACGCGCCGCTTCAGGTCGCGCGCCTTGCCCACGTAGAGCACCTGCCCCTGCGCATCAAAGTACCGATAGACACCCGGCAAGGCAGGCAGACTGGCCACTTCTTGCAGCAGGCGGGCCCAAACCGCCTCGCGATCGGGCAAGGTGGGCGCGGTTTCAGGATCGTGATCTGGACGGGTCTCGCTCATAGGCTGAATTGTGACTGAGCGCCGACGGTGCTGCCCGCGCCGCCATAATCCGCCCATGCTTTGGGACGTGTTCTGTCGAGTCATCGACAACTTTGGAGATGTGGGTGTCTGCTGGCGCCTGGCCTGCAACCTCGCGCAACGAGGGCATCGGGTCCGCCTGTGGATGGATGATGCCAGCGCGCTGACCTGGATGGCCCCGGCCTTGTGCTGGGAGCGCCACCCGAACTGGGGCGTGCAGACCGGGCGCATGCCCGGCATCGAGGTGGTGCGCTGGGATGATTGCGACGCCGTGCTGACCCGTGATCCCGGCTTTGCTGCTGGCGAGGTTGTGGTGGAGGCCTTTGGCTGCAACCCACCCGACGCCTTTGTGGCTCGGATGCAGCGCGCCGTGCCCCCTGCATGGATCAATCTGGAATACCTGAGCGCCGAAGACTACGTCGAGCGCAGCCACAAGCTGATGTCCCCCGTATGGTCGGGTCCTGGCGCCGGCTTGCGCAAGCACTTCTTCTATCCTGGCTTCACACCCGCAACGGGCGGGTTGTTGCGCGAATCGGATCTGCCCGACGCACACGCAGCGTTTGACGCTGCAGCTCAAGGTGCGTGGCTCGCCCGCTTCGGCATTCAGCCTCAGCCCAATGCCTTGCTGGTGTCGCTGTTCTGCTACCCCTCCGCCCCGGTCAACGCCTTGCTAGACCAGTTGCTGGCCCAGGCGCGCGGCACCCTGCGACCCGTTCACGTCTTGCTGACAGCCGGGCACGCCACACGCCTGGCCCAGGCCTGGGTCGAGCAACATCTGCAGGCACTGCCCATGCTGCACCTGCATGCCCTGCCCTTGCTCAGCCACGCCGACTTTGATCGCATGCTGTGGTCATGCGACCTGAATCTGGTGCGTGGAGAGGATTCCGCCGTGCGCGCGTTGTGGGCAGCCCGCCCCCATGTCTGGCAAATCTACGAACAGGACGATGGCGTGCATGCTGACAAGTTGCGCGCCTTCATGGACCGGTGGATGGCCACGTGGCCCGATCAACTGCGGCAGGAGGTGGCCGCTTGGTGGATGGGCTGGAACGGTCTGGCGCCCTTGCCCGACAAGCTTCCCGATTTCGCATCCGACACGGCGCTGTGGCGCGCTTTCAGCGCTGCCAGCCACGAAACTCTGACCGCTCAAACCGATCTCGTGACGCAATTGATCGATTTCGTCACTTGCTCAGGGTAAAATGGTGAGCTTTGCTTCTGGCTGGATGCGCGGTATTGGCGCAGACATTCCCAAGGTGCCGGAAGAACAAATCCCAGTTTTTGCATAGGCCCGTATCGGGAATCCACCATGAAAATCGCTCAAGAAATCCGCGCTGGCAACGTGATCATGCAGGGTAAGGACCCGATGGTCGTCCTGAAGACCGAATACAGCCGTGGCGGTCGTGGCGCTGCCACCGTTCGCATGAAGATGAAGAACCTGCTGAACGGCTCTGGCGCCGAAGTGGTCTTCAAGGCTGACGACAAGATGGACCAGATCATTCTGGACAAGAAGGAGTGCACCTACTCCTACTTCGCCGATCCGATGTACGTCTTCATGGACACCGAATACAACCAGTTCGAAGTCGAAGCCGAAAACATGGGCGACGCTGTCAGCTACCTGCAAGACGGCATGGAAGTCGCCGTGGTGTTCTACGACGGCAAGGCCATCTCCGTTGAATTGCCCACCATCGTCGTGCGCGAAATCGAAACCGAACCCGCCGTGAAGGGTGACACCTCCGGTAAGGTGATGAAGCCTGCTCGCCTGGTCGGCACCGGCTTCGAAATCTCCGTGCCCCTGTTCGTGGAAAACGGCGACAAGATCGAAATCGACACCCGCACCCACGAGTACAAGAAGCGCGTCTGATTCTGTTCAGACCTCGCTCAGCAAAAAGCACCCCGCGGGGTGCTTTTTCTTTACCTGTTGAGTCGTTCAGCAAGGTCAAGCTGACACAGACTCATCCCTGCGTGGCGGACGCTCGTGCGCGATCTTCATCACATCCGACGGCAACATGTCCTTGAGCTTGTGATCCGACCACACCTGCCG
Source organism: Aquabacterium sp. (assembly GCF_048860245.1). Taxonomy (GTDB): domain Bacteria; phylum Pseudomonadota; class Gammaproteobacteria; order Burkholderiales; family Burkholderiaceae_C; genus Aquabacterium. The sequence goes on along the minus strand of NZ_JBLIZW010000085.1, from coordinate 3,971 downwards.
CCAGCGACGGGCGCCCGGCAAGCCGTTGTACAAACCCAGAATGTGGCGAATGACCTGTGGCCAGCGCACCTCGCCATGCGCCCAGCCAGCCGTGCGGCGCATCTGATACTCGGTGTAAGCCACCATGGCCTCTTCCACCGCCTCGCGGGTCAGTGGCACTTCCCGCGCAGGCTGGCCAAACAGCAGTTCATCCCAATCCGAGAGCATCCAGGGTGTGTGATAGGCCGCTCGCCCCACCATCACGCCATCCAGTGCCACACCGGGCAGCACCGCATCGGGCTCCAGTTGCGCCACGCAAGACGCGTTATCTGCCAAACCGCCGTTGAGCACGATCGTCAAATGCGGAAAGTCGCGTTTGAGTTGGTGCACGAACTCGTAGCGCAGGGGCGGAATCTCGCGGTTTTCCTTCGGACTCAAGCCCTTGAGCCAGGCATTGCGGGCGTGCACGATGAACACTTCACAGCCTGCTTGCGCAATCGTGCCCACGAAGTCGCGCACGAAGTCGTAGCTTTCGATCTGATCAATGCCGATGCGATGTTTGACAGTGATGGGCACATTGGGATCGCCGCCAACCGCGTCGATCATGGCCTTCACACAATCGGCCACCAATGTGGCCTCGTTCATCAGACACGCGCCAAAGGCCCCCCGCTGCACACGCTCGCTCGGGCATCCACAGTTGAGGTTGACCTCGTCATAGCCCCACTTCTGAGCCAGCTTGGCGCAGTGCGCCAGATCGGATGGCTCACTGCCCCCCAGTTGCAAGGCCACAGGATGCTCTTCCGGGTTGTAGTCCAGGAAGCGGGTCATGTTGCCATGCACCAGGGCACCCGTGGTCAACATCTCGGTATAGAGACGCGCATGGGGGCTCAGCAGCCGGTGAAAGAAACGACAGTGAGGGTCTGTCCAGTCCAGCATGGGGGCCACGCAGGCGCGCCACGGACTCAATTGGGTATCCATCGGTGTCACACAACAAAAATGATTGGGCTCGCCTCGGCGAGGCCGCTACTTTAATCGACCAAGTCTCTCAACGGGTGGGCATAGGTGGGCCAAACCTGATCGAAGAAGGCTTCGACCATTTCGGGCGTCACGGCTTCGATCAAAGCCGGCTGCCACTTGGGTGCATGGTCCTTGTCAACCACCAGGGCCCGCACGCCTTCCACCGTTTCACTGGCTGCGCCGGTGCGCAACTGGAAACAATGCCGCACCATCGTGCGCTCCATCCTGAAAACCTCTGCCAGCGGCATGCAGCGGGCACGACGGATTTGCTCCAGTGTCACGCCCATCATCAGCGGTGAATGGCCCGCCATCTGGGCACGCACTTGTGCGGCCCATGGCGACGCATCGGCCAACAATGATCGCCAGATGTCCTGCAGAGTGTGCTGGCTGAAATGTTGGTTGATCTGATCGAGATGCGCCGTCACGGTCGCATCTGGCAACGCAGCCAATGCATTGGCCTCCATGTGAGCACGCACACGCGCGATCAGCGCCTCCGCGCTGTGGGCGGGTTGATGGCGCAAGTCGTCCAGCATCGATGACAAGGCATGACTGTGTGCATGGACGTCGGCGAGCCCCAAGGTCAAAGCGTCCGTCACATGGAGGTTCGGGCCCACGACACCGAGATATTCGCCAACCGACCCCGTGCAGCGCGACAAAAAGTACCCGCCGCCGACGTCAGGAAACAGACCAATGCGGGTCTCCGGCATGGCCATCCGCAAGGACTCGGTGGCCACGCGCAGTTGGCAGCCTTGGGCCAGCCCCATGCCGCCGCCCATGGTCACGCCATCCATCCAGGCCACAGTTGGTTTGGGGTAGACATGGATGAGGTGATCCAGCGCGTACTCTTCGGTGAAAAAGTCTTCCACCGCCGGGTCACCCCGCATGCCTGCGTCGTACATGAAACGGATGTCGCCCCCCGCGCAGAAATGGGTCGACGGATGCTTGCCGGCCTCCGCAGGCCGCCCTGCCCCATGGATGAGCACGCCCAGCACGCGACTGTCTTGTGCCCAGCCCCGCAAGACCACGGTCAACTCTCGAACCATCTCAAGCGACAAGGCGTTCAGCGCCTTGGGCCGATTGAGGGTGATCACCCCCAGCCCGCCGACGATCTCGGTCAGGATCACACCTTGCATCATGTCCCTCACAACAAAAAAAGGCCGCGTTGTCACACGCGGCCTTTTTACATCAATCCGTCACCGTGGATCAGGATTCGCGCGCAGCGCGCTTGCGATCGTGTTCCTTCAGGTGGCGCTTGCGCACACGGATCGACTTAGGCGTGATTTCAACCAGTTCATCGTCATCGATGAAGTCCACACCGTATTCGAGCGTCAGTTCGATCGGCGGTGTGATCTTGACTGCGTCTTCCTTGCCGGACACGCGGAAGTTGGTCAACTGCTTCGTGCGCGTGGCGTTGACCACCAAGTCGTTTTCACGACTGTGGATACCCACGATCATGCCTTCGTACACAGGGTCGTTCGGCTTGACGAACATGCGACCGCGGTCGTCCAGCTTGCCCAGGGCGTAGGTGAAGATTTCACCGTCGTCCATGGAGATCAGCACGCCGTTCTTGCGACCGCCGATGTCGCCCTTGTGCGGCTCGTAGCCGTCGAAGATCGACGAAATCAGGCCGGAACCACGGGTCAGGTTCATGAATTCGTTGCTGAAACCGATCAGGCCACGAGCCGGAATGCGGTATTCCAAACGCACGCGACCATGACCATCCAGCTCCATGTTGATCATGTCGCCCTTGCGCAAGCCCAGAGCTTGCATCACGCCGCCTTGGTGCTCTTCTTCCACGTCAGCGGTCACCAATTCCATGGGCTCGCACTTGACGCCATTGATCTCCTTGAACATCACGCGCGGCTTCGAAACAGCCAGCTCGTAACCTTCGCGGCGCATTTCTTCCAGCAAGATGGTCAGGTGCAATTCGCCACGGCCGCACACTTCAAAGACGCCGTCTTCATCGGTTTCCTTGACGCGCAAGGCCACGTTGGAGCGCAGTTCCTTTTGCAGGCGATCCCAAATCTGGCGGCTGGTCACAAACTTGCCTTCACGACCTGCCAGCGGCGAGGTGTTCACGCAGAAGTTCATGGTCAGCGTGGGTTCGTCAATCTTCAGCATCGGCAGAGGCTGGGGATTGGCTGGGTCGGTCACGGTTTCGCCAATACCGATGTTTTCGATACCGCTGATCAACACGATTTCGGAAGGACCGGCTTCGGTCGCTTGCACACGGTCCAGGCCCTGGAAGGTGTGAACCTGGTTGATCTTGCCGGTGTAGGCCTTGCCATCAGGGCCAGCCATCACAGCCACTTGTTGACCGGGCTTCAAGGTACCTTGGGTGATGCGGCCAACGCCGATACGACCCACGAACGTGGAATAGTCCAGCGCCGAGATCTGCAGCTGCAGCGGTGCAGTGGCATCACCCTTGACTGCCGGCACGTGTTCCAGAATGGTGTCGAACAGGGCAGACATGTCTTCGCCCCACTTGCCGCCGGGCTCGCCCTCGACCTTCGAAGACCAGCCATTGATGCCGGAGGCATACACCACGGGGAAGTCCAACTGTTCGTCGGTCGCCCCCAGCTTGTCGAACAAGTCAAACGCGGCGTTCACCACCTTGTCAGGGTTCGCACCGGGCTTGTCCACCTTGTTGACCACCACGATGGGCTTCAAGCCCAAGGCCAGCGCCTTCTTGGTCACAAAACGCGTTTGAGGCATCGGGCCTTCTTGCGCGTCGATCAGCAGCACCACACCGTCAACCATGGACAGCGCACGTTCCACTTCACCGCCGAAGTCCGCGTGGCCCGGTGTGTCGAGGATGTTGATGTGAGTGTCTTTCCAAGACACGGCACAGTTCTTGGCCAAGATGGTGATGCCACGCTCACGTTCGATGGCGTGGTTGTCCATCACGGTGTCGACCACCTTCTCGTGTTCGGCGAAGGTGCCAGACTGGCGCAGCAATTGGTCAACCATGGTCG
>NZ_JBLIZW010000084.1:0-11438 GCF_048860245.1 Aquabacterium sp. | reverse complement strand
CTCGATCGCGGATGTGCGTGGCACGCTGACCCCGCAACTGGTCACGTCGGAAAACGGCCAGGCGCTGGACACCAGCCTGATCCTGGTGGACTTGGGCGAAGGCAAGAACCGCATGGGTGGCTCGATGCTGGCCCAGGTGCTGAACCAGTTCGGCAACGACGTGCCTGACTGCGACAACCCCGAGATGTTGAAGGCGGCCGTGAACGCCGTGAACGCCCTGCGCGCTCAAGGCAAGCTGCTGGCTTATCACGACCGTGGTGACGGTGGCCTGTGGGCGACCGTGGCCGAAATGGCCTTCGCGGGCAACACCGGCGTGAGCCTGAACGTGGACATGCTGGTGACCGAGGGCACTGGCGTGGACGACAGCCGTGCTGACTTCGGTGACTCGAAGAACTGGGCGGGCCAAGTGGGCGAGCGCCGCAACGAGCTGACCCTGAAGGCGCTGTTCAACGAAGAACTGGGCCTGGTCCTGCAAGTGCGCACCGCCGACCGCGATGCCGTGCTGCAAGCCCTGCGCGAGCATGGCCTGAGCAAGCACAGCCACGTCATCGGCAAGCCCAACACCAAGCACACGCTGGAAGTGTGGCGCGATGCCAAGTCGGTGTTTGCTGCGCCCGTGGAGCAACTGCACAAGACCTGGGACGAGGTGAGCTGGCGCATTGCGCAGCTGCGCGACAACCCCGCTTGCGCCAACAGCGAACACGAAGCCATTGGCAAGGCCGCTGACCCCGGCATGCACGTGGCCCTGACCTTCGACCCGCTGGAAGACGTGGCCGCGCCCTTTATCAACAAGGCGCGCCCCAAGGTCGCCATCCTGCGTGAGCAGGGTGTGAACTCGCATGTGGAAATGTCGTATGCCGTGGCCCAAGGCGGCTTCGACACCTTCGACGTGCACATGAGCGACCTGCAAGCTGGCCGCGTCAGTCTGGACCAGTTCCAGGGCTTCATCGCCTGCGGTGGTTTCAGCTATGGCGACACCCTGGGTGCTGGCGAAGGCTGGGCGCGTTCGATCATGTTCAACCCCAAGCTGGAAGAGCAGTTCCTGGCCTTCTTCGGTCGCCAGGACACCTTCGCGCTGGGCGTGTGCAATGGCTGCCAGATGCTGGCGGCGCTCAGCCCCATCATTCCAGGTGCGCAAGATTGGCCCAAGTTCACGCACAACCAGAGCACCCGCTTTGAAGCCCGCCTGAGCCTGGTCGAAGTGCTGGAGAGCCCGTCCTTGTTCTTTAAGGATATGGCAGGCAGTCGCATGCCCATCGCCGTCTCGCACGGTGAAGGTTTTGCCAACTTCTCGCAGCGTGGCGACATCGCCAAGGTGCAGCAAGCCTTGCGCTACGTGGACAACACCGGTGCCGCCACCGAGGTGTATCCGTTCAACCCGAACGGCTCGCCCGGCGGTTTGACCGGCGTGACCACGGCTGATGGCCGCTTCACCGCCATGATGCCGCACCCTGAGCGTGTGTTCCGCAACATCCAGATGAGCTGGACCAGCGGCAACGCGAGCGATGCCAGCCCTTGGCTGCGCATGTTCCGCAACGCCCGCAAGTGGGTGGGTTGATCGGACCCCTTGCCGATGATGCGGCAAACAAAAAGGCACCTGACGGTGCCTTTTTTCATGAAGCCTGAAGAGCGTCTGCTTGTCGCGCTTCAGCGTCCTTGCAGGGCCGCAATGCCGCTGCGTGCATTGGCTTGTGCGGCCAGCTTGCGTTCTTCGCCAGAGGCGTAATCACGATCCCATGCCTGCACTTTGGGCGTCATGAGCTTGTGCCACAGCGGCGGGATCATCGCGACCATGATGGTGGTCAGGTAGCCGCCAATCATCATGGGGGCGTCAGGGAAGGGCTTGAGGTCCTGATAGGGCACTTCGCCTTGAGCGTGGTGGTGCGAGTGGCGGGTCAGGTTGAACATGGCCCACGAGCTGATGCGCTTGTTGGTGTTCCAGGAGTGGCGGGGTTGCACCGGCGTTGCAGGGTTGCGCACCATGCCGTAGTGCTCCATGTAGTTCACGATTTCCAGCAGGGACTTGCCCCACAGCGCGCACGCCACAAAGAAGCCTGCTGCCGCCCAGCCACCCATGGCATACGCCACACCGACCAGCAATACGCTCATGAGGTGTCCACGGATGACTGCGTTGTGCCACGAGAAGAGGGCCTGCCCCTTGCGCGCCAAGCGCTTGGCTTCGATGTGCCAGGCGCTGATGTTGCCCTTGACCGTGGAGGCCACGATGTGGAAGTACACGTTGCGACCACGCGGCGCGGTGGCAGGATCATCGATGGTCGACACATAGCGGTGGTGCCCGTAAACGTGCTCGATCGAGAAAATGGTGTCAAAGCTGAAGGCCAGCAACCAGCGGCCGATGAACATGGACACCGGGTCCCAAGTGCGGTGCGTGAGCTCGTGGGCCGTGATCGTGCCCACCATCCCGATCATCAGACCTGTGATGACGATGCCTGACACGTGGTGCGGCCAAGTGGTGGCGTCTCGCGCCGCGAGGACGTCATAGCCCGTGAGTTGTGTCAGCCAGGCGCCGAAGCCCAGCGGGTCACCGGAGGACACGGTCCACACGGCCGAAAACACGATCATCATCAACAAAGGCAGCGCCAGCCACAACTGCACCGTCAGGATGCCGGGATGCTTGAACTGTGGTGTGGAGGTGTCGTCGCCACAGACGGCATCGCCAATCAGGTAGACCACGAGGACGGTGAGCAGCCCTGCGGTGGTGTAGCCGCCGCCAGCCACGATCGCGGCCATCGACAGCAAACCAATGGCATGGAAGAGGAAGTACTTGAGGTAGTGAAGGATGATCATGTTGTCTCTTGTTGTGGTGGGTGAGAGGGCGATCAGGCTGCCGCGCTGAGCGGGTCGTGCAGCGTGGTGAACCGGTCGGTGAAGATGTGATCGGGGGCCACGCCCAGCCGTTTCAACAGAGGCACCGCCGCATCGATCATCACGGGCGGGCCGCAGAGGTAGGCCTGAGCGCCAACGGGCAGGTGGGTGGGGATGTGTTCGATCACCATGCCGCGTGCGCCGGTCCAGCCGGGCTCGATGTCGTCGGCCGACAGCACCGGCATGAAGTGGAAGGCCGCAGGCCATTGGCGCTCAAGGGCCTGGATTTGATCGAGTGCGTAGAGGTCGCGAGCCTGCCGTGCGCCAAATAGCAATGTCACGGGGCGGCGAGATTGGCTGGCGAGCGCGTCTTGCAGAAGAGCCAGGATGGGGGCCAAGCCGCTGCCGCCCGCAACCAAAAACAATGGGGCGTCTGTCGGGCGCAGCCAAAAGTCACCCAGCGGGCCGTCAACGGTGATGGCCTGGCCGACAACGTCTTGCTCGTTGATTTGGCTGGAGAACGTGCCGCCCGGCACCTTGCGCACAAAGAAGCTGACCTGCGCTTCGGGTTGCATCGGCGTGGCAAACGAGTAGCTGCGCGCGACGCCGGGCAGGGTGGCCAAGCTCAGGTTGGCGTATTGACCGGCTTTGTACGTCAGGGCCTCGTCCAGTTGCACGCGCAACTGTGTGATGTCGTGGGTCAGGCGCTCTTGGCCGATCACGCGGCCTTGGACTTGGCGACGCGCCTGCTGCGCGCTGATGTCCACCTCAATGGTCACATCGGTGGTGGGCACCGATTGACAGGCCAGGATGTAGCCTTGGTCCAGATCGGCGTCCGACAGGATGTAGCTGGCTTCCGTCAGTTCCTTGACCTTGCCGTTGACCAGCTTGCATTTGCAAGCTGCGCAGCCACCGACGCGGCAACTGTGCGGGAAGTCAATGCCTTGTCGGAGTGCGGCCTGCAGCAAGGTCTCTTTGGGCTGCACGGTGATGGCGAGCCCGTTGATCGCTGCTGTGGTCGGTTTTTTCTTAGAAAGGAACGAAAACATGCGTTCTCCGGCAAATCCAAAGACAGATCAAGAAAGTGACCTCATCGTAAAAATCTGCGGCTTATCAGGGTAGGTTGCAAATTGACATTCATGGGTCATTTATTGACAATGCGCCGCCATGTCACAGCAAGACTTCACCCTCCCGATGCATTACGTGCGGCAGATCGCTGATCTGTTGCGCACCTTGGGCATGGATGTGCCGGCCTGGCTGGCAAAGAGCGGCCTGTCTGAACCAGACTTGCTGGATGCGCAGCGCGCGGCGTCTTTCGATGCGGCATATCGGCTCATCGTGGACGCGCTGTCCTGCTCGGGCGAGCGTGCACTGGGCTTGTTGGTCGGCGAGCGGCTGGTGGTGAACACCCATGGCATCCTGGGCTATGCCGCCATGAACAGCGGCACCTTGCGCCAGGCGTTGGACCTGTTTGAGCGCTACATCGGCGTGCGGACCACCTTGGTGGCGGTGAGCCATGAGGTGCAGGGCGCAGAGGTCAGGGTGCAGTTTCAGGAGCCCATCCCCTTGGGCGACATCCAGCGCACGGTGTTGGAGGCCATCGTGCTGACGGTCAAGAACGTGCTGGACTACATCACCATGGGTTCACGCCATGTGCAGTGGGTGGCTTTTCCGTTTGCGCAACCCGATTACGCAGAACTGGCCGCCGACATGTTTGGGTGTGAGGTGCGCTATGGGCAGACGTGGGCGGGGTTCACGATTCCGGCTGGGGTGCTGGATCAACCCTTGACCATGGCCGATGCGGCCACCTTCGCGCAGGCTGCAGCCATCTGCGAGCGGGAGCTCGACAAGGTTCAGCAAAACGCATCGCTGGCGAACAAGGTGCGTCGCATCATGTTGGAAAAGCAAAACGGTTTTCCGTCACTGCAGGTGACGGCCCGCCTGTTTCATTTGACGCCCCGGACCTTGCACCGTCGCCTTCAGGAGGAAGGGACGTCCTACAAGGAGATTCTGGAGAGCGTGCGCCACAAACTGGCTGTGGCGCACCTGAAGGCCGGACATTTGTCGGTGCAAGAGATTGCTTACACCCTGGGCTACACCGACATGGCCAATTTTCGGCGAGCGTTCAAACGATGGGAGGGGGTGGCCCCCTCCGACTATCGCCAGAAGTAAACGCTGATTCAGCGTGTCACTTGGTGAAGCGAGGGCGTTGGCCGTCGCGGATCCACAGCACCGTGGTTTGATAGGCCTCGGCCAGGGGCGGACGAGTGGCAGCCTCGCGCTGCACTTTGTCCATGTACGCAGACAACGTGCGGTCACGGTTGCCAGACCATTGCCATGCTGTCCACAGCGCGGCTGCCGCGTCGGCCAATTGCCCAAGATGGGCATAGGCTTCGCCCAAAGGTGCCCAGGTCGAAGTGCGGCGCGGATCCAGCAGCAAAGCGTTGGTCAGCACGGCCACAGCCTCTTTGGGGCGCTGCGCCTTGATCAGGGCGTAGCCCAGATTGCTGGCCACTTCGATGTCGCGTGGGTTCTCGCGCTGTGCGTTCTGGAGCAAGGTGACAGCTTGTTGGGCATCTCCCTGCTGCAGGGCAGCCAAGGCCTCGTTGTTGAGCTTGCGTGCTTGCGCCTTGTTGCCCAGATCGGGCTTGTTGAAACCATCGATGCGGGTGGCGGCCTGCCGAATTGCGTCCAGGTCCTCGCGTGTGGCGGCCAGCAAGGTCTGGCGTGCGCAGCTCGCCACGTCCGTGCAGGCGTTGGACACCGGTGCCGGGGCTGGGGCGGGCGCTGGTTGAGCGGGGGGCTGGGCCTCATCGGAAGGAGGTGCTGCCGGAGCGGCTGCATCGGCTGGGGCCGCTTCAGCAGGCTCGTCTGCGGCCACTTCTTGCTCCGGTTCGTTGTCTGCAACCTGGGTGTCCACTTTGCCTTGCAGCACCATCATCAGCTTTTCGTCCAGAGAGGCAAACATGTGCTGGATGCCACTGCCATCGCGAGGCTTGCCGTTGATGGTCAGCGTCCCCTTGCCGTATTTGAACGACGACTGGATGCCTTCAGGGGTGGTGACCGCAAAGCCGCTGGCCACCAGCATTTCCTTTTGGGCCGCATTGAGGACTTGCCCCTTGACCAGCACTTGTCCTTCCGAACTGACCTGCTGTTCCAGGCTCACGGATTGGCCTGTTTGAACGGGTGCCAGCGCGAGGCTCCACTGGCCTTCAATGGCACCACCTTGTCCTTTGCCGCTTAGCTTATTGATGCCGGCGGTCATGCCGCTGCTCAACAGTGCCTTGATCGCGTCGCGGACCCGTGTGGATTCGTCTCGTGTGAGCGTATCCATGCCGCACGAGTTGCTGAGGACCGTGGTGAGCGTTTCCACGCTGGCGGCATGCAAGCCCTTGAGGGATGCCTCCAGCACCAAGTCCTGGAGATTCTGATCCGCGAACTGAACACGCTTGAGGGATTGCGTGAAGGTGGAGTCGATCCTGCCGTCGTGCTCGGAGGCCACAGACTTCAGCTCGAAGCCTTCCCCGCTGGCATCTTGCGTGCCGAACGTGGCGATGCGCAAAGCCATGTCACCGATGCCGCGGTGGCGATCCTGCAAATCCATGTCGATGCTGAGTTGCTTGAGCTCCAGCGCTCGCCCATGCCCACGCAGCACCGCGCGGTCGAGGTTCCAGTTGAACTGGAGTGCCTTGTCGTTGGCGGCGATGCGACCCTGTGATGGCTCGGTCTCGAACCGACTGCCTTCCGAACCATACGAGATGGCCGGCAGTCTCATTTCGGACTGCACCATGCCACGCCAGCTCACGGCGCCCTGGCCAGACAAGGGGCTGTCGGTGCCAAACACCTTGGCGAAGGCGGCACTCGCGTCGCCCGTGGGGGTGAGCTTCCAGTCAAATCGCGTCGCGGCTGTGGGGGTCGGGAAGTGATGGGCTTCGTAACTCACACGGAAGGTGGTGTTGCCACCTGCATCGCTTTCATGGCAACGGTCGCGCAGAACGACGTCCACGGTCCCACTGGAGCTCAGGTAGCCTGCTTTGTGCTGCAGGTTGCGCAGAATGATGTCACTCTGGCCCGAGGGCTTGGCCGCCATGTCGGCCAGTTGTTTGTCCAGGGCGCGGGAGCTGAACCAAGGTAATGCCGCGACGGCGACAGCACCACAGGCGCCCAAACCGATCAGGGCGTTGCGGACAGCGGGTTTCATGTTTTTCTCCGTTGAAAGCTGGTCGATCGACCATGCTCACAGCGTAGGCTTGACATGTCGCTGTCGCCCGCTCTAATCCGGTCAATATGAAAAAAATGCACGCATTTTTGATTGGTGTGCGCGAGCCGGATCAGGCCTGAACCAGCCAGGTGTTGACGCTGCGCGCCAGCATCGGGGCCATCTCGATGGCGTTGCTCTCATGAACAATGCAGTCCGTGCTCCAGATGTGGCGAACGCCCGCATCTCGAATGACCTGCAGGGCATCGTGCGCGAACAAGGCATGCGTCACCGCCACATCCACGGTGGCGGCGCCTGCGGCCAGCAAAAGCTGGGTGGCCACGGCCAATGTGCGACCTGAACTGGCCACGTCGTCGAGCAGCACCACGGCGCGTCCTTGGACGGGGACGTCAGGCAGGGTGATGCGCACATCATGGTCGCCATGACGGACCTTGGTGCACACGCCGTGCTCGAAACCACCGACCGCAGCGGCCGAAGCGATCCACTGAGCCGATTCGGCATCGGGCCCCATCAGAATGGCGCCGGGGACTTCGCGGGCAATCAGCTCAGCCAAGGCCGGGGCGCCTGACAGGCTGATGGCATAGGGGGAGTCAATGGCCTCTTGCAGGGTGTCGATGCGGTGCAAATGCGGATCGACCGTGATGACGCCATCAAACAGGTCCGCCAGAAACGCACCGATGATGCGCTGACTGACGATTTCACCTGGGTGGAAAGCGATGTCCTGGCGCATGTAAGCCAAGTAAGGCGTGACCAGCAGCAGGTGGCGAGCCCCCAGCTTGCGAGCTTCACGGGCGATGAGCAGCAACTCCACCAACTTGTCGTTGGGCCGGTCGAGGCTGCGATAAATCACCAGTGTGTCCGGCAGGTGACCGCTGGCATCGACCGGCAATCGCAGCCGCAACTCTTCGTCAGGGAAACGGTGTCGTTCGACGCACAGGGCAGGTAGCCCACAAGCATCGGCCAATCGCAGTGCAGGGGCTTGCTCGTCGTCGAGGTACAGCAGTTGAGCAGTCATCAGAACTCCACAAACTGGCGGGTTTCCGTCACGGTTTCACCCAAAATGAAGCCGCTGCTGCGTTCGCTGGCCTGTTGGGCAAAAGCGAGGTCAGCCGAGTACGCGGCATACACAAGGTACAGCGGCTCACCGGCGCGGACACTGTCGCCCAACTTGTGCAGCATGTCGACACCCGCGCCCTGAACCTTGGGCGCACCCGCCAGGCGAGCAATGCGTGCCAGTTGCAGGTTGTCGATGCTGGTGACGATGCCGTCGCGTTTGGCCAGCACTTCGTAGCTGAGCGGGGCCAGCTCGGGCGCATCGGGGTTGAAGGGCTTGGCCCCTTGCGCTTCGATGATGGCTTTCATTTTGGCAAGGGCGCGACCGGACTCCAGAATGTCTCGAGCAATGGCGTAGCCGTCGCCACCGCGGACATCGGGGTCAAACTCCAGCATGCGCCCAGCCAGACGCAAAGCCTTCTGGCGCAAATCATGGGGGGCACGGTGGTCGTTTTGCAGCACCCACATCACGTCTCGGGCTTCCAGAACCGGGCCGATGCCATTGCCAATCGGTTGACGCCCGTCGGTGATGACCACGTCAATGGTCAGGCCCATGCGCTTGGCCACGAACTCGAACAGCTTGCGCAGTCGCTGCGCATCGGGGATGGTGCGCACCTTGGCGGTCGCCCCCACCGGGATGTCCAGCAACAAGTGCGTGGAACCGGCCGCGACTTTCTTGGAGATGATGGACGCCACCATCTGGCCCGGCGAGTCAATCGACAAGGGGCGCTCCACCGAGATCAGGACATCGTCGGCAGGTGACAGGTCGGAGGTGCCACCCCAGGCCAGACAGGCTCGGTGCTCACGCACGATCTCGCTCAGGCGCTCGAAAGGCGGCTCGACATTGGCCAGCACCTCCATGGTGTCGGCGGTACCGGCAGGCGACGTGATGGCGCGTGACGAGGTTTTGGGGCACAACATGCCATGCGCCGCCACGATGGGCACGACCAGCATGGAGGTCCGATTGCCGGGAATGCCCCCGACGCAGTGCTTGTCGACCACGGGGTGGGCCAACCAGTCCAGCTTGCGGCCCACCGCAGCCATCGCATCCGTGAGGCCGTAGATCTCTTCGCGGTCCATCTCACCTTGATTGGTGGCGACCACAAAAGCCGTCAGCTCGATCTTCGAGTAACGGTGCTCGGCGATGTCTTTGACGATGGCGTGATAGTCGTCGTGACTCAGGCGCTCACCGGCGATCTTGCGGTGCAGCGCAGGAATGGAGGAGGGCGGCTCGGCCTGACTGACGCGGGTCGGATGTCCGTCGTCCACGCCCAATTGCGCAAAGGCATCTTCAGACAAACCGAGTTGGTCCCGGTCCACGATGCAGGCGTCATCGACCACGTTCAGCGTGGCCAGAATGCGGCGGCCGTTGGCGCGAATCTCCACCTTGGACAAGGCCTGAAAGCCTTCTGCGCGGTAGATCGCGCAGTCCCGGTGCAGGTAGGCAACGTTCTCGCGATAGGTGTCGATGGCGACCCGCTTCAAACGCAACAAGGGCGTGTCGTTCGGGGTCTCGGAAGGCGTCGGAACAGAATCAGCAGTCGTCATGGGGACTTGTACGATGTTTCCTTAATCATACCCCCATGACGGCAAGAGGGATCAGGCCTGGATCAATTCCACAGTGAATCCCTTGCCGGATTCGATGACGGTCAGCAGGCGGTCGATGTTGGGGTGCTTGCCGGGGTTGGCGCGCGAGTCAGCGGTGTGCTCGGCGTAGATGTCGATGCCTTCTTGTGCGGCAGCCACGTTGATGCTGCCATGCTTGGCAGCCAGCGCGGCGTACACAGCCAGCGAGCCAGCCTGGCCCGGCTTGTTTTCAATGGTGGCGGCCACGTTGCCTGCGCCGTCGATCAGCTTCAGGCCAGACAGATGGGCGACAGGGGGCAGTTGTTTGAGGTTGTCGGCGAATGCCATGGGGTGCGCTCCAGCGAGGGCCCGGGAGTCGGGCAAAACGGGCGCTATTGTGCCGCAGTCCGTTCCAGCTCACGCGGCGCTGGCCATGCATCGGCCTTGCCCGCCATGACCCGAGACCAGTCCACGATGGCCAATTCGCCATTCGGGTGCTCGATCAGGGCGGTGAGGCTTTCGACCCAGTCGCCGTCGTTGCAGTACAGGATGCCGTCAATCGTGCGCATCTCGGCATGGTGGATGTGGCCGCACACCAGCCCATCGGCGCCGCGCTTGCGGGCTTCACGTGCCAGGGCTTGCTCGAAGTCGGCGACATAGCTGACCGCGCGCTTGACTTTGAGCTTGAGGTACTTGGACAAAGACCAGTAAGGCAAGCCGACTCGCGCCCGCCACGAGTTCAGATGCCGGTTGAGCTTGAGCGTGAATTCATACAGCGAATCGCCCAGCAGCGCCAGCCAGCGCGCACACTGGATCACGCCGTCGTACAGGTCACCATGGGTCACCCACAGTTGCTTGCCATCGGCTGTGGTGTGCAGGCATTCTTCCGCCAACTCGATGCCGCCAAAAGCGTGGTCCAGAAAGTGCCGCGCAAACTCGTCGTGATTGCCCGGCACGTAAATCACGCGGGTGCCTTTGCGCGCCTTGCGCAAGAGCTTTTGGACCACGTCGTTGTGGGCCTGCGGCCAGTACCAGTTGCGCCGCAGTTGCCAGCCATCAATGATGTCCCCGACCAGGTACAACGTGTCGCACTCCACCTGCTTCAGAAACTCCAGCAAGGCGCTGGCCTGACAGCCCGGCGTCCCCAGATGCACATCTGAAATCCAGACGGTGCGGACCCGGAAGCCGCCCTCCGGCGCTGCGCCGTGGTCAACGGGCCCATCGGGCGTGGTCGATGAGGGCGACATGCCGTGCATCGCACCGGTGGAACGTTCACCAGTGGGTGTCGACAAGGCTCGCAAGAGTGGGTCGTTGATCCATGGCCGCATGGCGACCATGTTGAGGACCGGATATGACAGTAGCGAGACGCCCGCATGACGAAATCATGCAGGCCGGTGGTCAGGCCGTGGGTCGCGTGCGGTAGAACTGAACCGGGGCCGCCGGGATCTGGTTGAGCACCGACTTCTTGATCTTGCCGACCACATGCATCTCGCATGGCTTGCAGTCAAAACGGAGGGTGAGCTTTTCCTTGCCATTGACCAACTGCAGCGGCTCGGCCTTGACCTGACCTTGCACGCCGGTCACACCCTTGGCCTGCTTGGGACACATGCTCAGCGAGTAACGCACGCAGTGCTTGGTGATCATCAGGCTGACTTCACCCAACTCTTCGTGGCTCTCGTAGGCGGCTTCAATCCCCTTGACGCCGTGCTTGGCGTAGAAGTCGCGCGCCTTGTGGTTGTACACGTTGGCCAAGTAGCTCAGAGTGTCCTCGGGG
>NZ_JBLIZW010000083.1:0-5010 GCF_048860245.1 Aquabacterium sp. | reverse complement strand
ATGCTGTCCATGGCCGTGATGTCGAAATCGCGCTCGCACAACTGGCGAATCAGCCATTCGGCCATGTCGCTCTTGACCGGGTATTCCTTGTCCTGCTCCGGTTCATGCCGCCACATACGCGCCGACTTGACCCAGTTGTCTGAGGCCGAGGCGGGCTCACGGGCGGTGTTGCGAATGGTGGGACCGTAGTAGATGGCGAACGCCGGGTTGTTGCTCAGGCGGAACAGCTCCGTCTGGTCGTCACCGACGATGAACAGCACATCGAGCTTGGCATCACGGATGCGCTGGCCCAGGTGGTCCATGGCCGCCTCGGCGGCGTCGTAGCGCTCGCCCATCTTTTCCGGCGTGACCATGGCCTCGGTCCCCGGAGGGGCGGCAGCCAGCAGGGCCTCATAGTCGGTCTTGTTGCCCTGCTTGTCGTAGTAGTGGGCGTTCTTGGTGTCGATCACACGGAAACCGTGCTGCCAGTCCTCGCGTTGCGAGACCAGCATGATGCTGTGGGAAGACGCAAATGCGGCAACGAGTTGGGCCATGGTGCGGGAATCTCCAAAAAATCAAACCACGTATTTCGCGCGCAGGGCCGCGATCTGCTCGGGGCTGTAACCCAAGCCTTGCAGGATGGCCTCGGTCTGGTCGCCCTGATGGGGGGCGGGAACCAGGGGCCCCTCGTCACGCGGGTGGGCGGAAAACTGCATGGGCAAACCGACCACCTGGATGTCGCCCAGCTCGGGATGGTGCATGGGACGGGCAATGCCCCGGTGCTTGACCTGCGGGTCTTCAAACATGTGGTCCACCGTGTAGATGGGGCCACAGGGCACACCTGCATTGAGCAGACGCTCGGTCCATTCGGCCGTGGTGCGTGCCTTGAAGGCGGCGCCAATCGCTTCATTCACCCGGGCACGGTTCTGGACACGCTCCGGGTCGGAGCCAAAGCCGGGTTCGTCGATCAGATGGGGCACCTCCAGCGCATGGCACAGGCGCTTGAACATGGTGTTGCCAATGGCCGCCAGATTGATGTAGCCATCGCTGGTGGCAAACACCCCCGTGGGCACGGTGAGCGGATGCTCGTTGCCAGTGGACTTGGGCACCTTCTTGTCAATCAGCCACTGAGCCGCCTGGAAATCCAGCATCGCAATCTGGGATTCCAACAGCGAGGTCTGCACCCACTGTCCTTCGCCGGTGGCTTCGCGTTCCAGCAAGGCGGCCATGATGGCCTGGGCGCAAAAATGGCCTGAGCACAGGTCCGCAATCGGGATACCGACCCGCATCGGCCCATCTTCAGGCTTGCCGGTGACGCTCATCAAACCGCCCATGCCCTGGGCAATCGAATCAAAGCCCGGCCAATTCGCATATGGGCCATCCTGACCAAAGCCAGAGATGCTGGCATAGACCAAACGTGGGTTGATGGCGCGCAAATCCTCAGGGCCAATGCCCAGGCGGTACTTGACATCGGGACGGTAGTTCTCGATGAACACGTCGGCGGTCTTGACCAGCTCCTTCAAGATCGCCAGACCCTCAGGCTCCTTCATGTTGAGGGTCAGGCTCTCTTTGTTGCGGTGCAGGTTTTCATAGTCCGCACGGTTGTGGTCGCGGCCCCCGATCATGTCGTCGCCGCCGGGCGCTCCGGGCGGGATTTCCAGCTTGATGACGCGGGCGCCCAGGTCAGCAAAGGTCCGGATGGCGGTGGGACCCGCGCGCACCCGCGAAGCATCCAAAATGGTAAAGCGGGACAGCGGTCCCTTGCGAACAGCCGTGTTGTGCGGTGCAGTCATACGACCTCCCTCAAACCGGCGTGAACATGGGCACGGCGTGGCCGTCGGTGGGCTTGAAGACCACGCGCACCTTGTCGCCAATGGCGACCTTGGCCGGGTCGCAGTCCACCAGATTGGTCATCAGGGTGACGCCTTCTTCCAGCGTGACGTACGCCAGGGTGTAAGCAGCGTCGCCCTGGCCCATCGTGCTGAAGGAATACACCGTGCCGGTTCCGGCCGCTTGCTGCCAAACCGTGTCGCTGCTCAGGCAATGGGGGCAAATATCGCGTGGGTAATGGTGGACCTCGCCACAGGCATTGCATTTCTTGACCAGCAGCTTGCCTTCATCGGCCGCCTGCCAGTACGCCAGTGATTCCGGCAGAACCCGGGGCGCGGGAATCTTGCGGGGCCCTGCGGGCGGACGCGCTGGTTTTTCAGCCGCTGGTTTGGACGTGTTTTCAGGGGTGCTCATGGTGTCAAACCCTTTCCAGAATCAAGGTACCGGCGGTGTGGCGGGACGCCAAGGCGCCGCCAATGCCGTTGGCCAAAGCCAAAGTGCAATTGGGAACCTGTACAGAGGGATGGGCTTCGCCACGCAATTGGCGAACGGCCTCGATCACCTTGGTGACCCCACCCCGGTTGGCCGGATGGTTGTTGCACAGACCACCGCCATCGGTGTTGAACGGCAGTTTGCCCACACCAGAAATCAGGTTGCCGTCCATCACGAACTTGCCGCCCTCGCCTTTCTTGCAGAAGCCCAGGTCTTCCAACTGCATCAGCACGGTGATGGTGAAGCTGTCATAGAGGGACGCATATTGGATGTCTGCCGGCGTCACACCAGCCTCAGCAAAGGCCAGGGGGCCCGACCAGGCTGCAGCGGAATACGTGAGGTCCAGCTTGCCGCCCATGCCGTGTTTGGGCGCCTCACCGGTGCCACGCACCTTGATCATGGGGCGCTTGAGTTGCTTGGCGATCTCGGGACGGGCCACGATCAGGGCACCGCCGCCATCGCTCATCACACAGCAGTCCAGGCGGTGCAAGGGGTCGGAGACCATGGGCGAATTGACCACCTCTTCCACGGTCACCACCTTGCGCAGCATGGCGTGGGGGTTGTGCTGGGCGTGGTGAGAAGCCGCCACCTTGATCCAGGCCAGCTGCTCGCTGGTGGTGCCAAATTCGTACATGTGGCGCTTGGCCACGGCCGCATACAGGTTCTGGGTGGCGGGGCCGTAGGGCAGCTCAAAAGCCAGTTCTGGTGCATCGGGATCCGGGGCCTTGAGCGCCGTCTTGGGCGGCATCTTGCCCGCACCTGCAGCCGCAGCCGCAGCGGCTTTGGCAGCCTCCATCTGTGCCCGAGGGCGACCGGCCAGCGTGATCAGTGCCACGTTGCAACGGCCAGCGGCAATCGCCTCGGCCGCATGCGCGACATGCAGGATGGGTGCAGAACCACCACACTCCGTCGAATCAACATGGCGCAGCTTCAGACCCAGGTACTCGGCCATGGTCGATGCCCCAAGGCCTGGGGCATCGCCAGCACAAAAGTAGCCGTCGATGTCGTTCTTGCTCAGGCCCGCATCTTCCAATGCGCCCTTGGCCACGTCGGCATGAAGGCGCACGACCGACAGGTCGTCGGCTTTGCGGGTGGGGTGCTCATAGGCACCCACGATGTAGGCAGCTCCGTTCAAGCTCATGGTGTGTGGTGTCCTGTCGATGAAAACAAAAAGAAGGTGTCCGATCAGGAGCCGATCAGGATTCCGGCTTGAAGCCCGAGGCCTTGATGATGGGATCCCAGAACTTCAGCTCTTTGCGCTGCAGCTTGTCCATTTCCTCGGCGCTGCGGAAATCGGGATTCAACGTCGCTTTGTTGACCAGGATTTCCCGCACCTCGGACAGGCTGAGTGCATATTTCAGGCCATTCTGGATGCGCTCGATTTCGGCCTTGGGGGTCTTGGCGGGTGCCCACATGCCGGTCCAGGCATCGCCTGCATCCAGCTTGATGCCTTGTTCCATCATGGTGGGGACATCGGGCAGAACTGGAGAACGCTGTGCGCCAAACTGGGCAATCACCCGTACCTTGCCGCTGCGCTGGTGCTGCACGATGTCGCCCGCCGTCATGATGCCTGCAGGCACCTGACCGCCGAGCAAATCGGTGGCCAGAGGACCGTTACCACGGTAGGGAACCACCTGCAGAGGCTGACCGATGATCTTGCCCAGTTGCAGGCCAGTGAAGTGGGTATGGCCGCCTGCACCCGCAGAACCAAAGGTAGCCTCCTTCGGATTGGCCTTGAGCCAGGTAGCGTACTCCTTGGCATCCTTCACATTTAGGTGGTTGCTGACCGCCAAGGCCAGCGGGTAGGAGACTACCACCCCCACCGGCGTGAAGTCGGTCAGCATGTCGTACTTGAGCACACTGGCGGGATAGAGCAGGGTCTGAAACACTGGCGTGGCGTTGGGGGCAATCATGTAGGTGAGGCCATCGGGGGCTGCCGCCTTGAGGGCCTGGGCTGCCAAGCGGCCGCCTGCACCGGGCTTGTTTTCCACAATGATGGGCTGCTTGAGCACGGTGCTCAGCTTGTCGGCCAGCAGACGAGCCACCGTATCGGTAGAGCCACCGGGCGGAAAACCCACCAACAGCTTGATGGGCTGTTTGTCCTGGGCAGTGGCAGCGAAAGCCAAGCCTGCTACCAAGCAAGCCACGGTGGATTTGAGGAAAGTGGAACGGCGCATGATGGTTTCTCCTTGGAATACTTTCAAGATTTAATAGGTCGCAGGGTGAGTCGCTTCAGCGGGACTGCGCGACCCGCTGCAAATGCCAGTTGGCATCGCCAAACAGCTGGCCAATCACCATCAAACGCTTGGCGTAGTGGGCGACGCGGCATTCATCGGTCATGCCCATGCCACCGTACAGCTGAATGGCGGTCAAGCCGATCTGGCGCCCCTGCTGGCTGGCATACGCCTTGGCGGCAGAGACCACCCGGCGGCGCTGCTGCACATCGTCAGATGCCAGCACGGCAGCTGCGGCACAGGCCATGGACTTGAGCTGTTCCAGCGCAATCGCGATGTCAGCCACCCGATGCTGCAAGACCTGGAACTTGGCCAGGGGCGCACCAAACTGTTTGCGGGTACGCAGGTGTTCCGCCGTGTGCACCAGCAAGGCATCGACGGCACCCACCGCTTCGGCGCACAAAGCGGCAACCGCCGCATCCAGCGCCACCTCGACGACATCAGCCGCCTCGCCCACCGTGCCCAGCACCTGATC
>NZ_JBLIZW010000082.1:0-37705 GCF_048860245.1 Aquabacterium sp. | reverse complement strand
GCCCATTGCGACGGGTACTCAGCCCGGTGCTCTTGCACCATGCGCACCGCTCGCTCACGAACCTCAGGGGAAAACTTCGGGGACTTCTTCATGGCTCCATTCTCCAGTGTTGGAGCCTCCGCGAAACCCGGGGCGCTTCATACATTGGCATCCAACAATTTGCCCCGAAGCACTTTGATGTGCTTGACTCGATACGGCGCGCCTTGTTGATGCGAGACACTCAGCAACTTGGCACGCCATAACGCCCACGTATCCCAATCGTATCCAGACAGCTTTAGCGCGTACTCATCAGGCGTGACTTCATTCAGCCGATAGCGAGCACGAGACGTGATAGCGACGACACCATCATCGAAGTGAAAGGCAATACATCCCGCCGCTGATGGCATTTCATCAAGCTGGTCGCCCTGCCAATGATCGATGAACTCAACACCCCTTACCTGTTGACCCAAAAAATCTTGCACGCACATCGTAGTCATCTGCCTTGAAGAAAGTGCTACGAGCGTAAAAGCATCAGCATCCCGCCTCAACCACAAAATAACTTTGGCGTATACGCGTTTTGCCACCCCTTTGCAGCCAACCTGCCAGACTCCAATGCCCCTGATCACTCGCCCTGCTGAACACACCGACATCCCCGCCATCGCCAAGCTGTTCGACCTCTACCGCCAGTTCTACGAACAGGCGCCCGACTTCGACTTGGCCTTGCAGTTCATCACCGACCGGCTGCACCGCAACGAATCGGTGATCCTGGTGGCCGAATCGCCATCAGGCGAGTTGGTAGGCTTCTGTCAGCTCTACCCCAGCTTCTGCTCGGTGCTGGCGCAGCCCATTTACGTGCTGTACGACTTGTTTGTGCTGCCCTCGGCTCGGCAATCCGGCGTGGGGCGTGCGCTGTTGCACGCCGCAGCCGCTCGGGCCAAGGCCGACGGCAAGGCACGCATGGACCTCACCACGGCGCGCACCAACAAGGCCGCGCAGTCCTTGTACGAATCTCTGGGGTGGGTTCAAGACGACGTTTTCCTGGCCTACAACCTGCGCGTGGTCAAAGACTGATCACTCACGGCATCGTGGGCTCAACAATCCGTATCAACGTCCGATACAAATCGGGTGTTCGCCCACGAGGTGAGCGCTCCGTTTTTCAATCGACCACGTTTGCCATGATCAACAAGAAATATCTCGCTGCGGCACTCTGTACCCTGGGCCTGCACACGGCCGCTTCGGCTGGTGAATTCAATGTGTTCTGCACCTACAAGAACGACAACATTGAAAAGTGCGCCAATGTGATTTCAGATCTCGTGACTGACAAGTACATCGCCAAGTACCCTGCAAACCAGTACCAGATCTTTGTTCACTCCAACATCCACAACTACACAAACGGTGGCTACGCGGCTTATGCGCTGGCGGGCATCATTCCGCGTGGCAGCGCCACCTTCCCGGCCAAGTACTTCTCGTCCACCCGCATTGACGGCAGCGACAAGAACTTCTCGTCGGTTCAGTTGGCCGAGGTCGAGCTTGAAACCTACCGCTCTGCCGTCAAAAGCCTGATGGACGCCTGCGAAATCTCGCCCAACTGCGACGTTTACACCCGCCGCAGCAAGTAGCCACACTGAAAGCCCGAGTTCAATGCTTTGCTGCCCGTATGGTGATCTCGCTAAGCAAGGCATTGTGTCCCTGACGTTAGTCAGCGACATGCCCCGGCGGCAACACGATCTGAGCTCCACGCAGGTATTGCTGGGGTAGCTCGGCGGCGGTCTTGAGCTGATAAGCTGGCTTGCTGATCTGCTGTTGCAGGTTTTGCAGCGTGACCAGGGGCGCCTTGGTGGACACCGCGTTGGCCAACCACGCGGGCACCATGCCACCCAGGTCGATCTGGGTTTCAAACTCCACCTTGGTCCACCCGCCTTTGAGTGGCGTCAGCCTGAACACGTTGTGGAAGTAAGGCATGCGCACATAGCCATCCTGCTTGGGGTAGCCATCGACCTGACGGCTGTCCACCACGATGACCGAATCTGGCCGTTGGCTGACCACGGTCCTGAACGACACGTCGCGATCGCCTGCAGGCCACAAGCCTTTGAAACGCAAGTACACCTGATTGGCGGGCGTGCCCTCTGGGTGCTCTGACAACTGCCCCTGAAACACCCAGTTGGCCAGGTTGCGCGTGTCGGCCAACAGCGCCAGCGCAGCCCACGCGGTGGCGTGCACCTCGACCACGCCACGAAACTCTTTCACGGCCATGCCTTCTACCGAGCGGGCCCAGGTGCTGACGTCGTCTCGGGTGCGCCCTTGCCGCATGGCATCCCAATCATCGGCCGCATGGGCTGTCAGTGACGTGACGAGCGTGGCAGCGCTCAGAGCGAACGCGATGCCTGCGCGGCAAAGGGTGTGTTGCATGCTTGTCTCCAGCTTGTTTGCAGTGTTTGGGCTGGATGCTAGTGAGCAAGACACGACACAGCTTGAGCAGGCGCAAAAGCCATACGGCGGACCAGCCAAAACAAAAAGGCCGTCAGTTTCCTGACGGCCTTTGCTCATGCTGGAGCGGGTGATGGGAATCGAACCCACGTTATTTGCTTGGGAAGCAAGAGTCCTACCATTGAACGACACCCGCAATGCTTGCCATTGTAGCGGCAAGCATTAGTGCTCAGAACCACCCGCTTGAAGAGCGTTGTATTGGCGTCTCGGCCTCAGCTTGAGGCACACTCTCGCCCTTGACCTCTGATCACCGTATTGCGGCTTTCGCCGTTTCGAGCATGTCCAGCCAAGACACACAAAACCCGCCGTCTGACGACAAGCAGCCCGTCAGCCTCGACCACCTGCCGCCTCACGCCCGCACCATCAAGAGCTATGTGATGCGCGCCGGCCGCACCACCGAAGGCCAGGCCCGTGCGCTGGCCGACCTGGGCCCCCGCTTCTTGCTGCCTTACACGGGCGAGCAAATGGACCTGGCTGCCACGTTTGGCCGCCAGTCGCCTGTGGTGCTGGAAATCGGCTTTGGCATGGGCGACGCCACGGCCAAGATCGCCCAAACGCTGCCAGACACCGATTTCATCGGCTGCGAGGTGCATGAACCCGGCGTGGGCGCCCTGCTCAAGCACATTGGCGAAATGGGCCTGACCAACCTGCGTCTGGTGCGCCATGACGCGGTGGAGGTGCTGGAGAACATGATCCCACCCAACTCGCTGGCGGGTGTGCACATTTTCTTCCCTGACCCTTGGCACAAGAAGCGCCACAACAAGCGCCGCCTGGTTCAGCCCGCGTTTGTGAGCAAGTTGCTGGCCCATCTGGCACCCGGCGGCTACATCCACCTGGCCACCGATTGGGAACCCTATGCGGTGCAGATGCTGGAAGTGCTGTCGGCCGAACCCGGCCTGGTCAACACGGCCGAAGGCTACGCCGAGAAGCCCGCCTACCGCCCGCTGACCAAATTTGAAAACCGCGGCCTGCGCCTGGGCCATGGTGTGTGGGATCTGGTGTTCCGCAAAAAGGCCTGATGCCTTCCCGCTGGGGCTCGCACACGACGCAGCCCCAAACAAAAAGCCGCCCGAGGGCGGCTTTTTTGTGGTCAGCGAACCGAGATCAGTTGCTGAACTTGTAGTCCGTCTTGGCCTTGGCCTTCAGGTCTTCACGGAACTTGATCATCTTGGCTTGCAGCTGACGCTGAACGATCTGGCCCTTGACTTCGTCAAAAGCTGGGAACTGCGTGTCACGCACGTCTTCCAGCTTGATGATGTGCCAGCCGAATTGCGACTTTACGGGCACGTCGGTGGTTTGGCCCTTTTGCAGCTTGATCAGCGCTTGAGAGAACTCAGGCACGTAGTTGCCGGGGTTAGCCCAATCCAGGTCGCCGCCGTTTTCAGCAGAGCCAGGGTCCTTGGAATTCTTCTGAGCCAGATCTTCAAACTTGGCGCCAGCCTTCAGCTGAGCCAGGATGGCCTTGGCATCGGCTTCGTTCTCGACCAGGATGTGGCGAGCACGGTATTCCTTATCGCCGTTGGCAGCCTTGATCTTGTCGTATTCGGCGCGGGCTTCAGCGTCAGAGACGGTGTTCTTCTTCTCGAAGTCCTGGAACAGGGCGCGGATCAGGATCGACTGACGGGCAAATTCCATTTGCGCCTTGTAGTCGGCAGAACCTTGCAGGCCACGACGCTCGGCTTCCTGGATGAAGATTTCGCGCATCACGATTTCATCCTTGACCTTTTGCTCCAGCTCGGGCGTGCGAGCTTGAGGAGGCTGGCCGGGCTGTTGGTTCTTCAGGATCTGGTCAACCATGGCGTCGACACGTGCCTTGGGCACGGCCTTGCCGTTGACGATGGCGATGTTTTGCGCGAACACCAGCGGAGCAGCCAGCGTGAGCGAAGCAGCCAGAACTGCAGCCTTGGCGATACGAGAGGTCTTCATGTTGAGCAAGATGCTTGAGGTAAAAGAATCAGACAGGCTCGGCTTTGATGACCAGCGCATGAACGCCCTGGGGAATCAAATCGCGCAGGGCATCATACACAAGGCGATGTCGCTGAACATGTGTCTGACCGGTAAAACAACGTGCGCGCACCTTCACGGTGAAGTGGGTGCCGCTCTCAGCCCCCCCTGTACCGGGGTGGCCTTTGTGGTCAGCCGTGTCGTCGATGACTTCGAGCGACTCGGGCTGCAAGGTGGTACGCAGTACCTCCTCAATTTGCGAAGCGGTAACAGTGGACATGCGTCAGGGTTGTTCGTGCACCATGTGGCGGCTGAGGTAGAGGCCCTGCGCCACAGTGAAAGCCAGCGTGAAACCCAGGCTACCCCACATCTTGAAGCTGACCCAAGTTTCGGTAGGGAAAGTGTAGGCCACCCACAGGTTGAGCACACCCATGCCGGCAAAGAAAAACACCCAGGCCCAGCCCAGCTGGCGCCACACGCCCTCGGGGGCGTGGATTTCGCCCCCCATCATCTGTTTGAGCATTTTCTTGTTGAGCACGATTTCGCTCACCAAGAAGCCGCAGGACATCAGCCAGTAAATGACGGTGGGCTTCCACTTGATGAAGGTTTCATCGTGGAACCACAAGGTCAAGCCGCCCAGCACGACCACCACGGCCAAACCGGCCCACAACATTTTGTCGACGGGCTTGCGCAGGGCTTTGAGGATGATGATTTGGGCCACGGTGGCGACGACCACGATGACGGTGGCCAGCAGCACGGGCGCCTCTTTGACGCCCACAGCGCCGCCCGAGACGGCAAACCCAAGGTATTGGGTCATCCACTGCGCGGCCTGTTCTTTGTGGCCATCGGCCCATTTGAAGCCGGTAAAGAACAGGATGATCGGCAGCAGGTCAAAAAAGATCTTCATGCCTTGAAGTCTAGCGCGGCCGAGTTGATGCAGTAGCGCTCCCCCGTGGGCTGGGGGCCATCGTCAAACACGTGGCCCAGGTGGGCACCACAGTTCTGGCAGCGTACTTCCACGCGGATCATGCCGTGCGAGTGGTCCATCAC
Source organism: Aquabacterium sp. (assembly GCF_048860245.1). Lineage (GTDB taxonomy): Bacteria > Pseudomonadota > Gammaproteobacteria > Burkholderiales > Burkholderiaceae_C > Aquabacterium. The sequence continues at coordinate 32,245 of NZ_JBLIZW010000082.1, read as the reverse complement.
CCGCTCGATCACCCCATCTTCGGCTGGCTGCCAGTAGCTGGGCCAGCCGCAGCCGGCATCAAACTTGGTGTCTGAGCCAAACAGCTTCACGCCGCAGCACACGCACTGGTAAGTGCCGGGCTCGAAGTGATCCCAGTAGCGCCCGGTGAATGCGCGCTCAGTGGCTGCGTGGCGGGTGACTTCGTAGTCCATGGGCGCGAGCTGCGCGCGCCATTCTTCGTCCGTCTTCTTGACTTTGTAGTCGCTCATGATGAACAGGACACCTCAATGGATGAAGCCCAGTCGGGCGGGAAATCGGCATCGGCTTCGCAGCCGGGTTGCACGTCAAACGGACGTTGCAGGAGCCGATGCAGGCGTTGTACCTCACTGTCATCGCCCATGCGAGCCTTTTGGATCGCGGTTTCGGCCATGTGGTTCCGCAGCACATAGAGCGGGTTGATGCGCTGCATGCGGGCGGCACGTTCGGCGTCCACACTGCCCTCGGCTTGCAAGCGGGCCTGATAACGCTGGGCCCAGGCGTCAAAGGCTTCACGATCCAGGAACAGGTCGCGCACCGGGGCGTTGGCCGGATCGGTCACCGGCAGGTCAGACCGGAAGCTGCACAGTCGGCGGAAGGTGATGGTGAAGTCCAGATGCCCTCGCGCCATCAACTGCAGGAGGTCGAGCACCAGGCGTTCGTCTTCCGGTCGCTCGGTGGCCAGACCCACCTTGGCACGCCAGCGGGCCAGCATCTCGGCCGGGAAGCGTTCTTCGTAGCCTTGCAGCACGGCCATGACGGGGCCGGTGTCTTCATCTGCCCCAGGGATCAGGGGCAGCAAGGCCTCGGCCAGCGCGCGCAGGTTCCAGTAGCCGATCTGGGGCTGGTTGTTCCACGAGTAGCGACCGTGGTCGTCGGAGTGGTTGCAGATGTGGTCAGGGTCGAACGCGTCCATGAACCCGAAGGGGCCGTAGTCGATCGTCAACCCCAGGATGGACATATTGTCGGTGTTCATCACCCCGTGACAGAAACCCACGCTTTGCCATTGGGCCATCAGTGTGGCGGTGCGGCGCACGACTTCGTCAAGCAGCGCCAGCGCCCGGTTGGGGGCCTCGGCCAGGTGGGGGTAATGGTGCGCAATGACAGCATCCACCAGGGCCGCCAGCACCTCGTGGTGGCGCGGACGGCGGCTGTGCGCAAAGTGCTCGAAATGCCCAAAGCGGATGAAGCTGGGCGCCACCCGGGTGACCACGGCTGCGGTCTCGAAGGTTTCACGGCGCACGGCCAGCGGCGAGGCTGTCAGCGCCAGCGCGCGGGTGGTGGGGATGCCCAGGCCATGCATGGCCTCGCTGCACAGGTATTCGCGGATGGATGAGCGCAGCACGGCCCGCCCATCGGCCCGGCGGGAATATGGCGTGGCGCCAGCGCCTTTGAGCTGCACCTCCAGCGGTCCCACCGGAGTGGAGAGTTCGCCCAGCAGCAAGGCACGGCCGTCGCCCAATTGGCCGGCCCACATGCCAAACTGGTGCCCGCTGTACACCGTGGCCAGCGGCGCCATGCCGGGCCACACGGCGTTGCCACTGAGCACGTGCAGCGCTGCGTCGTCGCCCTGCCCTTGGTGCCAGCCCTCGGGCCAGCCCATGTCGGTCGCCAGGGCATGGTTCACGGCCACCCAGCGCGGATGCGGCACCGGGTCACCCGCCCAGAGCGTGCCCAAGGGCACTTGATGCTCGGCATCCAACTGGGCGCTCAGTTGCGCGATGCGGTTCACCCACTGCGCGGCATCGGGGCGCCATGCGGCTTGGGAGGGCGTAAAAACGGGGGCGTCAGACATGTGGCGCAGTGTAGACATGCCCCCCTACCCCCAGGGGCAGCAGGGCGAATCGTCATCGGACGTGACCTAAGATGCGCGGGCGCCCGAGCCTGTTGGCTGGTGCAAGCAATGAGGATGTGTGCCGTGGATATCGTGCTGTTTGTGAAAGCTGCCCTGATGGGCATCGTCGAGGGCCTGACCGAGTTCTTGCCCATTTCCAGTACTGGCCACCTGATCCTGGCCGATGCCTTGATGGGCTTTGGTGGCTCCGCCGGCGCCGAAAAGGCCAAGGTGTTCGAGATTGCCATCCAGACGGGGGCCATCTTCGCCGTGATGCTGGTGTACCTGCAACGCATCAAAGACACCGTGGTGGGACTGGGCTCTGACCCCAAGGCCCAGCGTTTTGCCTTGAACGTGATCATCGGCTTCATCCCCGCCGTGATCCTGGGCCTGTTGTTTGGCAAGGCGGTGAAGGCGCATCTGTTCACCCCCACAGTGGTGGCCACCACCTTCATTCTGGGCGGATTCATCATCATCGCCGCTGAGCGCATGGCAGCCCGCAAGCACATGCAGCGCGTGGCAACGGTTGACGACATGAGCGCACTCGATGCCCTCAAAGTGGGTCTGATCCAATGTTTTGCGCTGGTGCCCGGCACCAGCCGCTCGGGCTCGACCATCATTGGCGGCATGTTGCTGGGCCTGTCGCGCAAGGCGGCCACCGATTTCAGCTTCTTCCTGGGCATTCCCACCCTGATCGGTGCGGGCGCTTACAGCCTGTACAAAGAGCGCGCCCTGCTGTCTCTGGCCGACCTGCCCCTGTTCCTGACCGGCTTGGTGTTTGCCTTTGTGTCGGCCTGGATTTGCGTGCGCTGGCTGATTCGCTACGTGTCGAGCCACAACTTCATGCCGTTTGCCTGGTACCGCATTGCGTTCGGCATCCTGATTCTGGTCACCGCCCACATGGGCTGGGTCACCTGGGCGGACTGAGCACAAAACTCGATCTGCGTCAGAGGCCGGCGGCACGCACCACGGCACAATCCCGCGCATGAATTGTCGTCATCAGGCCCTGCGCATCCTGCTAGAACCCGATCCTGCCGTCAAAGCAGCGTTGTCGCTCGCTTTGCAACAGGCCGTCGAGGCCAACCCCGGCGCCTTCATCACCGACGCCGAACGGCAGGAAGCCCTATCCCTCACACCCGAACAGCAGGCAGCCATGCCGGGCCGCCCCGCCCGCCCGTTGCTGGTGCCGGCCAAACAGGTGCCCTCGCGCACGCCTTTCACGCTGGAAGGCCGCGCGGCACTGCTGCACGCCATTTGCCACATCGAGTTCAACGCCATCAACCTGGCGCTGGACGCGGTGTGGCGCTTTGGCGGCATGCCGGCCGAGTTTTACCGCGACTGGCTGCAAGTGGCCGGTGAAGAGGCCTTGCACTTCAACCTGCTGCACGAGCACCTCCACAGCATTGGCTGGCGCTATGGCGACTTTGAGGCGCACGATGGCCTGTGGACCATGTGTGACAAAACCAAGGACGACATCCTGGCGCGCATGGCCTTGGTGCCCCGCACCCTGGAAGCGCGCGGGCTGGACGCCACACCCCTGATCCAGGACAAGCTGACCCGCGCTGGCGACCTGCGTGCGGTCGAGATCCTGAACGTGATCTTGCGCGACGAGGTGGGCCATGTCCGCATTGGCAACCACTGGTTTCACCACCTGTGCAACGAGCGCGGCCTGAACGCGACGCAGATCTACCCGGGCTTGGTGAAGCAGTACGAAGCACCCCGCTTGCGTCCACCCTTCAATGAAGCGGCGCGCAAGGCAGCTGGCTTTACCGAAGACGAACTGGCTTTTTTGCTGGGCGTGGACTGACGCCACAGCGGTTGACGCGAATCACCCACGCGGGTGGTGCTTGCCGTGCAACTGCCGCAGGCGCTCGCGCGCCACATGGGTGTAGACCTGCGTGGTGGATATGTCGGCATGGCCCAGCAGCATCTGCACCACACGCAGGTCGGCCCCGTGGTTGAGCAGATGGGTGGCAAAGGCATGCCGCAGCGTATGCGGCGACAAGGGCTGGGTGATGCCCGCCATGAGGGCGTACTTCTTGATGAGCTTCCAGAACATCTGGCGGGTCATGGGGCCACCACGTGAGGTGACAAACAAGGCGTCGCTCACCTGTCCACCCAGGATGCCGCCACGAGCCTGCTCAAGGTAGCGCTGCAGCCAGGCGCCGGCCTCGTCACCAAAGGGCACCAACCGCTCTTTACTGCCTTTGCCGGTGACGCGCAGCACGCCTTCGTTCAGACCCACATGCACGGACTTGAGTTCGACCAGCTCACTCACCCGCAAGCCACTGGCATAGAGCACTTCGAGCATGGCGCGGTCGCGCAGGCCCAGTTGGTCGTCGGGATCGGGTGCAGCCAACAAGGCTTCGACCTGCGCTTCGGTCAGGGTGCCGGGCACGCGCACGCGCTGCTTGGGCGCGTCCATGCGCACAGTGGGGTCATGGCTCGTGAGCCCCTCGCGCACGGCCCAGCGGTAAAAGCGGCGGAAGCAGCTCAGACGCCGGCCGGCCGATGTGGGCTTGGAGTCGGCATGGCGGGCCAGCGCATACGCCAGCAAATCCACCTCATTGGCCTGCACCAAGGTGTGCCCCCGCTTCTGCAACACCAGCCACGTCGCCAGCCCTTGCAGGTCGCGTCGGTAAGCCGCCAGCGTGTTGCGGCTCAGGCCGTCTTCCAGCCAGAGCGCATCAATGAATCGGTCAAGGTGGGGGTCGATGCCCACCGGGGGAACTGCCTCAGTCACGTCACCTCAGTGCTCAGAAAGCATGCGCGTTGTAGGCTCGGCGCACTTCTTCCATGGCCTGCTCCAGCTTGGCAGGCGTGCGCGCCGACGCATCGGTCTGGTTTTGCCATTGTGCAAAGGCTTCTGCCTGACGGCGCTTGTATTCGGTTTCGCGCCCTTGAGACTGACTCTGTGCTTCGTCTTGCGGCACGGGCACCACCGCCGTGACCTTGCCCTGCCAGGTTTCGAGTTGATGGTTGCGGCGCGCTTCGTCGTGCTCGACATCGGCGATCAGCGAGGCGCCCATCAACATCGATTCGATCAAGGAGAACTCGCCGTTGGCCACCCGGTCAGGCAAATCGGCCAGCAGCATGGCCGCCATCTGCTTGCGACGGCCGGCTTCTTTCTCTTCGTCCAACGCCTGCCACGACTCAAATCCCTTTTGGTAGCGGTTGAGGGCGACAAGATTGCCTGCTGCGTTCTCGGGCATGCCGATTTTGGCCAGAGCGTTTTTCAGCACCAGCCAGTCATCGGGCTGCACATCGGACGGGCGGCCATCGCTGGTGATGGGGGGATGCAGATTGAGCGCCGGGCCGTTGGCACCAAAACCGGTTTGCACCATGCGGTCCATGGGCGAAGACGCCGAAGACAACACGACCCCTTCCCGCTGGTCAGACGAGCCCGAAAACATGAACCAGTAGGCCAGTCCGCCGAGGACGGCAACACCGGCCGCGATGACTGCGACCGTGCGAGCTTGAGAGCGTTGGTAAGTGATCATGTTCCTGCTTTGGCGTATCTGGGCACGTTATGCCCACTGTGTTCAGGCATTTTGCAGGAAGTCCGGCGGACAATGCGACAACTTGCAACAGTCCCTGCATCCGATGTTCCCCCGCCCGATCTCGCCTTCATTGACCTTGCGCCAGATGCGCACCACAGACCTGGGCCGCGTCTGTGAGATCCAGCATCAGTGCTACAGCAGCGATTTTCATGAGCCCGAGGCCGCTTTTGCCTCGAAACTGCGGCAATCACCCAGCTCTTGTTGGGTGGCCTGCGACGCGGGCGACCTGCCGATGGCCTACCTGGTGTCACTGCCCGTGTCACCCGGTCACTACCCGGCGCTGCATGCCGATGACTGGATGCCCCCGGCACGCCCCACCACCCTGTACATGCACGACATGGCGGTGATGCCAGCCTTGAAGGGACAAGGCGTGGCGGTGCAGTTGTTTACTGCAGCACATCAGTACACCATACGGAGTGGGCTGAGCGACATCACGCTGATTGCCGTACAAGGTTCGGTGCCTTACTGGCAGCGACATGGATTTGCCGTGGTGCCCCCGGAGGAGATGGACGAGGCCATGCGCAAGAAGCTGGCATCGTTTGGCCCGGATGCGCGATTCATGAGGCAGGTCATCTCGCTGTCGTATCCGTGACTTAGCATTTGACTGTGGCCTAGGCCTGCCCATTGCTTCAAGGAAGCTGACATGACAGAGACGTCTCTCACGACCATGCAACAAGAAACCTGGAAAGAAGTGACTCGCGCACTGGATCGCCATGTGCACGGACAGATCGGGCAGGCCGTCAATGGCATCTCGCCGATTCAGGCCAGTTTGGTCTATCTAGATTGGCTGGCGCACTTCTGTGCCTCGCCCGGCAAGCAACTGGAAGTGGCCAAAGAGACCGCCGATGACGTGAAAGATGCCGCCACGCGCTTGCTCAAACCGGGCGGCTGCGAGGACCATTGCCACGACGACCGCCGTTTTGCGGCACCTGCCTGGCGCCAGTGGCCCTTCAATGTCTATGCGCAGGCGTTTCAGCTGACAGAACGCGCCTGGGAGCGCGCCACGCACGAGGTGCCAGGCCTGAACAAGCGGCACTCTGACGTGGTGTCATTTGCGGCACGCCAATGGCTGGATGTGATGGCCCCCTCCAACCTGCCGTTCACCAATCCGGAAGTGATCCAGGCCACCCTTCAAGAAGGGGGCATGAACCTGATGCGAGGCTGGATGAACTGGCTGGATGACATGCAGCGCGAAGTGCGTGGCGTGCCCCCTGCAGGCATTGAGGCTTACAAGGTGGGCGAGACGGTGGCGGTCACGCCGGGCAAGGTCGTGTTTCAGAACGATCTGATCGAACTGATTCAGTACACGCCAACCACCGAGAAGGTGCATGCCGAGCCGGTTTTGTTCGTGCCGGCGTGGATCATGAAGTACTACATCCTCGACTTGTCGCCCAACAACTCGATGGTGAAGTACCTGGTCGACCGTGGGCACACGGTGTTCATGATTTCGTGGAAGAACCCCTCTGAGGCCGACCGCGACAAGTCGATGGAGACCTATCGGCAAGACGGCGTGATGGCGGCTCTGGATGTGGTGACCCGCATCGTGCCCAAGCACAAAGTGCATGCCGTGGGCTACTGCCTGGGCGGCACCCTGCTGCAAATTGCCGCCGCCACGATGGGGCGCGATGGCGATGACCGACTGGCATCCATGTCCTTGTTTGCGGCACAAGGTGATTTCACTGAGGCGGGTGAGTTGCTGCTGTTCATCAACGAGGCAGAAATCAACCTGCTGGAGGCCATGATGGCCGAGCAGGGCTACCTCAAGGGCAGCCAGATGGCAGGCGCCTTCCAGTTGCTGCACTCGAACGACCTGATCTGGTCTCGTGCGCTGAAGTACTACATGCTGGGCGAGCGCGACCTGCCCAATGACCTGATGGCCTGGAACGCCGACACCACGCGCATGCCCTACCGCATGCACTCGGAGTACCTGCACAAACTTTTCTTGCGCAATGACTTGGCCGGTGGCCGCTACGAGGTCGATGGTCAGCCCATCTGGTTCACCGACATTCAGGTGCCCTGCTTTGCCGTGGGCACCTCCAGTGACCACGTGGCCCCTTGGAAGTCGGTCTACAAACTGCACCTGCTGCCGCTGGATCTGACCTTTGTGCTCACCAGCGGTGGCCACAACGCCGGCATCCTGAGTGAGCCCGGACACCCCAAGCGTCACTTCCAGCTGCAGCACCGTGCCGCTGGCGAGCGTTACATGTCGCCCGAAGCGTGGGCGGCCAAGGTGCCGCACCAAGAGGGCTCTTGGTGGCCAGCATGGGAGAACTGGCTCGCCCAGCAATCCAGTGGCTTGATGGCCCCACCGCGCATGGGATTGCCCGGCAAGAAGGTGGCATTGCCGGATGCCCCAGGCGAGTACGTCCGCATTCCTTGAGTGCAGCGCGCAACGACTGCAGATTCGTTGAGCCGCATCAATTTATACAGTTGATTAACTTTCCACAACATGCGATGCTGTGAGGCATCAACTGCCCACACATCGCATGCCGGCCACACGCGCCATCGCTCACGTTCCGCACCCGATCCCGGGTGACATGCACGAGGTCTCCCCAAAGGGAGCCCTGGCGCGCGAGCGCATGCTGAAAGTGGTACTCGACCTGTTCGGCAAGCATGGCTACGACGCCACCACCACACGCATGGTGGCGCAAGCTGCCGGCATGAATCTGGGCTCCATCCCCTATTACTTTGGGTCGAAAGACGACTTGTATGTCGAGGCAGCCAACCATTTGGGCGCTTTCATCCAGTCCGTTCACTCTCAGCCATTGAGCGCCTTGGTCACCGGCGCTGCAGCCACGACCGAGCGCGAGGCATTGATCGAACTGGTGCTGACGTTCATTGACTCGCAAGCCCGCATCTTGCTGAGCAACGACATCCCGGCCACCTGGATCCAGTTCTTCCTTCGCATTCAGACCGAGCACGGTGATGCGTTTGAAGGCCTGTTCACACGTGTGCTGAACCCGGTACAGACCGCGCTGAACGACGTGGTGGCGCGCATCACCGGGCGCGGCCCTGATGACATCGACACACGCCTGCTGTCGTTCCACCTCATTCACCAGCTCATCAATTTTCGACTCGCTGAAACGGTGCTGGACCGGCGCCTGCCGCCTCAGTCGCATGAAGAGCGGGTCGAAACCATTCTGAAATTCATCAAGCCATCGCTGCGCAACCAGTTGCGAGCAGCTGCCCTGGAGTCCGGACAATGAACAAGAAAGCCATCGGTTGGGCCTTGGCCCTCACAGCCATTGCCGCGGCAGCGGGTGCCTGGTGGTATCAGGGCCAGCGTGATCGCTTGCCTGCGGGCTTGCTGGGCAGCAACGGTCGGCTGGAAGTGGAACGCATTGAGGTGGCCGCGAAGTATCCCGGCCGCATCACCGAGTTGCCCGTTCGCGAAGGCGATGAGGTCAAGGCTGGAGATCTGATCGCCCAGCAAGACACCGCCGAAATGCTCGCGCAACGTGCAGCCGTGGAAGCCGCGCGCCTGCGTGCCACGCAGGCCATGGCTCGTGCACATGCCGAAACCGATGTGCGCAAGGTGCAGGCCAAGCTGGCGCAACTGGAACTGGATCACACCGAACGCTTGCGCAAGGATGCTCTGGTGTCTGGCGCCGAGGTCGAGCGCCGCGCTGCCCAGCGAGACGGCGAAAAGGCCGGGGTGATGGCGGCCACCGCCGCCATTGGTGAGGCCACCGCCGCCAAGGCCGAGGCCGAAGCCCAGATCCAACGACTGAATGCCGTCATCGCCGACATGAGCTTGCGTGCGCCGGTCAGCGGTCGTGTCGAATACCGCGTGGTGGAGCCCGGCTCGGTGCTGCCCTCCGGCGGACGCGTGGCCACGCTGCTGAACACATCAGATGTGCACATGACGGTGTTCCTGCCCACGGCGGTCATCGGCAAGCTGAAGGTAGGCGACGAAGCACGCATCGTGCTCGATGCCCTGCCCGGCTACACATTCCCGGCGCGTATCTCGTTCGTTGCGGCCGAAGCGCAGTTCACCCCCAAGTACGTTGAAACCAGTGTCGAGCGCGACAAGCTGGTGTACCGCGTCAAGCTCCAGGTGCCCGCCGAAGTGGCCAAGCAGTTTTCACCGTATGTGAAGGCGGGGCTGACCGGCAATGGCTTTGTGCGCGTCGAGCCTGGCGTGGCCTGGCCGGAACGCCTGGCCGTCAAGCTGCCCGCCCTTGAGCAACGTTCTGCCCACTGAGCATGCGCGAACACCAAGCTGACGCCTCGGCCACCGCATCCGCTGCGGTGGTGCTGAAGGACGTTTCGCACCGATATGGCGACACCGTTGCCCTGCAAGACATTCAATTGACCTTGCCGGCGGGCCGCACCATTGGGCTCGTGGGTCCGGACGGTGTCGGCAAGTCCACCATGCTGTCGTTGATTGCCGGGGTCAAACGTCTGCAGTCAGGCCAGATTTCGGTGTTGGGCCTGGACGTGGCCCAAGCCAAGGACCGCGCACAACTGGCTCCCCGCGTGGCATTCATGCCGCAGGGCTTGGGCCGCAACCTGTACCCCACTCTGTCGGTCGAAGAAAACATCGATTTCTTCGCTCGCCTGTTCGGGCACAGCGAGGCAGAACGTGCCAGCCGCACCCAGCGCCTCATGGACGCCACAGGCCTGACGCCGTTCCGAGACCGACCGGCCGGCAAGCTATCCGGCGGCATGAAGCAAAAGCTCGGCTTGTGCTGCTCGCTCGTCCATGACCCGGACCTGCTGATCCTCGACGAGCCCACCACCGGGGTGGACCCGCTGTCGCGTCGGCAATTCTGGTCGCTGGTCGAAAGCCTGCGCCGCGAACGCCCCACGATGACCGTGATCGTGGCGACCGCCTACATGGAAGAGGCCGAACGCTTCGAGTACCTCGTGGCCATGAACGATGGCCACATCCTGGTGTTTGACCACACCAAGCAGGTGCTGGAACGTACGCCCTCTCACACCCTGGAAGCCGCCTACATTGACCTGCTGCCCCCCGATCAGCGTGGCAGCGGCGAGCCCCTGATCATCCCGCCTCGACCACCGGCCACCGGCCCCCATGCCATCGAGGCCTCACGCCTGACCCGTCGTTTTGGCGACTTCGTGGCGGTGCAGGACGTGAACTTCCGCATCGAGCGCGGTGAGATCTTCGGCTTTCTCGGCTCGAACGGTTGCGGCAAGACCACCACGATGAAGATGCTCACCGGGCTGCTGGACATCAGCGAAGGTGAAGCACGTCTGCTCGGCCAACCGATCGACGCCAAGGACCTGCGCACCCGCATGCGGGTGGGCTACATGTCGCAGTCGTTCTCGCTCTATGAGGAGCTGTCGGTCGAGCAGAACCTGATGCTGCACGCCCAGCTCTATCAGCTGGAAGGCAACGCCGCCGTGGACGCCGTTCGCACCAGCCTGGCTCGTTTCGAGTTGGCCGAGCATGCCGCCGCACGCCCCATGTCGATGTCCTTGGGTATGCGACAGCGCCTCCAGCTGGCGGCGGCCTGCTTGCATCGGCCAGAAGTCCTGATCCTGGACGAACCCACCTCTGGCGTCGACCCGGCCGCGCGGGACATGTTCTGGCGCTACCTGATCAAGCTGTCTCGTGAAGAGCAAGTCACGATTTTCGTGTCCACACACTTCATGAACGAAGCCGAGCGTTGCGACCGCATTTCCCTGATGCACCGCGGGCGCGTGTTGGCTGTGGGGTCGCCCGATGATCTGCGCAGCCACCAACACGCTGACACGCTGGAAGCCGCCTTCATTTCCTACCTGGAAGCGGCCGACGACACGGTCGAGACCGCCCCCCAGGCGGCCAAGGTGCAAGCCGATGCCGCCCCGGCGCAACCCGCCGACACCCAAGCCGCGGCATCACGCCCCGATGTGAGCGACCGACTGAGCACGTGGTTTGCGCGGATGTGGGCCTTCGCCCGACGTGAAGCCATGGAGCTCAAGCGTGATCGCATCCGCTTGGCGTTCGCCATCATGGGACCGATCATCTTGCTGCTGACGGCCGCGTGGAGCATCTCGTTCGACATCGAGCGGATCGGATTCGCCGTGCTCGACCGCGACCAGACACACGACAGCCGACAGCTGATCGAACACTTTGCCGGCTCTCGCTATTTCATCGAGAAACGGCCGCTGCGGAGCACCGAAGACATCAACCGGCGCCTGCAAGAACACGACGTCTCGCTCGTCATCGAGATTCCGCCCAATTTCGGCCGAGACCTGCAGGCAGGACGCCACCCGGACATTGGCCTCTACCTCGATGGGGCCCAACCCTTCACCGCTGAAAACGTGCGGGGCTACGCGCGCGGCATCTTGCTGGAACACACAGCGCGCCTGATGCGTGAGACCCCGGGCGCCCCTCACCTGGTGCTGCCTGCCAAGATGGAGCCGCGCTTCACCTACAACCAGGAGTTCCGCAGCATCTACGCCTCGACGCCGGGCCTGGTCATGCTGTGCCTCATCATCATCCCCGCCATGCTGACCGCGCTGGGGGTGGTGCGTGAGAAGGAGATGGGCTCCATCATCAACCTGTACGCCTCACCAGCCAGCATTGGCGAGTTTCTGGTGGGCAAACAGCTGCCCTACATCGGGCTGGCCATGGCGAGCTACCTGACGCTGGTCTTGCTATCGGTCACTCTGCTGCAAGTTCCGCTGAAAGGCAGCTTCATCGGCCTGAGCCTGGGTGCGCTGTGCTTTGTGTTTGCCACCACCGCCCTGGGGCTGCTGATTTCGGCCTTCCTGCAGTCGCAGGTCGCAGCATCGTTCGCCTCGGCCATCATCTGCCTGATTCCATCCGTGAACTTCTCCGGTTTGCTCTACCCGGTCTCCACCCTGACCGGCGGAGCTGAATGGGTGGGCTTGGGCTTCCCGGCATCGTGGTTCCAGCTGATCAGTTTGGGTGCGTTCACCAAGGGACTGGGCGTGGGCAGCTTCTTGCCCATGTACGCCGCCCTGATCGGGTTCGGGCTGAGTTACCTGGTGCTGGCGCGACTGGCCGTTCGCAAGCAGGAGGACTGAACCATGTGGACCTGGATTCGCAACGTCACCCGCTTGACCGTCAAAGAGTTTCGCAGCCTGCTGGGCGACGTCCCCCTGATGGCCCTGATCGTGTTTGCCTTCACGGTGGCCATTTACACCACCGCCAAAGGCGTGAAGGCCGAGGTGGCCAATGCCTCGGTGGGCATCATCGACAGCGACCGCTCGGCCCTCTCCTACCGACTGCGAGATGCCATCCGCGCGCCCTACTTCAAAGCCCCGGTGGACGTCACCCATGAAGAGGCCGGCCCCGCGCTGGACCGTGGCGACCTGATCTTCGTGATCGACATCCCTGCCAACTTCGAGGCCGATGTGCTGGCCGGTCGCACACCCGCCATCCAGGTGCGTGTGGACGCCACGGCCATGACCCAGGCCGGCCTGGGTGTGCTCTACCTCAACGAGATCTTCCTGAAAGAGTTGCTGGACTTCTTCCACCAGCGCGGACTCGAGTCCATGCTGCCCACGCAGGCGGTCATTCACCTGCTCTTCAACCCCAACAACCAGTCGCACTGGTTCACGTCCATCATGCTCATCGTCACCAACGTGACGGTGCTGTCCATCATCCTGGTGGGCGCAGCCGTGATTCGGGAGCGTGAACACGGCACCATCGAGCACTTGCTGGTCATGCCCGTGCGTCCCAGTGAAATCGCCATGGGCAAGATCCTGGCCAATGGGGGGGTGATCCTGCTGGCATCACTCCTGGCCTTGTGGCTGGTGATTCACCAATGGTTGCAGGTGCCGCTGGCTGGCTCCATCTGGCTGTTTGCAGCCGGTGCCGCGCTGTACCTGTTCGCCGTGACCTCATTGGGCATCTTGTTGGCAACCACGGCAGCCAGCATGCCGCAGTTTGGCCTTCTGGCGGCGCCGGTGTATGTGGTGCTCTACCTGTTATCGGGTGCGGCCACGCCGGTGGAAAGCATGCCGCTGGCCATCCAGGACATCGTGCAGATCTCCCCCACGACCCAGTTCGTCAAACTCACCCAAGCCGTGCTGTATCGGGGCGCGGGCCTCGACATCGTGTGGCCGCAATTGTTGGCCGTGGCGGCCGCTGGCGCCCTGTTTCTGGCACTGGCCTTGCATCGTTTTCGGTCCATGCTGGCCAAACAAGGATGAACTGATGCGCCAGCGTTTGCCAGCCATGCTTGTGTGTTCAGGCCCACCCGCCGGAATCGGTGGGATGCCCGCGCGACACCTGGGTTTGTTCTCCCCGCAACCCGGTGGTCGTCCTGTCACAGGTTCACGCGAAACTCTTCGGTTGCCTTTCGAGCACGCCCAACACACCCGTCTGGCGACTTGAACCGACCCACAGAACGATTAAACAAGCATGAACCTGAGCCCGACCCCCCATACGCTGCTGGAGAACCGGACCTACGACGAACTGCAAGTGGGAGACACTGCTTCGTTGACACGCACGCTGACCAAGGACGACATCGACGCCTTTGCCATCCTCAGCGGCGACGTGAACCCGGCTCACCTCGATGACGCCTACGCCGCCGAGACCCCATTCCAGAAGGTGATCGGCCACGGCATGTGGGGCGGCACCCTGATCTCGACCATTCTGGGCACCCAACTGCCCGGTCCCGGCACGATCTACGTGGGCCAGACCCTGCGCTTTGTGCGCCCCGTGTACCTGGGCGACATCATCACCGTGACGCTCACCGTCAAGGAAAAGCGCCCCAAGAACATGGTGTTGCTGGACTGTGTGTGCAGCAACCAGCATGGCAAGCCCGTCATCCTGGGTGAGGCCGAAATCATGGCCCCCACCACCAAGGTCAGCCGCCCGCAGGCTGCCTTGCCCGAGTTGGGCCTGATGCGTCACGAGCGTTTTGAACGACTGGTGTCGCGCATCGAAGGTGACGAGCCCGTGCGCACCGCCGTGGTCAACCCCGACACGGCCGAGAACCTCGTCGCCATGATGGAGTGTGCCCGCGCCGGTCTCATCAAGCCCGTCGTCATCGGTCCGCGCGCCCACATTGGCAAGCTGGCCGACGAGGCGCAAATTGACCTGGCTGGCTGCGAATGGCGTGACGCGCCCACCGCCGTCAAGGCTGCGCATGTGGCAGTGGAAATGGCGCGCGCCAAAGAAGTGGGCGCCATCATGCAAGGTGCCATCCCCGTGCACATCCTGCTGCACCTGGTGCTTCGCCACGCCGGCGGCCTGCGCACGGCCCGCCGCATGTCGCACGCCTATGTCGTGGACGTGCCCACCTGTGAGCACCCGCTGATGATCACCGACGCCGAAGTCAACGTCAGCCCCTCGCTGGAAGACAAGCGCGACATCGTTCAAAACGCCATCGACCTGGCCAACCTGCTGCACTTCGACAACCCGTCGGTCGCCATCCTCTCGGCGGCAGAAGAGTTCAACAGCAACCTGGCCTCGTCAGCCGATGCCGCTGTGCTGTGCAAGATGTACGAACGTGAGCACATCACCGGGGCACTGGTCGATGGCCCCATGACCTTCGATGCGGCCATCCGTCCCGAGGTCGCCGCCCGCAAGTACCCCAATTCACACGTCGCCGGACGCGCCAACATCCTGATGGTGCCCAACCTGGAAGCCGCCAACATGCTGATCAAGCAGATGGCTCACCTCGCACATGCCGACATTGCCGGCATCGTGCTGGGCGCTCAGGTTCCGGTGATCCTGACCAACCCCAACGAAAGCACGCGCACCCGCCTGGCGTCTGCAGCATTTGCCCAATTGCTGGCCAATGCCAACAAACGCCACCCGCAAGCGCCCGCTCTGTGAGATGACACAACCTGCCACCCTTGCACCTCGCCTTTCACTGACTGCACTGTGTGCGTGCTTGGCCCTGAGCGGATGCGCCACCATCGCGGTGGACATGCCCAAAGCGCCCGACACGCCCCAGACCTTCACCCAGGTGCCCAGCACCGCGGTGAACACCGACATCGCACAGTGGTGGCTGGGGGTGGCAGACCCTACCCTGCAGCGCCTCATCGAACAAGGCCTGCAGCAAAACACCGAGGTGCGCATGGCACTGGCCCGGGTGAAAGAGGCCCGTGCCGTCATCACACAGGCCGAATCTGCGCTGTACCCCACACTCAAAGGCTTTGGCGCCACGGGGCGGATCAAGCCGGACGAATTGCGTGGCCCCGGTATGGCCGCCACGCCGGTGTTGCCGGGCGTGACGCTGCCCGCCATCCCTTCCAAGATCGATGACGCCCCCAGCACCAACGTCAGCACCTTTGGTGTGGCGGCCGCGTGGGAAATTGATGTCTTTGGTGCGCGCCGCAGCGATGCCGACGCGGCCCGACAAGCCGCTTTGGCTTACGAAGAAAAGCAACACGGCGCGCAGTTGATGGTGGCGGGTGAAATCGCCAACAACTACATCGAAGCACGCAGCATCGAGCACCGCCAACGCCTGCTGCGTCAAAGTCTGGACACCGCACGCCAACTGCAGCGCTATGCCCAAGGCCGCTTTGACGCGGGCCAGGCCACCCGCTATGACGTGGACCGGGCACGCAGCCAGGTAGACGCCCTGGCTGCCATGCAAGCCCCGCTGGACACGCTGCTCAGCGCACGCCTGCGCCGACTGGCCGTGCTCACCGGTCAAGCCCCCGAAGCCCTGACGGCCCTGCCCGCTCCCACCGCGCAAGCCCCGGCCGATGCCACCGTGATCCCGGCCAAGCTGCCCACGGTCTTGCCCTCTGACGTGCTCGAGCGCCGCCCCGACGTGCGAGGCAGCGCCAATCAGGTGCGCGCATTGGCCGCCCGACTCGGCAGCGCCAAGGCCGACCTGTTGCCACGCTTCTACCTGGGCTTTCTGGCCAACGATGGTCGCATCGAACTGGGTGATCTTGCCACCACCAGCGGGCGCTTCACCTCGTGGGGCGCTGGTGTTCAAGTGCCGCTGTTTGAAGGCGGTCGCATTCGGGCCAACATCCGCCAGGCGGATGCCCGCCTCGAAGGTGCTGGCATCCAATACGAACAAGCGGTCCTGACCGCACTCGAAGACGTCGAGAACGCCTACGCCGCGCGCCGCGCACTCGACGAACGCGCCACATTGCTCACCAGCGCCTGGAAGGCTGCCGACGACGGCGCGCGACACGCCCAACGCCTGTTTGACGAGGGGCGAGGCCTGCTCGCACCGGCACTGGAAGCGCGCCTGTCGTCCCTGCAGCGTGAAGACGAACTCGTGCAGGCCCAAACCGCGCGCGCCCTGAGCACCGTCATGCTCTACAAAGCCATTGGCGGTGGCTGGCAAGACATCTCACAGTCTGCGCCATGAGCGCCACCACCACGCCAGAATGAAAAAAGCCGCCGGGCTTGCACCTCGGCGGCTTTTTTGTCTGAGCAGAAACCGGCGGATGCCGGCTCCCGGATCAGTTCTTGGACTGGTCGACCAGCTTGTTCTTGGCGATCCAAGGCATCATGGCGCGCAGTTCGGAACCCACCTTCTCGATCGGGTGATCGGCGGTCAGGCGACGACGAGCGGTCATGCTTGGGTAGTTGGTGCGGCCTTCCAGGATGAACATCTTGGCGTATTCGCCAGTCTGGATGCGCTTCAGAGCGTTGCGCATGGCTTCGCGCGACTTCTCGTTGATCACTTCCACGCCGGTCACGTACTCGCCGTATTCGGCGTTGTTCGAGATCGAGTAGTTCATGTTGGCGATGCCGCCTTCGTACATCAGGTCGACGATCAGCTTCAGCTCGTGCAGGCACTCGAAGTAGGCCATTTCAGGAGCGTAGCCAGCTTCGGTCAGGGTTTCGAAGCCCATCTTCACCAGTTCAACCGCGCCACCGCACAGAACGGCTTGTTCGCCGAACAGGTCGGTTTCGGTTTCTTCACGGAAGTTGGTTTCGATCACGCCACCCTTGGTGCCGCCGTTGGCAGCAGCGTAGGACAGAGCGATGTCCTTGGCCTTGCCGGACACGTCTTGGTACACAGCGATCAGGGAAGGCACGCCGCCGCCCTTCAGGTACTCAGAACGCACGGTGTGGCCAGGGCCCTTGGGGGCAACCATGATCACGTCCAGGTCAGCGCGAGGCACGACTTGGTTGTAATGCACGTTGAAGCCGTGAGCGAAAGCCAGCGTGGCACCCTTCTTGATGTTGGGCGCAACGTTGTTGTTGTACACCTCGGGGATGTTTTCGTCAGGCAACAGGATCATGACGACGTCGGCGGCCTTCACGGCTTCGTCGACTTCAGCGACCTTCAGGCCAGCGCCTTCAGCCTTGGACCACGATGCGCCACCCTTGCGCAGACCGACCGTCACGTTGACGCCCGAGTCACGCAGGTTTTGGGCGTGAGCGTGGCCTTGCGAACCGTAACCCACGATGGTGACGTTCTTGCCCTTGATCAGGCTCAGATCGGCGTCCTTGTCGTAATAGACCTTCATGTTTGTAGCTCCGTCGGTAGCTGTTGAATGCCCGAAAAAATCAGGCAGGTTGTTCAATGAGATAGCGGGGTTGGGGAGACTGCGGAGAGTCAGACGCGCAGAATGCGCTCGCCGCGCCCGATCCCGCTGGTCCCGGTGCGCACGGTTTCGAGGATGGCCGCACGGTCGATGGCTTCAATGAAGGCATCCAGCTTGTGTGCGTCACCCGTCAATTCGATGGTGTAAGTCTTGTCGGTCACGTCGATGATGCGACCACGGAAGATGTCGGCCATGCGCTTCATTTCTTCGCGCTCCTTGCCCACAGCACGCACCTTGATGAGCATCAACTCACGCTCGGTGTAGGGGCCTTCGGAGAGGTCGACCACCTTGACGACTTCGATCAGTCGGTTCAGGTGCTTGGTGATCTGTTCGATCACGTCATCCGAGCCATGCGTGACGATGGTCATGCGCGACAGCGAAGGATCTTCGGTCACGGCCACGGTCAGGCTCTCGATGTTGTAGCCACGGGCAGAGAACAGACCCACCACGCGCGACAGGGCGCCGGCTTCGTTCTCAACCAGGAGGGCAATGATGTGTTTCATGTTGATCGTCCTTTCGGGCTCTTGAGTCACTGTGGCGGTAACCGCAGTGCCGTGGCCGCGTAGTGCGATGAGTAAATGTCTTGTTGCGTCCGGCAAGGGCTTCACAGAGGCCCGACAGACACCGGCAAGTGTCTGCCTGCATCTGCGTCACCCATGCCGGGTCTGGCTCAGTGTCTGACGATCACAGTTCCTCGGAACCCAGCAGCATCTCGGAGATGCCCTTGCCGGCCTTGACCATCGGCCACACGTTTTCAGTGGGGTCGGTGCGGATGTCGAGGAACACGGTGCGATCCTTCAGCTTGATGGCTTCGCGCAGGGCGCCTTCGACGTCTTCCGGACGCTCGATCAGCAGACCCACGTGGCCATAGGCCTCGGCCAGCTTGACGAAGTCAGGCAGCGCGTCCATGTAGCTGTGCGAGTAACGGCCGGAGTATTCCAGCTGTTGCCACTGACGCACCATGCCCAGGTAGCGGTTGTTCAGAGCCAGGACCTTCACAGGCGTGTTGTACTGCTTGCAGGTCGACAGCTCCTGAATACACATCTGGATCGAGCCTTCGCCCGTGATACAGAAGACGTCCGACTCAGGCTTGGCCAGCTTGATGCCCATGGCGTAAGGCAGACCCACGCCCATGGTGCCCAGACCGCCGGAGTTGATCCAGCGACGGGGCTCTTCAAACTTGCTGTACTGCGCGGCAAACATCTGGTGCTGACCGACGTCCGACGTGATGTAGTAGTCGGTGCCCTTGGTCAGCTCGGCCAGCTTCTCGATCACGGCCTGAGGCTTGATCACCTCGGTCGAAGTCTTGAACTTCAAGCACTCGCGCTTTTTCCACTCGTTGATCTGGCTCCACCAGGTTTCCAGAGCCTTGGGCTCGACGCGCTGGTTGGTTTCCTTGATCTGAGCGATCATTTCCTGCAGCACATCCTTCACATCGCCCACGATGGGGATGTCAACCTTGACGCGCTTCGAAATCGACGAGGGGTCGATGTCGATGTGGATAATCTTGCGCTCGACCTGTGCAAAGTGCTTGGGGTTGCCGATCACGCGGTCGTCGAAGCGAGCGCCGATGGCGATGACCACGTCAGCGTTCTGCATGGTCATGTTGGCTTCGTACGTGCCGTGCATGCCCAGCATGCCCAGGAAGGTCTTATCGGAAGCGGGGATCGCACCCAGACCCATCAGGGTGCTGGTGCGGGGGTAGCCCAGCATGCTGACCAGTTCACGCAGCTCCTTGGAGGCCTCGCCCAGAATCACGCCGCCGCCGGTGTAGATGTAGGGACGCTTGGCCGTCAGCATCAGCTGCACTGCCTTGCGGATCTGGCCGCCGTGACCCTTGCGCACGGGGTTGTACGAGCGCATTTCCACCGACTCGGGGTAGTGGAAAGCAGTGGTCTTGAGCGACACGTCCTTCGGGATGTCGACCACGACAGGACCTGGACGGCCGGTGCGGGCGATGTGGAAGGCCTTCTTCATGGTCTCGGCCAGATCGGCCACGTCCTTGACCAGGAAGTTGTGCTTGACGATGGGACGGGTGATACCAACGGTGTCACATTCCTGGAAGGCGTCCAGACCGATGGCGGCCGTGGGCACCTGACCGGTGATGATCACCATCGGGATGGAGTCCATGTAGGCGGTGGCGATACCGGTGATCGCGTTGGTCACGCCAGGACCCGAGGTCACGAGCGCCACACCGACTTCGCCGGTGGCACGCGCGTAACCGTCAGCAGCGTGAACGGCAGCCTGTTCGTGGCGCACGAGCACGTGCTCGATGGAATCTTGTTTGTACAGCGCGTCGTAGATGTACAGCACTGCGCCGCCTGGGTAGCCCCAGATGTACTTGGTGTTCTCGGCCTGCAGGCAGCGGACCAGAATCTCAGAACCGTTGAGGATGTCGCCGCCGTGGGCGTTAGTCGTATCCATGATGAATGAAACCTTTCCGAATTTCTCTAACGAAAAACGATCGGTGCCCCTCTACATCGTTTTGAACCCAGGGTTCAACCCGACAGCACTGCGACCACGGATGGCCAGCGTGCTCGCCCTTGTGAGGCGGATTTGGAGCGTGCGCGGCCTGCCACTGACGCCGGTTGGGCGGACAGATTCAGACCAGATCGAGATGACGCAAAAGCTGACATTATCGCACCCCTTGGCATCAATTCAACAATTCCACTTCTTTCTGGCGCCGAATCAAACGCGACGTGCATAATTCGCTCCGCAAATCGCCCCAGCTTTTAGCCTTGACCGCGCCCGCCAAACCATCCCCCGCAGAGGATCTCAACGCTTTCTTGATCAGCGTTGAGCGCCGCGCATTCAAGCGCACGGTCTTCGCGGTCCGGGACGAAGATGCTGCCCTGGACATCGTGCAAGACGCGATGATCCGATTGGCGCAAAGCTACGGCGACCGCCCTCCCGCCGAATGGCCTGCTTTGTTTCAGCGCATCCTGTCGAACGCCACGCTGGACTGGTTTCGTCGCCAAAAAGTTCGCAATGCGGTCTTTACCAACATTGGGGAACTTGAAGCCTCGGCCGAGGACGAAGATGGGGACTTTGACCTTTTGTCCGTGCTGCGCTCTGACGAGGCTGGCACGGAAGGTGCTGACGATGGCGCCAGTCGCACAGAAATGTTGCAACTGATTGAAAAGGAAGTCGAAAAGCTGCCAACACGTCAACGCGAAGCCTTCCTGCTGCGTTACTGGGAGGAACTGGACGTCGCCGAAACCGCCGCGGCCATGGGTTGCTCCGAAGGGAGCGTCAAAACACATTGCTCGCGTGCTGTTCAGGCATTGGCCAAGGCACTTCAATCCAAAGGCGTCACATTGTGAAAAACCGCACCACTCTGTCACCGTTGACTGATGCGCAGCGCGAGGCCATTGAGGCCCGTTTCGCGATGCGTTTGAGCGCGCGCCTGGATGAAGGTGCGCAGGCGTTGCCACATGACATTTCCGAGCGCTTGCGCGTCGCGCGCGAGCAAGCGGTTCGTGTTGCGCTGGCCGGGCGCCTGAGTGCCGCCGTCGAGGTGGCGCACGTCTCCGCCCCCGTTGTTCAGGCCGAATTGACACTTGCCGGCGCCGGTGGCGCCTTGACAGGCCAAACGGCAGGCATTCCTGCGTGGCGCGAGGCGGCTCAGGCCCGTACCCCCTCACACGGACGCAAGTTGGACGACGGCCCATTGGGCTGGGGCTGGCGTTTGGCCACGGTGGTGCCCGTTCTTGCCTTGCTGGCCGGGCTTTGGGGTGTGAACCACTATCAGAAACAAGAGCAAGTCGAAGCCACCACGGATGTCGACATGGCACTGCTGACCGATGAACTCCCTCCCGACGCCTACTCGGACCCTGGTTTCGAAGCCTACTTGAAGGACGATACCGGCCCAACCGTTCGCGCTGTGGAAGACATGCCTCCAGAAGCAGACGGCGACCTCAAGACCACCGAAACGGCACCAGCCTCATCCACACCTTGATGAGCGACATCGGAGCGACAACGAACTCATGACACAACGCACCTGGCCCGGACCACTTTATGCCCGTTTGATGGCAGGTTTCGCGTTGTTTGGCGCCTTGGCAACAGGGTTCGCTCATGCCCAAAAGTCCCCGGGCCACGCACCATCTCACACTGCCGCAGCCCCCGTGAGCGACGCGCCAGAGTGGATGGAGTTGACCCCGCACCATCGTCAGGTGTTGGCCCCATTGGCCAGTCACTGGACATCCATGGACGATGTCGTTCGCCAGAAATGGGTCAATGTCGCCAATCGCTACGACTCATTGAAGCCGGCAGAGCAAGCACGCATGCGTGAACGCATGACAAGCTGGTCCAGTTTGTCGGCGCAAAAACGCGGCGAGGCGCGTTTGCGCTTCCAGCAAGCCCGACAGTTGTCCCCGGAGGAACGTCAGCGCAAATGGGAAGCCTACCGCGCCCTGCCCGCAGAAACGCGGCAGGAGTTGACTCGACAAGCCCACCGCCAAGCGCACCCGGTGTATTTGCCCGATTCCGTGGCTGGCCCCAGAGAAGCCAAGCAAGCTTTCAGCGCCAAACGTTTGCCCACCACGGCTGACGGTGGTCGCAAGGTCAACGCGGCCCCGCAGGGCAGCAGCGCGGCCGTGATCGCGCCCAAGGTCGTCGCCCCAGCAACCGTGCAGGCTGGCCCTGGCGCCACCACCATGTTGCTGACCCAACCCCCGACGCCACCAGCCCATCAACAGACGGGTCGCCCGAAGATCAGTGCCGACAAAGCACTGGTCGACCCGGTAACATTGCTGCCTCGCAAACCCGCCGTGGCAGCCAGTGTCGCCGCCTCTCAGCCCGTGCCTGCCCCCAAAGTGGTCGACACAAGCGCGAGCCAGGCGACACGCCCCCTCCCCTGATCTTCCATGTCACTTCTCAAGATTCCCGAGCAAGGCGGCCTCGGCGCGAACACTTGCGTCGAACGTGCCCAAGGCCCTGCGCCAGCCGTACTGCGCCGTATGGCGGCTTTTTTGTATGAAGGCGTCCTGCTGTTTGGCCTGGTGATGGTGGTAGGCGCGGTGTACAGCATCAGCGTGAACCAGCAACATGGACTGCGCGGACGCGAAGGCATGATGGCCGTACAGTTTCTGGCTTTGGCGCTGTACTTCATCTGGATGTGGACGCATGGTGGCCAGACCCTGGCACTCAAGACCTGGCAATTGCGCGTGCTGTCCGCCAACGGGCAACCCATCTCGCCGCGCCAGGCCTTGGCGCGCTTCATGCTGAGCTGGCTGTGGTTCATGCCCGCGTGGATCACCGCTTGGGCAGCCGAGCAGCTGACGGGCTTGCACGCGTCCGGACTGCTGTACGGCATCATGCTCGCGTGGATCGTCATCTATGCCGCGCTGACACGTTTGCTGCCTCAAGGGCAGTTTCTGCATGACGTGATCTGCGGCACCCGCATCATCGACAACCGCAAGCAGCTGCCAGCATGACCCTGTCTCTCTGTGTTTACTGTGGCTCCCGTAACGGGCATGACGAAGCACACCTGGCCGCGGCCCGGGAGGTTGGGCGGCAGATCGGCCTGCGCGGCTGGCGACTGGTTTACGGCGGCGGCAGTACCGGCCTGATGGGCGCGGTGGCCGACGCGGCACTGGCAGCCGGCGCCGAGGTGATCGGTGTGATTCCTGAGCGGCTGATCCAGAAGGAGCTGGGGCACGGCGGCGTCACCGACCTGCAGGTTGTGGACAGCATGCATGAGCGCAAGCACCGCATGGCGATGCAGTCGGACATGTTCATTGCCCTGCCAGGTGGCATCGGCACGATGGAAGAGATCTTCGAGGTCTGGACCTGGCGTCAACTGGGCTATCACCGCAAAGCGGTGGGGCTGCTGAACGTGGCGGGGTATTACGACAACCTGCTGCGCTTCATCAACGACTGCCGAGATGGCGGTTTCCTGTGGCCCGATGTGCAGGAATTGCTGCAAGTGAACAGTGACATCCCTGCGCTGCTCGACAGCCTGGCGGCCGAACAAGCCCGCCTGAAAGCACAAACGCCGCCCGACCTGGAACCAGGCCCTGGCGGCGTTTCGCCGGAAATCTGAAAAATCAGACGGCGGCTTCGTCGGTCTCGCCGGTGCGGATGCGCACCACTTGCTCCACCGGCGTCACGAAGATCTTGCCGTCACCGATCTTGCCGGTCTTGGCTGCGTTGACGATGGCGTCGATGCAACGCTCGACGTCGTCAGCCTTGACCACGACTTCGATCTTGACCTTGGGCAGGAAGTCAACCACGTACTCTGCACCGCGATACAGCTCGGTGTGGCCCTTTTGACGACCAAAACCCTTGACTTCGGTCACGGTCAAGCCGGTCACGCCCACTTCTGCCAGTGCCTCACGCACCTCTTCGAGCTTGAATGGCTTGATGACTGCGGTGATCTGTTTCATGGTCATGGCGGGGAACTCCGGATAAGGTCAGGGAATTACTTTGTGGTGTCACAGCACTGATGTTGCAGTGCAAGACTGATATTTAAGCACGTCTGCGCAGCAAAGGTGTCATGTCCGAGCGTCAGGTGTACCGGATCAGGCACGGAATCGGGACGTGATCGGATAACGCCAGTCTCGGCCAAACGAGCGGTGCGTGATGCGGATGCCCACCGGGGCTTGGCGACGCTTGTATTCGTTGATCTTGAGCAGGCGGGTGACCTTGTCGACATCGGCCTGCGGGTAGCCGGCCGCCACGATCTCGTCAATCGACTGGTCGTGCTCCATGTAGCGCTCAAGGATGTCATCGAGCACGTCGTACTCGGGCAGGCTGTCCTGGTCTTTCTGATCGGGGCGCAGCTCGGCTGACGGGGGGCGCGTGATGATGCGATCGGGAATGGGCTCGACCTGCCCCAGCGCTGCGGCCTGCGCATTGCGCCAGCGCGAGAGTCGGTACACCGTGGTCTTGACCAAGTCCTTGATGACTGCAAAGCCCCCGGCCATGTCGCCATAGAGGGTGCAGTAGCCGGTGGCCATTTCGCTCTTGTTGCCCGTGGTCAGCACGATGGCGCCGGTCTTGTTGGACAAGGCCATCAGCAAGGTGCCACGGATGCGTGCCTGGATGTTTTCTTCGGTGGTGTCTTCCTGACGCCCAACAAACAGTGGCGCCAGCGAAGTTTTGAATGCTTCGAACTCGGGGGCAATGGCGATTTCGTCGTGACGCACCCCCAGGCGGTCGGCCATGTCCTTGGCGTCGATCCACGAGATGTCGGCGGTGTACGGTGACGGCATCATGACGGTCCGCACTTTGTCTGCGCCCAAGGCATCGACCGCGATGGCGAGCACCAAGGCCGAGTCAATGCCACCCGACAGACCAATGATGGCACCGGGGAAGCCATTTTTGCCCACGTAATCTCGCACGCCACACACCAAAGCGGCCCAGATTTCGGCATCGGTAGACAAAGGCTCGGCCAGGTTGCCAGTCACTTCACCATGGGGCTGCAGCGTCACGGCCAGCGAAGCCACTTCAAAGCTTGGGGCGCGGGCGCAAACCTGCCCTTGCGCGTTGACAGCAAAGGACGCACCGTCGAACACGACCTCATCCTGCCCACCCGTCATGTGGGCGTAAACCAGCGGCAAACCCAGTTGGCGCGCGCAATCGCCCATGCGCGCCTCGCGTTCAACACGCTTGCCGGCATGGAAAGGGGAGGCATTGAGCACCACCAGGGCCTGCGCACCTTGCGCCACGGCAGACTGCGCAGGTTCGTCAAACCAGGCGTCTTCGCACACGAGCAGCGCCACGCGCCAGCCCAGAACGTCGACCACGACTGGGCCCAGGCCGGCTTCTCGCCCGCTGATGAAATAGCGACGCTCGTCAAAGACCTGGTAGTTGGGCAGTTCGCGTTTGGCATAACTGGCCACCAACTGGCCGCCGCGAATGAGCGTGGCCGCATTCAGCCGACGTGGCACAGACCACGAGCGTGTCCGCACGTCGTCACCAGCGGTCATGGGGTGCCCCAGGACCAAGTGCAGGTCTGGGAGATCGGACAGGCTTTGGGCAATGTGCTGGGTAGCGTCATCGCACGCGGCCATGAAGGCGGGGCGGAGCAGCAAGTCTTCCGGCGGATACCCGCACAGCGCCATCTCGGGCGTCACCACCAGTCGCGCGCCGCTGGCATAAGCCTGTCTTGCCATGTCGATGATGGTGCGAGCATTACCTTGCAAGTCACCCACGATGGGGTTGAATTGCAGCAAGGCCACGGCAAGAGCCTGTTGGGGAGCAGAGACGGTGGACACGGAATTCATGGAGACAGTTCACGGCTTCTTGCGCGCACCTGCGCGCGCAAGTGAGCATGGTAACGGCCTTGTCATCCAATTTCCGTGCCTGCCGGCATTCACCCCACGCAGCGCAGCCACGCGAATGGGCACTTCGAAGCGGAAGACAGCAATTTTCATCAGGAAACCGGCAAATGAAGTCCGTTTATCCCTTGATCCGGGGACGCACAAAGTTTGTGCAGGCTCGAAAAATGCTTCAAGACCTTGGTATAAACGCTGACTTTTCTCGGGCTCTGCCCACCTACCCGTTCGACGAGCATGCTGTTTTCAAAGTCCAAGACGCCATCTGCCGCCCAACCTGTCGCGCCTCGTCAAGGTAAGCCTCGTGTCGTGATCATCGGTTGTGGTTTTGGTGGGCTGGAAGCTGCCAAGGCTTTGGCTCAGGCTGACGTCGAAATCGTGGTGATTGACCGCACCAACCACCATCTGTTCCAGCCCTTGTTGTACCAGGTGGCCACGGCGGGGCTGCCCGCGCCAGCGATTGCGGGCCCGATCCGCCACATCCTGCGCAAGCAAATTGCGCAAGGCAACCTGACCGTGCTGATGGGTGAGGTCACGTCGATTGACTCCGCATCGGACTGTGTGGTGCTGGATGGTGGCGAGCACATCCACTTCGATCACCTGATCTTGGCGGCTGGCGCCACGCACAGCTATTTCGGGCGGGATGACTGGGCCAAGTACGCGCCAGGCCTGAAGACCTTGGGTGATGCGTTCACCATTCGCCGTCGCGTGCTGACTGCTTTCGAGCAGGCCGAGCGCGAGACCGACCCGGTCAAGCGCGAGCCGTGGCTGACCTTTGCGGTGGTGGGCGCAGGCCCCACCGGGGTGGAGATGGCCGGTACGATGGCCGAGATTGCGCAGCACACATTGAGCGCAGAGTTCCGTCGGATTGACTCGCGGATGGCGCGCGTGATTTTGCTAGAAGGCGCACCGCGCGTTTTGGGCACCTTCACCGAGGACCTGTCTCACCGCGCTCAAGAGCAGCTGGAGATGCTGGGTGCGGAGGTGCTGCCTGGCGCCAAGGTCACCAACATCAATGCGTTTGGGATCAATTACGACCTGATGGAAAAGCAGGCCGATGGCACCAGCAAGGTGGTTTCACATTTCCTGCCCACCCGCACGGTGATCTGGGCAGCGGGTGTCGCCGCATCACCGCTGGGCAAGGCGCTGGCCAAGAGCACCGGATGTGAGCTGGATCGCGCGGGGCGCGTGGTGGTGCAGCCGGACCTGACCATTCCCGGCCACCCCAACATCTATGTGGTGGGCGACCTGGCCTCGGCCAAGAGCTATCTGGATCCAGAAAATCCCACGCCGGTCCCCGGCGTCAGCCCGGGTGCCAAGCAGATGGGGCGCAAAGCCGCGTTCAACATCATGCGACGCCTCAAAGGTCTGGATGCACAGGCCTTCCGCTACTTCGATTACGGTTCGATGGCGACCATTGGCAAGCGTGCAGCCGTGGCCATGATCGACATCCCGTTCACCAAGAAGCGCGTTCGCTTCAGCGGCTTTGCGGCATGGTTGTTCTGGCTGTTTGTGCACGTGTACTTCCTGATCGGTTTCCGCAATCGCACCGTGGTGATGATGGACTGGGCGTGGGCCTACTTCACCTCGCAGCGCCACGCACGCGTCTTCCCGGACCCGCACGCGCTGGAGCCGAACGCCCGTGTGGTGCGGGTGAATCCGCAAGACTGACGGGCACGGCTGGGCGCCGTGGTCGCCGTGGTCGCAAGTCCACGGTGACGCATGGCGCAGCAGGCTCGTGGCAACATTGGGGCGTTCAGCCCCTTTTTTGCGCCTGCGCCCCCCTCGCCCTTCGCTGTGACCATGACTGTTGACACCCTGCCCCCAACCCACCCGGATATTGCAGCCCGCCTTCAGGCGCTGCGCACGCACATGGTCGGACAGGGGTGGCAGGCTGTGCTGGTGCCCAGCAGCGACCCCCATCTGTCGGAATACCTGCCAGATCGCTGGCAGGGCCGCCAATGGCTGAGTGGCTTCACCGGGTCGTCTGGCACGCTGCTCGTGTCTGCAGAGAAAGCTGCGCTGTTCACTGACAGCCGCTACTGGGAACAGGCGGAAGCCGAGCTGGCCGGGTCCGGCATTGATCTGGTCAAACTGGAAGGGCCTGCTGTGCCGGCTTACGTGGCATGGTTGCAGGCTTTGACACATGCGCCCTCGCCTGCCGCCTTGGCTGTCGACGGCGCGGTGCTGGGACTGGCACAGGCGCAGCAATTGCAAGCAGCGCTGGCCGCAGCGGGCTGGAGCATGCATACCGAAACCGATGTGCTGGATGGCCCTTGGGTGCCCCGCCCCGCGCTGCCCGCTGGTGCAGTGTTTGAACACGAAGCACCGTTCAGCACCACACCGCGTGCGACGAAGCTGGCCGAGGTACGTGCGCTCATGCAGGCCAAGGGGGCGACACACCACTGGGTTGCCACTTTGGACGATCTGGCCTGGTTGCTCAACTTGCGGGGCGCGGATGTGGATTACAACCCCGTCTTCTTGGGGCACGCGCTGGTCAGCCTGACACAGCTGGAATTGTTTGTGGGTGAAGGAAAGATCAGCGATGCGCTGGCAGCCCGCTTGCAGGCCGACGGTGTGGTGCTACGACCCTACGGTGCCGCAACGGAGGCCCTGAAGGCGCTGCCGTCCGACGCCGTGATGCTGATGGACCCCAAGCGGGTGACCTGGGGCCTGCGGGCTGCGGTGCCTGCGGGTGTCAAGGTGATCGAAAGCATCAACCCGAGCACGCTGATCAAGTCGCGCAAGACGGATGCCGAAGCGGCTTGCACCCGCGAAGCCATGGAGCGCGATGGCGCGGCGATGTGCGCCTTCTATGCCTGGCTGGAACAGGCTCTGGGCACGACCTACGTCAGTGAGTTGACGATTGACGAGCGGATGACAGCCGAACGGGCCAAACAGCCCGGTTATGTCTCGCTGAGTTTTCCGACGATTGCCGGCTTCAATGCCAATGGCGCCTTGCCCCATTACCGCGCCACCGAATCAGCCTTTGCCGTGCTCAGCACGCCTGAGGGCCTGACGGCGGAAGGTTTGCTGCTGATTGATTCGGGCGGGCAATACTTGGGCGGCACCACCGACATCACCCGCGTCTGGGCCATTGGCACCCCCACCGCCGCACAGAAGCGGGATTTCACGCTGGTGCTCAAGGGCACCCTGGCTTTGTCGCGCACGCGCTTTCCGCAAGGCACGCTGGCGCCCATGCTGGATGCCATCGCCCGTGCACCGCTGTGGGCCGAAGGTCTGGACTTTGGGCACGGCACAGGCCATGGCGTGGGCTACTTCCTGAATGTGCACGAGGGTCCACAGTCGATTTCCAAAGCCATTCCGACACCGGACATGGCCATGCAGCCCGGCATGATCACGTCGATTGAGCCGGGTTTGTATCGCCCGGGGCAATGGGGCATCCGCATCGAGAATCTGGTGCTGAATGTGCCCGTGCCGCCCACCGTGGCTGATGCAGCCCCAGGCACCCCGGAATACGGTCAGTACCTGGCGTTTGAAACATTGAGCCTGTGTCCGATTGACACCCGTTGCATTGATCGCAGCTTGCTGCGCGACGATGAAATCGCCTGGCTGAATGCGTACCACGCCGAGGTACGACACCGACTGTCCCCGCTGGTCAGCGGCGATGCGCTGGCTTGGTTGGTGCGACGCACCGAGGCCATCTGACACAGCTGACGCACTGGCCTTCCAACGTCACCACGCCGCCACGGCCAGATTGCTTTAGATCAATCTGGGGCTGACCCGCCCCCTAACTCCATTGCCCGTTTTCGTTTCTTGAACTGCTTCAAGGAACGAATGCGCGTGCGCGCCGAACATGCCCTTGCTCGATGTCAGGGTATGCAGCCACCCCGAGCAAACACCCGAGAGGGCGTGCAACGGCGCAGCACCGGGCCTGGCGTCCATCAGGCCTTTACAAAATGGAGAAGCGCTCATGAAGACTCCACGCATGGCCAGACTGGCCGCCGCCACGATGGTGGTCATGGCATTTGGAGCTCAGGCCGGCGACCGGAATGTGTCCCAGTCGGAGATGAACTATCAAGCAGGTACCTCACCGCTCGCCAACGAGCCGATGTACCAAAGCAGCAACCCCAAAGCGCCACCGATGACGCAGGCCGAGTTCGACAAGGCCCGCAAAATCTATTTCGAGCGCTGCGCGGGCTGCCACGGTGTGCTCCGCAAGGGAGCCACCGGCAAGCCGCTGACGCCTGATATCACGCTGTCCAAGGGCACCGACTACCTGAAGGTGTTCATTGCCTACGGCTCGCCCGCGGGCATGCCCAACTGGCTGACGTCCGGCGAAATGAATGAAACCGATGTGGACCTGATGGCCCGCTACATCCAGCAGGATCCTCCGCAGCCACCCGAGTTCGGCATGGCTGAAATGAAGAACACGTGGAAGGTCATCATTCCGCCGGAAAAGCGTCCGACGAAGAAGATGAACAACTACAACATCAGCAACATCTTCTCGACCACGCTGCGTGACTCGGGTGAAGTGGCGCTGATCGACGGTGACACCAAGAAGATCATCAACATCGTCAAGACCGGCTACGCGGTGCACATCTCGCGCCTGTCGGCATCGGGTCGCTATCTGTTCGTGATTGGCCGCGACGCCAAGATCAACATGATCGACTTGTGGATGGAAAAGCCTGACAACGTGGCTGAAATCCGCGTAGGTCTGGAAGCCCGTTCGGTGGACACCTCGAAGTACAAGGGCTATGAAGACAAGCTGGCGATTGCCGGCAGCTACTGGCCACCCCAGTACACCATCATGAAGGGCGACACCCTGGAACCCCTGAAGATTGTGGGCACCCGTGGCATGACGGTGGACAAACAGGAATACCACCCCGAGCCACGCGTGGCATCGATCGTGGCCTCGCACTTCAAGCCTGAGTTCGTGGTGAACGTGAAAGAAACCGGCAAGACCTTGCTGGTGGACTACTCTGACATCAACGCCCTCAAGACCACTGAAATCGGCACCGCTCGCTTCCTGCACGATGGTGGTCTGGATTCGACCAAGCGTTACTTCATGGTCGCCGCGAACCAATCGAACAAGATTGCCGCCGTGGACCTGAAGGAAGGCAAGCTGTCAGCCCTGATCGATGTGGGCAAGATCCCTCACCCAGGCCGCGGTGCGAACTTCGTTCACCCCAAGTACGGCCCTGTCTGGTCGACGGGTCACTTGGGTGACGACAGCATTGCGCTGATCGGTACCGATCCGAAGGGCCACAAGCAGTACGCCTGGAAGGTCGTCGAAAACATCAAGAGCCAAGGCGGCGGTTCGCTGTTCATCAAGAGCCACCCGAACTCTCAGCACTTGTATGTGGACAACCCTCTGAACCCGGATCCGAACGTGTCGCAGTCGGTGGCTGTGTACGACATCAAGAACCTGAGCAAGGGCTACACCGTGCTGCCGATCGCCAAGTGGGCCGGCCTGAACGATGGTGGTGCCATGCGCGTGGTTCAGCCTGAGTACAACAAGGCGGGTGATGAGGTCTGGCTGGCTGTGTGGTCTGCGAAGGACAAGCAATCGGCCATCGTGGTGGTGGATGACAAGACGCTGAAGCTGAAGGCAGTGATCAAGGACCCACGTCTGATCACACCGACGGGTCACTTCAACGTGAACAACACCCAGCACGACGTCTACTGATCACGCAGACAGGAGTATTCACATGATCAAGCAATTGTTGGTTCTGAGCGCTCTGGCACTGGCCGCGACCTCGTCGATGGCTGCTGCGGATGAAGCCATGAACAAGGCCGGTTGCATGGCCTGCCACGCCAAGGACAAGAAGGTGGTGGGTCCGGCGTTCAAGGACATCGCAGCCAAGTACAAAGGCGACAAGGCCGCCCCTGCCAAATTGGCTGAGAAGGTGCGCAAGGGCGGTGCTGGCGTATGGGGCCCCATCCCCATGCCCGCTCACACGCCAGAGAAGATCAACGACGGAGACCTGAAGGACGCCGTCGATTCGATCCTCAAGTCCTGATCCGTCATGGACTGAGCACACATGATCAGCACCTCACGAGTTCGCTCGCGCTGGGATCACGTCGGCAGAAAGCTCTGTCAGGCGTGGCTGGTCATGGTGTGCGCGGGCCTCGCGCCCGC
>NZ_JBLIZW010000081.1:0-5955 GCF_048860245.1 Aquabacterium sp. | reverse complement strand
GGACCGTATTGCTTGATCGTGTAGACGTTGGAAGACGCCACGATCTCATTGACCTCGTCCCAGCTGGCGCGCACGAAACCACCCAGGCCGCGCTCCTTTTGCCAGCTGCGGCGGGTGTCCGGGTTGCTCATCAAGGCAGCCCAGGCATCGACCGGTGACTTGGCGATGGCACGTGCCGCACGCCAATGCTTGAGCAGCTCTCCGCGCACCATCGGGTGCTTGACTCGGTTGGCGCTGTACAGATACCAGGAATAGCTGGCGCCACGGGCGCAGCCACGGGGCTCGTGGTTGGGCAGGTCGTCGCGGGTCCGGGGGTAGTCGGTCTGCTGGGTTTCCCAGGTGACGATGCCGCCCTTGACGTACACCTTCCACGAGCAGGAGCCCGTGCAGTTCACGCCGTGGGTGGAGCGCACGATCTTGTCGTGCTGCCAGCGGTTGCGGTAAGCGTCTTCCCAGGTGCGATCCTCGCCCGTGGTGACGCCGTGGCCTTCTGCAAACTCTTCCTTGGGTTGAGCGAAGAAGGTCAAGCGGTCAAGAAAGTGACTCATGTGTTGACTCCTGTCAGATTCACGTGTGAGAGATCAGCAAGGCTGCTCGGCACCCTTGCGGGCGTAGTACCACCAGGTGGTCGCACTGCACAGCAGGTAGAAGGCGATGAACGCCATCAGCGCCAGCTCAGGGCCGCCCGTGGCACCGATCGAAGTGCCATAGCTCTTGGGGATGAAGAAGCCACCGTAGGCCGCCACTGCAGCGGTGAAGCCCAGCACAGCGGCCGCTTCGGTGTTCGCTTCCTTGATGGCGGCGTTCATGCCGGCTTCGTCGTTGCGCTTGACGCGGCTGGTCTTCAGATTCAGGAAGATCACCGGGATCATGCGGAATGTCGAGCCGTTGCCGATGCCAGTGGTCAGGAACAGCACCAGGAACATCAGGAAGAAGCCGGTGAAGTTGCCTGCAGCGGGGCCGATCGACAAGGCGTACGCACTGCCCGTACCCTTGGGCAGGAAGAACAGCACCCCCACCACCGCAAGGGCCATGACGATGAAGTTCCAGAAGGTGACGCGGGCGCCGCCCAACTTGTCAGACAACCAGCCACCCACAGGGCGAATCAGCGCACCGACCAGAGGACCGATCCAGGCGTAGGCCAGCGGATTGACATCCTTGAACTGCGACTTGATCAGCAGCGGGAAGCCTGCGGCGTAGCCAATGAAGGAGCCGAAGGTGCCCAGATACAGGATGCACATCAGCCAGTTGTGCTTGTTGCGGAAGATGGCCGCTTGCGTCGCAAACGAAGCCTTGGCGTCCGCGATGTCGTTCATGAAGAACCAGGCGGCCAGGCTCACGATGATGATCCAGGGCACCCACACGAAGGCGGCGTTCTGCGCCCAGATCTCGGACGACTGACCGGCCTTGTTGACGATGGTCTGCGACTCACCGCCCAGCACGCCGAACAGCCCCACCGAGATGATGATGGGGCTCAAGAACTGCACCACCGACACGCCCAGGTTGCCCAAGCCGGCGTTCACGCCCAGCGCCGAGCCCTTGCGCTCCTTCGGGAAGAAGAAGCTGATGTTGGACATGGACGACGAGAAGTTGCCACCGCCAAAGCCGCACAGCAGCGCCAGGATCAGCATCGTCGGATATGGCGTGCTGGGGTCCTGCACCGCAAAGCCAATCCCGATGGCAGGGATCAGCAGGGAGGCGGTGGAGATCGCCGTCCAGCGACGACCACCGACCAGCGGCACCATGAAGGAATAGAAGATGCGCAGCGTGGCACCCGACAGGGCGGGAGCCGAGGCCAGCCAGAACAGCTGATTGGTGCTGTAGTTGAAGCCCATCAACGGCAGGTTGACGGCGACCACACTCCACATTTGCCAGATGGCAAACGCCAGGAACAAGGCCGGGACCGAGATCCACAGATTGAGCTTGGCAATCGCCTGGCCTTCTGCTTCCCAGAAGGCCTTGTCTTCTGGGGTCCAGACCGTCAGGGTCGTGCCTGGACGGGCCTTGCCCGCCGAGGTATGGGAGGTTGACATGATGTGTCCTTGAGGAGGGAAATCAGGCGCGCTTGCCGACGGGAGCGTGCTGGGGCTCACCACCCACCACGTCACGCGAGCGAACTTCGGTCATGTACATCCAGATCAGCGAGACCCAGACGACGCCGTAGAGCAACATGAAGGCGCTGGAGCGAACACCGGTGAGGTCCAGCAGGTAACCGAACATGATCGGCAGCACGAAGCCACCCAGGCCGCCAGCGAGCCCGACGATGCCGGAGATGGCGCCGATGTTGGTGGGGTAGTCGTTGCTGATGTACTTGAACACGCTGGCCTTGCCGAACGCCATGGCGATGCCCAAGGTGAACATCACGATCGTGAAGGCGTAGACGTTCAGGCCAATGTGAAAGGTTTGCGGGCCGTTGACGGTGGCAATGGTGAAATCGGTCTGCGGATAGCTCAGGATGAACAGGCAGATCCAGCACACCCACAGCACCCACCAGGTGACCTTGTGCGCGCCGTGCTTGTCAGACAGATAGCCACCGATCGCACGCAGCACCCCACCGGGCAGAGAGAAACAGGCAGCCAACAAGGCGGCGACGCGGATGTCGAGGCCATACTCACCCACGTAGTACTGCACCATCCACAGGCTCAGACCCACATAGCCGCCAAACACGATGGAGTAATACTGGCAGTACTTCAGAACGCGCGGGTCCTTGAGCTGCTTGAGCTGGTCGCCGAAGCTGGCCTTGGACTGGACCAGATGGGTGGGGTCGGAGTAGCTGAAGAACCAGAACAGCAGGGCTGTGCCCAGCATGATGGCAGCGTAGACCTGCGGCACCATCGTCCAG
The DNA here is from genome assembly GCF_048860245.1 of Aquabacterium sp. Lineage (GTDB taxonomy): Bacteria > Pseudomonadota > Gammaproteobacteria > Burkholderiales > Burkholderiaceae_C > Aquabacterium. Next base: position 3,113 of record NZ_JBLIZW010000081.1, on the reverse strand, counting down.
CCTGCAGCCACCACGATGGCCGGGGCGATGAACTTGTTGACCGCGGCACCCGAGTTACCCGCACCGAACACGCCCATCGCGAAACCTTGCTGGTCCTTCGGGAACCAGCGGGCCACGTAAGGCGTACCGACCGAGAACGAGCCGCCGGCCAAGCCCACGAACATGCCCAGCACCAGGAACTGCCAGTACTGGGTGGCGTAGGCCATCAGGTAGATGGGCGCCACACACAGCATCATCGTGATGAACAACACGATGCGACCACCGAAGCGGTCCGTCCAGACACCCAAAGGCACCCGTACGAGAGAGCCCGTGAGCACGGGCATGGCTGTCAGCAGGCCGAACTGCGCGTTCGTCAGACCTAGGGTTTTCTTGATGGGGATCCCGATGACGCCGAACATCATCCAGACCATGAAGCACACGGTAAAGGCCAGTGTGCTGACTACCAAGACCGATAAGGCCTTACCTCTCTGAGACATGGGAAGCTCCTATTCCTATGCCTCACAGTGTTCAAAAATAACCCTTCTGTGAACATCCTTCCGTTGGTCAGGCGGAATAGGTCAAAAGGAGTAGTCCGTCACGTTCCTTGATTTAGATCAGTCACGGCAAACACCGCCGCCTGCACCCGTGAGGTCAGGTTCAGCTTGCGCAAAATGTGCTGCACATGGATCTTGACCGTCGTTTCGGCAATGCTCAAGGTGCGAGCGATCTCCTTGTTGCTGGCCCCGCGTGCGATCTCCCTGAGAATGTCGCGCTCCCGCGGCGACAGACGTGAAACCGCGCTGCTGCCTTCATCTTTGGTCCGATCGGTGCTGCCCGCATCGTCTGCAGGCACTTCGGCCACCGCGGCGCCGGCAGGCGCCTCGGCAGTCACCGGTGTGCTGGCGACCACCTGCCGGTAGGCCGCCATCAACTTGCCTGTCATCTCGGGTGACAACACCGATTCACCCCTCGTGGCACGCAACACCGCATCGACCAACTCTTCCCCCTCCACGGTCTTGAGAAGGTAGCCGGCCGCACCCCGCGCCAGGGCTTGTGCCAGATCGTTGGCATCCTCACTCACTGTGAGCATCACGATGCGCGCTTCCGGCACGGTCGCGCAAAACTGGGGCAAGGCCTCCACCCCATGAACGCCAGGCAAGTGGTTGTCGAGCAAGATCACATCGGGGCGATGCTGCGCACCCAGCTTGAGCGCCTCGCCCGCGTCGCGCGCCTCGGCAACGACCTCGATGCGTTCGTCGCGCGACAGCAAGGCGATCAAGCCGCGTCGAAACAGGTTGTGATCGTCCACCACCATCAGGCGGACCGTGCGGGTATCGTTCATGTCAAAACACCGGGTTGGGTCGTGGAAGCGCCTGAACGGCTGGCCGCCAGATTGGGGAGCCGCAGCTCGATCAGCGTGCCATCCGGCCCGGACTCGCAGTGCAAGTCGGCGCCAATGCGCTGTGCGCGTTCGCACATGATGCTCATGCCCACATGGGTATGGTCGGGCGGCCCTGCTTTCAGGTCAAAACCACAACCGTTGTCGCGCACCTGCACCCGCCAATGCGGCTGTGTCTGCACATCCACCCACACTTGGGTGGCCTTGGCATGTTTGCGGGTGTTGGACAGCGCTTCTTGCACGATGTGCAAAACCTGAATCTGAACATCCGGAGGCAGCGGCAGACCGTGGCCCTCGACACTCAGGTGCGCCCTGATCTTGGACTGAAGTTCAAACTTGGAGATCGTCTCGCGCAAGGCGGGCTCGATGTCGTCGGTGTGGGTACGCACACGGAAATGGAGCAACAACTCGCGCACGTCGCTGTAGCTCTCTCTCACGCCCACGTCCAACTCGTCCATGGCCGCATCAACGGCTGGCTGATCGTGACGGGCCATCGCATCGCGCAGCAACTGCATCTGGATCTTCAGGAAAGCCAGCGACTGGGCAATGGAGTCGTGCAACTCCTGCGCCAGCAGCTGTCGCTCGGACGCAATCGCGGCCTCCCGACCCAATGCGGCCGCCCGCAAGCTCTCCATGGCGCCGGCCAGGTGGCTGGCCAAGGCCTCGAACAGCGCCTTCTCTTCCTCACTCAAAGCCGGATCACCGCGGTAAAACAGCTCCACCTCGCCCAGCACGCGCATGTGCAGGCCCAAAGGCACGGTGATCAGGGTGGTGTAGCCCGCACGCTCACAATGATCGTGCACGCGCAGTGCGGCCGACTGTCCCGAGAGGCTGCGCGTGGCGTCCAGAATGGGAATCACCCTCACACTGGGCATGGTGCCTGCCTCCACCTTGGCACCGCACAGGCAGTCACCGGACAGGACGCATTGCTCCTCTTCGGTCATGACATGCGGCAGGCAATCGCTGCCCAGCAGCACGTAGCGCTCATTGGCCACATCCGACCAGCGAATGGCCACCGCGTCGGCCTGCGCAATGCGCCGCATGTGCTTGGCAAAGCCGTGTGCCAACTCCTCCAGGGTCTCGGCACTGGCCACGAAAGCGGCCACCTCGTACAGCGCACTCAGACGCTGCTGTTTGGTCTCCAGGCTGGCGGTCTTCTCACGCACCTTGGCCTCAAGGTTGCCGTAGAGCGAATGCAGGTTCTCCGCCATGCTGTTGAAGCCATCGGCGAGCGAACCCATTTCGTCCCCCGCATCGACGATGACGCGTGTGGCGAAGTCGCCCTGCTCGATGTCACGCAAAGCCGATTTGAGGCGGGAAACCGGCTCCAGAATGACCACATAGCCCGCGTACATCAGCGCCAAGGCACTCAGAATGGCCAACACCATCATGGCCAGCTGGAAGGTCCGCAACAGCGTGGTCCACCCCGAGAGATGGCGCTCGACCGCGGACACAAACAAATCCACCTGTCCAACCAGATCACTCACGTGCGCGTTCAAACTGCCCGGTGTCGCCTACCGGCATGGGTTCGATCAGGCGCAAGACAAAGCCTTGCTCGATGGCAAACGCCACCATGCGCTGCACCTCGTCCACGTTCACGTCGGCCTGCACCACCATGTTGAGCTTGATCGGCCGAAAACCCACCTCGCGAGCGGCACGCAAACCATCCAGCACATCAGACAGGCAATCCCGCCCCGTGATCCGGGCAAAACAATCGGCATCGAGCGAGTCGAGA
>NZ_JBLIZW010000080.1:0-35297 GCF_048860245.1 Aquabacterium sp. | reverse complement strand
AGCTTTCTCATGAATTGCCTCTTGGAAAGTACAGAAAGGTGGTTACAGCACGCACACCTTTCTGGTGTGGGCCACAAAAAGTCAGTGAGCAGAAGGTTCTGATCGATGGTCGATCAGAGCGCATCCTTGTCGGTTTCGCCGGTACGGATGCGGATGACTTGCTCCAGCGGGGTCACGAAGATCTTGCCGTCACCGATCTTGCCGGTGCGAGCCGACGTCTCGATAGCTTCGATCACGCGGTCGAGGATGGCTTCATCCACGGCAGCCTCGATCTTGACCTTGGGCAGGAAGTCGACCACGTATTCCGCGCCACGGTACAGCTCGGTATGGCCCTTCTGGCGGCCGAAGCCCTTGACTTCGGTCACAGTGATACCCTGAACGCCAATGGCGGACAGAGCCTCTCGGACTTCATCAAGCTTGAAAGGCTTGACGATGGCGGTCACCATTTTCATGGTTGATTCTCCGGTGAGTTGGCAAAATGATTAGACGCTTTCAATACTGCAGGAAGCGTGCCAAGGTCGAGAAAAGCTGACCATTGCAGCGGAGAAGAGGGTGGTGCACTGATTTGGCGTGCTGCGCGTTCGGGTGCACGCATTAAGTGCAGGCAAATGGTCCTCTCGCTTCGCACCACTTTAGTGCACCATTGTTGTGCGTGCAACACGTGGCATTTGTGATGAGGGCGCCCAAGAGGGGGGCGCGGAGATGACGCTGGATCGGCAGAATCCGGCGCTTTGCCGCTTGCTGCCTTGTATTTATGACGCTTGCCATTGTTCACAGCCGCTCACTCGACGGCTTGCGAGCCCCTGAAGTCACCGTGGAGGTGCATCTCGCCAATGGATTGCCAGCATTCACCTTGGTGGGCTTGGCTGACACCGAGGTCAAAGAAGCGCGAGAGCGTGTGCGTGCCGCCATGAGTTCCAACGGGCTGGAGTTCCCGCTGAACAAGCGCATCACGGTGAACCTGGCGCCAGCAGATCTGCCCAAAGAGTCCGGTCGCTTCGACCTGCCTATTGCGTTGGGCATTCTGGCAGCCATGGGTCAGGTCGACGCAGAAAAGCTGGCTCGGTATGAATGTGCGGGAGAGTTGTCGTTGGGTGGCGAGTTGCGGGCGGTTCGAGGCGCTTTGCCCATGGCATTGGCCCTGCGCCGTGCGTCTGACGGGCCCCATGCCGCGCGCGCGTTGATTCTGCCCAGTGCCAGCGCCCATGAAGCGGCGCTGGTGGAGGGGGTGAGCATTTACGGGGCGACGCATCTCATGGACGTGGTCAACCATCTGCGCCCGGCGTCATCGGTGACGGACGTCTCGGATCTGGCTCGGGTGACCCCGGATCGTCAGCAGGTGCGACCGATCCTTTGCGAAGATCTCAGGGATGTCAAAGGCCAGACGGCTGCCAAGCGCGCCTTGGAGATCGCCGCAGCGGGTGGCCATTCGATGCTGATGGTAGGGCCGCCCGGTTCTGGCAAGTCCATGTTGGCCCATCGGTTTGCGGGCTTGCTGCCAGCCCTGACGGATGACGAGTCACTGGAGTCAGCGGCGGTATTGAGTCTTGCCGGGCAGTTTGATGCACAGAAGTGGGGTGAGCGGCGGTTTGCTGCACCACATCACACCGCGTCGCCCGTCGCCTTGGCAGGAGGCGGCTCGCCTCCGCGTCCCGGCGAGATCTCTTTGGCACATCACGGTGTTCTTTTCCTGGATGAGTTGCCCGAGTTCCCTCGCGCGGCACTGGAGGCACTGCGGGAGCCGTTGGAGACCGGGCAAATCTGCATTTCTCGGGCGGCGAGACGGCATGAGTTCCCGGCACGCTTTCAATTGCTGGCCGCCATGAACCCCTGTCCGTGCGGGCATTTCGGCAATCCTCTCAAAGCGTGTCGCTGCACCCCGGATCAGGTTGCGCGCTATCAAGGGCGTCTGAGTGGCCCGCTGCTGGATCGCATCGACGTGCAGGTGGATGTGCCGGTGGTGCCTTCGGAGGTGCTGGCGCAAGCGCCGGACGGCGAAAGCTCTGCGGTGGTGGCTCGACGTGTCGTGGCGGCGCGTGCATTGCAGCGTGAAAGACAGGGGCAACTCAATGCGGCCCTGCAAGGTCAAGCACTGGAGTCATGTGTCGCAGTCAGTCCGAGCGCCAAGCAATTTTTGCAAGGGGCTTGTAGCCGCCTAGGGTGGTCGGGGCGAGCCTACTACCGCGTTCTGAAGCTGGCGCGAACCATCGCCGATCTGGCTGGCGCCCCTGCCATTGAAGTGACGCACATGGCGGAGGCGATTCAATACCGACGTGTATTGCAGATCCATTGATGTGGCTCAGGTCTGGCCGCGCCTCGAACAAGACTAGACTAGCCCGTGAGATTGATCGCGCCGCACGGCATGCGGTGATGTTTGTGGAGAACGTATGAGCAAAATGATGATTCGTCAGGCCTGTGCGGCCTTGCTGTCTGGGCTGGCGCTGGTTGTGGCGGCTGATGTCGCATCTGCCGCAGATCAGAAGGCCGTGGCCAAAGTGGCGGTTGAATCGCCTCTGGTCAAAGTGGATCAGGCGTGGGTGCGTCCGATGGTCAAAGGCCAAACCGCAACTGGCGGCTTCATGAACCTGACCGCTACGCAAAATTTGACTTTGGTGGGCTTTGCCATGAGCACGCCGGGGGTGCCTGAGTTGCACGAAATGGTGATGGACGGTTCTGTCATGCGCATGCATGCCGTAGACACCCTCGCGCTGCCCGCGGGTCAAACCGTTTCATTGCGCCCAGGCGCACAACACCTGATGCTGACCGAACTCAAGCAGCCGTTGCAAGAGGGCAGTGAGGTGTCACTCACGCTGAAATTGAAAACGGCTGAAGGCAAACTGGTCACGCAGGACATCAAGGTGCCAGTCAAAGTGATGCCCATGGCCATGCCGGCCATGAAGGGTGATGCCATGGGCGGGCACCACCACGACATGCATCACTGATCTTCGAGGCGGCGGGGTGGGTAGGTATCCCACCCTTGGCAGCCTGGACACTGCCAGAAGTAGTGTTGGCTTTCGAAGCCACAGGCTGCGCAGCGATAGCGCTGCAGCGGCTTCGCCGCTGTGGCCAAGGCTTGCTGGAGTCGCTCGATTTCGGCCTCCTCCAGTGGGACATGGGTGGCCAGACGTTCGCGGATCAAGCCTTGCGCAGCAGACAGTGACGGCGCTTGGCTGATGTGGCTCATCAGCGCTTGGCGACGCGCGTCAGCGTCGGGCTGCAAACTGTTGAGCGCAGTCAGGATGTCCACCGACGGGACCTGCAGATACAAGTTCTGCAATTTGGCCAATGCGTTATCTGCTTCGCCGCAGGCTTGAGCAGAGCGAGCGTAATCCGAGGCGATCAACGAAAACGCCTGAGGCTGCATCACCATCAGGTCGTCCCAGATCTTGAGGGCTTCGGCATGGCGGCCCTGCCGTACCAGGCGTTGCCCCTGCATCACCAGTGGGCGAGCAGCCTGGGGCGCAGATTCACGGGCACGTTGCAAGGCGAGTTCTGCATCTTCGGCTCGGCCGCGCGCGTCGGCCTCATGTGCGACTTCACACCAGAGATGCGCCGTGCGCTGCGTGAAGGAGCCCGTGCCAGCCGCCTCAAGTTGACGTGCCACCTCAATGGCTGGGTGCCAGTTGCGTGAGCGCTCGTACAGAGACAACAAAGCCAGTCGTGCATCGGTCGTGAAGGCTGTGCCCTCCAAGGCTTTGAAGGCTTCCTCGGCGCGGTCAAACAAACCTGCCTTCATGAAGTCCTGTGCCAAGGCGTGCTGGGCGCGTTCGCGCTCTTCCCGCTTGAGATCGGCACGGGCCAGCAGGTGCTGGTGCACGCGGATCGCGCGCTCGTACTCACCACGACGCCGGAACAGATTGCCCAACGCGAAGTGCAGGTCAGAGGTGTCGGGGTCGTGCTGAACGGCTTCGATGAACGCATCGATGGCCTTGTCCTGCTGTTCGTTGAGCAGCAGGTTCAGGCCCTTGAAGTACGCTTGCGGCGAGGCCTGATCTTCGCGTTTGAGTTGGCGCAGGTCCAGGCGTGAGGCAATCCAGCCCAGCAAGAAGGCCACCGGCAGGGCCAGCAGCAACCAGTAAAAATCAAATTCCATGGGGTGTGGGGGCCTTACTTGGCAGGCTTGCGCGGCGCAGGCATGTCCGGCGGAAATGGCAGCTCCGGTGGCAGCGACACAGGGGCGCTGGCTATCGACTCTTTGGTAGGGGATGTGGGGGCTTCAGCCGAGGTTGGCCCGGAGGTCTCGGGCATCAGCTTTTGGCGATGGCGGGCATCGCGACGGTGGCGCCACCAACTGGGCACCATGGCGGTCACACCGACCGCACAACCCAGTGCAAACACTGCCAGCACGATGAACACCATGGGTGCTTGCCATCGGTAGCCCAGAAACCACTTGAGCTCGACCGTGTGCTGGTTGTTGAGTGCAAAGGCAAACAGGATGAAAAACAGCAGGGCTCGCCACAACCAGTTCAGGGCACGCATCTGATCAATCCTTTTGAGGCTGGTCCGAATGATCTGCCGAGGCTTCGGCATGGGTGACAGTATCCACCTTGTCGACCCCTTCGCGCAGGGCTTTGCCGGGTTTGAAGTGTGGCACCAGCTTTTCGGGGATCAGCACTTGCTCGCCAGAGCGTGGGTTGCGGCCCATGCGGGGCGGGCGACGGTTGATCGAAAAGCTGCCAAAGCCGCGGATTTCGATGCGATGCCCCTTGGCCAACGCTTCCGACATGGTGTCCAGAATGGTCTTGACCGCAAATTCGGCATCACGTTGCGTAAGCTGACCGAAGCGCTCAGCCAGGCGGGTAACCAGGTCGGATCGTGTCATGTGTTGACCGCAAAAATTTCGGAGGTTGTGGTCAGCATCAGCAAAAAGCCCCAAGCGCTGGATTTCGCCAGAACCTGGGGCTCGTGCCACGCTCATCACAACCCCCACAGGCCGGAGCCTGCAGGGTTGAGGTGAACCGGATCGACGGGATTAGCCGTTGTTTTGATCCAGCTTGGCCTTCAGCAGGGCGCCCAGGCTGGTGGTGCCGGAGCCTTCCTTGGTGTCAGCGCTCAGACGTTGCAGAGCTTCTTGTTGCTCAGCGTTGTCCTTGGCCTTGATCGACAACTGGATGTTGCGGGTCTTGCGGTCGATGTTGATGATGATGGCGGTGACTTCGTCGCCGTCCTTCAGCACGTTGCGAGCGTCTTCAACGCGGTCGCGGCTGATTTCGGAAGCGCGCAGGTAACCGACGATGTCATCACCCAGCTGGATTTCAGCGCCCTTGGCATCCACGGTCTTGACGGTGCCGGTGACAGTAGCGCCACGGTCGTTCAGGGTCGTGAAGTTGGTGAAGGGGTCAGAGTCCAGTTGCTTGATGCCCAGGGAGATGCGCTCGCGCTCGACGTCGATGGCCAGCACGACGGCTTCGACTTCCTGGCCCTTCTTGTAGTTGCGCACGGCAGCTTCGCCAGGCTCGTTCCACGACAGGTCGGACAGGTGAACCAGACCGTCGATGCCGGCGGCCAGACCCACGAACACGCCGAAGTCGGTGATCGACTTGACGGGACCCTTGACCTTGTCACCGCGGTTGAAGTTCTGAGCGAAATCGTCCCATGGGTTCGGCTTGCACTGCTTCATGCCCAGGGAGATACGACGCTTGTCTTCGTCGATTTCCAGGACCATGACTTCCACTTCGTCGCCGAGGTTGACGATCTTGTTGGGAGCGATGTTCTTGTTGGTCCAGTCCATTTCGGAGACGTGCACCAGGCCTTCGATGCCGGGTTCGATCTCGACGAAAGCGCCGTAGTCAGCGATGTTGGTGACCTTGCCGAACAGGCGGGTCGAAGCAGGGTAACGGCGCGACACGCCAACCCACGGATCGTCGCCCATTTGCTTCAGACCCAGCGAGACGCGGTTCTTCTCGGCGTCGAACTTCAGGACCTTGGCGGTCAGCTCTTGGCCAACGGTCACCACTTCGGAAGGGTGACGGACACGGCGCCATGCCATGTCGGTGATGTGCAGCAGGCCGTCGATGCCGCCCAGGTCCACGAACGCACCGTATTCGGTGATGTTCTTGACCACGCCTTGGACGATGGCGCCTTCGCGCAGCGTTTCCATCAGCTTGGCGCGCTCTTCACCCATGGAGGCTTCCACCACAGCGCGACGCGACAGCACAACGTTGTTGCGCTTGCGGTCCAGCTTGATGACCTTGAATTCCATGGTCTTGCCTTCGAACGGCGACATGTCCTTGACAGGGCGCGTATCGAGCAGCGAACCGGGCAGGAAGGCACGGATGCCGTTGACCAGAACGGTCAGGCCGCCCTTGACCTTGCCATTGACGGTACCGGTCACGAAGTCGCCAGACTCCAGAGCGGTTTCCAGAGACAGCCACGAAGCCAGACGCTTGGCCTTGTCGCGCGACAGGATGGTGTCGCCGTAGCCGTTTTCGATGGCGTCAACCGCCACGGACACGAAGTCACCCACTTGGACTTCGATTTCGCCCTGGTCGTTGCGGAACTCGTCGATGGGCACGTACGCTTCGGACTTCAGGCCGGCGTTGACCACCACGAAGTTGTGTTCGACGGCCACCACCTCAGCGGTGATGACTTCGCCCGTGCGCATGTTGGCACGTTGCAGCGACTCTTCAAAAAGGGCGGCAAAAGATTCAGACATGGAATTTCCTGTGCTGGCGTGAACCAGCGGTAACGCTCAGGTCGACAGGAACGACCGGAACGGGTTGGGTTGAAGAACATGACGCCCGTGCTGCCCTTGCGGGCAACGCTGATTGCTCACGCCCCGGCCTGGCAGCAGGGGCTGGATGTCACAGCCTTTGAAAATGGCCTTGCCGCGTCGTCGAACTCAGTGTCCGGCAATCACGTGGGGCCAGCCCTCGACCCACCATCCCAGCACGGTTTCCACCGATTGCTCGATGGTGAGCGCAGAGTTGTCGAGTTTTTGGGCATCTGCAGCAGGGACCAAAGGCGCCACCGCACGGGTTCGATCCCGTAGGTCGCGCGCCTCCAAATCTGCGCAAATCCCGTCAAGGTTAGCAGAAATCCCTTTTTGGATCAATTGGTTATAGCGGCGCTCGGCCCGCTCGGCCACCGTTGCGGTCAAAAAGACCTTCAGCGCCGCGTCCGGGAACACCACTGTGCCCATGTCGCGTCCGTCGGCAACCAGGCCTGGCAAGCCACGGAACGCCTTCTGCAATTCCAGCAGAGCCTGGCGGACACCCGGATAAGCAGACAGCTTGGATGCGGCCTGGCCGATTTGTTCTTGGCGGATGACCTCACCCACATCACGGTCATTCAGCCAGATGTGCTCGTGTTCGAAGCGCAATGGGATGGTGGCCCCCAATTCACGCGCCAGGACTTCCAGACCTTCTGCGTCATCCAGGCTGATGTTGCGCTCGGTGGCCAACAGACCGGTGATGCGATACAGCGATCCGGAATCCAGGAACTGATAGCCCAAACGGGTGGCCAAAGCGCTGGCCAGGGTGCCTTTGCCAGAAGCCGTCGGGCCGTCTACCGCGATGACAGGGATCAGATCCGGATTGGTTTGCACCACCTGGAACAGGGTTTCGAAGTAATCCGGGAAGGTCTTGCCGACACAGCGCGGGTCGTCGATGCGCACCGAAATGGGCTTGTCCGTGATGGCCGTGGGCGCCAGCGGGTTGAAGGCCGCGAGCGAGAAGCACATGGCCATGCGATGGTCGTCGTAGGTATGGATGCTGGCATGTTGCCAGGCACCCGTGGCGGGTGGGGTGATGCTGATGTAGTCAGCCCCTTCCTCCACGGCAGCGCCGAGCTTGCGCAGCTCGGTGGCCATCGCTGCAATCCGGTCAGTTTCCTTGACACGCCAGCTGGCAATGTTGGTCAGTCGCGTGGTGCCGTTGGCGTACAGGGCCATCACGGCCAGGGTCATCGCCGCATCCGGGATGTGGTTGCAGTCCATGTCGACGGCCTGCAGTGGCCATTGGCCGCGGCGGATTTCGAGCCAGTTGGGGCCAGCTGTGACCTGTGCGCCCATGGCTTGGGCAGCTTCGACAAAGCGGATGTCACCCTGGATGGAGGCCGCGCCTACCCCTTCCACGCGGACCGGCTTGTCGATGCCCGCGATGGCGCCGGTGGCGATGAAGTACGAAGCGGATGAGGCATCGGCTTCCACATGGATCTCGCCGGGAGACTGGTAGCGGCTGCCTTGGGGGATGATGAAGCGCTCCCAGCCTTGGCGCTCGACGGCAATGCCGAAGCGGGCCAGCAGGTTCAGGGTGATCTCGATGTAGGGCTTGGAGATCAGTTCGCCGACCACTTCAATGGTCAGTGCCTGGTTTTGCGAGACCAATGGCAAGGCCAGCAGCAGCGCCGTGAGGAATTGGCTGGACACATCGCCCCGTACCTTGATGGGGGCATCCAGTTTCAGTGTGCCACCCGCCAGACGCAGGGGCGGGTAGCCTTCCTGGCCGGTGCACTCGACGGTGCAGCCCAGCGGACGCAACGCATCGACGAGATCGCCGATGGGGCGTTCGTGCATGCGCGGCACGCCTGACAGGGTGAAGACGCCACCCTGTGTGGCCGACAGCAGCGACAGCGCCGCCGTCAATGGACGCATGGCCGTGCCGGCGTTGCCCAAGAACAGGTCGGCTTGCTTGACGGACAGTTGCCCACCCAAACCCGTGATGCGGACCGTGTCGCCCTCTTGCTCGATGGCGCAACCCAGCACGCGCAAGGCTTCGAGCATCACATGCGTGTCGTCGGACGCCAGCAGGTCATGGACCACCGTGGTGCCTTCGCTCAAACCTGCCAACAGCAGCACGCGGTTGGAAATGCTCTTTGACCCGGGCAGGCGAACCGTGCCGCCAGCAGTCAGAAGAGGGGGGAGGTCGAGGAAAGCGGTGGTGTACATGCGAAAACCGTCGTCATGCAGGTCTCATAGGGGCGCCTGCATGGTGCATCAAATCAGAAACGGGAGGAAGAGGGCTTGGGCGCGCCCAATTGCCACTGGCTGCGCGCGGTCGAAGCCGACTGGATATGCTGCTGCAGGGCAGGGCCATTCCAGTCGCGCATCAGTTGCTCCATCTCCAACAAGGCATTGCGGAAGGTCTCCGATTGCTTGAGGATCTCTTCGCGGTTCGACAGCAAAATGTCGCGCCAAATGGTCGGGTCGCTGGCCGCAATCCGGGTGAAGTCCCGGAAGCCGGGGCCGGCCAAAGACAGGTATTCCTGACCTGCGGGTTGTTCGCCCATGGCGTTCATGTACGCAAAGGCCAGCAGGTGAGGCAGGTGGCTCACGGCCGCAAACGCGGCGTCGTGATGCTCCGGGGTCATCTTTAGGACCTGACACCCCACGGCGGCCCAGGCATCTGTGGCCTTTTGAACCAATACGGGGTCGGTCTGCTGCAAGGGCGTCAGGATGACCTTACGGCCTTGGTACAGCGTGGCGTCTGCATGCTCGATGCCTGCCACTTCGCGACCGGCAATCGGGTGGGCTGGCACGAAGGAGGGCAAACGCTCCTTCAGCACGCGGCGTGCCGCATCGACGACATCACGCTTGGTCGAGCCCACATCCATGAAGAGGACGCCCGGGTTGACCAGATGGCGAATGGACTTGAACGTGCCTTCGCTGGCGGCCACGGGCACCGCGATCAGCACGATGTCCGAGCCCGATACGGCCAGCAGTGCGGACTCGGCCATCACATCAATCACACCCAGACGGCGAGCCTTTTCAACGGTGGACGGCGATTTGCTGTAGCCCACCACTCGCTTGACGAGGCCGGCCTTTTTCAAAGCCAGGGCGAAGGAGCCGCCCATCAGGCCACAGCCAATCAGGCCGAGTTGATTGAACATGATGAGACCTCTTGATCAGTGCACGTCCAGCGGGTAGCTGCCGAGCACTTTGAAGAATGAGCATTGGGCGCGCAATTCAGCGATGGCGGCCGCAACGTTGTCCTGGTCGGGGTGGCCGGCCAGGTCAATGAAGAAGACATATTCCCACTGGCCAGACTTCGCCGGGCGGGATTCGAATCGGGTCATGGACACGCCGTGGCGCTTGAGCGGCACCAGCATGTCGTGCACGGCGCCAGGGCGATTGGCCACGGACAGTGCCAGACTGGTGCAGTCGTGTCCCGTGGGGGCCGCCGGCGAGTGCTGGTCCACATTGGTGATGATGACAAAGCGGGTGCGGTTGTGCACTTCGTCCTGAATGCCACGATCGACCACGTGCACGCCAAACTGCGAGGCCGCACGTTCGCTGGCGATGCCGGCGATGCTGGGGTCTTCGCTGGCCAAGCGTGCGCCTTCGGCGTTGCTGGACACGGCGCGACGCTCCACGCCTGGCAGATGCGTATTCAGCCAGTTCTGGCATTGCGCCAGCGCTTGGGGGTGGGCGCACACCACTTTGATGCCATCGCGGCCCGGCGCCTTGCGAAGCAGGTTGTGCGTGATCATCAAATTGGTTTCCCCGATGATGGTCAGGCGGGACTGCAGGAGCATGTCCAGCGAGCGCCCCACCACGCCTTCGGTCGAGTTCTCGATGGGGATGACGCCGTAGTCGGCCGAGCCTGACGCCGTGGCACGGAAAATCTCGTCGATGTTCACACAGGCCACGGGCTCGATCGACGACCCGAAGTAGTTGAGCATGGCCTGCTCGGTGAAGGTGCCCACCGGCCCCAGGAAGGCCACACGCTGACGTGCTTCCAGCGCGCGGCAGGCCGACATGACCTCGCGCCAGATGGGCGCAATGCTGTCGTTCAGAATGGGGCCAGGGTTGCGGTTCTTGGCACGGTCAATGACCTGTGCTTCACGGTCGGGGCGGAAAATGGGCGAGCCATCCAGCTTTTTGACCTCACCCACCGCCTGCGCCAGGCGTGCACGCTGATTCAGCAGATCCAGCAGTTGCTGGTCCAACGAGTCAATCTTGACGCGCAGATCGGCCAGTTGCTCGTTGACCGGGCGGCCGTCCGGCTTGAAGTGGGCCTGATCAACCATGGCGTTGCGCAAAGTCCTTCATGTAGGCGACCAAGGCCTCCACGCCCGCAATCGGCATGGCGTTGTAGATGGAGGCACGCATGCCCCCCACGCTCTTGTGGCCCTTCAGTTGCAGCAGACCCGCTTCCTTGGCGCCGGCCAGGAAGGCGTCATTGAGCGCATCCGACGGCAGGAAGAAAGGGATGTTCATGCGCGAGCGGCAGTTCTGTGCGACCTTGTTGACGTAGAAGCCCGAGGCGTCCACATAGTCGTAGAACAAATTGGCCTTGGCGATGTTGCGCGCCTCGATGGCAGCCAGACCGCTCAATTCGCCTTCACGCTGACGCTTGATCCACTGGAACACCAGACCTGCCAGGTACCAAGGGTAGGTGGGTGGGGTGTTGTACATGGAGTCGTTGTCGGCCACGATCTTGTAGTCGAAGGCAGACGGCGTGATGGGCAGGGCGTGGCCGAGCAAGTCCTCACGCACGATGACCAGGGTCAGACCCGCCGGGCCGATGTTCTTCTGGGCGCCGGCATACGCCAGCCCCACCCGCGACCAGTCAATGGTGCGCGAGACAATGTGCGACGACACGTCGATCACCAGCGGGGCGTTGGAGCCCAGCGCAGCCAGATCGGGCAATTCGTGCATCTCGACACCGTGGATGGTCTCGTTGCTGCACACATGCACGTAAGACGCGTTGTCACTGATCTTCCACGAGGCCACGTCGGGCAGCGTGGTGTGTTGCGTCTCGGTGTTGTTGGCCGAGATGTGCACTTCACAGTACTTGTGCGCTTCCTTGGCCGATTTTTGCGACCACGAGCCCGTGATCACATAGTCAGCGCGTTTGCCGCGTGACAGATTCATGGGCACGATGGCGTTTTGCGCAATCGCCCCGCCCTGCATGAACAGGATCTTGTAGTTGGCGGGGACCGCCAGGATGTCGCGCAAGTCGGCTTCGGCTTGCTGGGCAATGGAGATGAACTCCTTGCCACGGTGGCTCATTTCCATGACACCCATGCCCGAGCCGTGCCAGTCCAGCATTTCGCTGGCGGCCTGTTGCAGGACTTCTTCAGGCAGGGCGGCGGGGCCGGCTGAGAAATTGAATGGACGGGTCATCGGGCGGGTGTCAGGAACGGAGTCAATTACTTCTTGGCGGCGGGCTTGGCTGCAGGTGCGGCCTTGCCATCATTGCCCTGGCTGAGCTTGCCACCGGTGGCGGTGTCCAGGATCTTGCGGATATTGGCTTCAGCCGACTGGAGCTTGGGGGTCACTTGAGGACGGGCGTCGGTGACGACCTTTTCCAGCAACATGTTGCTCAACTCGGGCAGCATGCCTTGGTACTTTTTCAGAATCGGCGACTCCAGCATGCCGATCAGTTGCTTGAGTTCGTCTTCCGAGAAACGCTCTTCAAACAGCGGGCCGATGGCCGACTGGCTCAGCTTGGTCGCACTGGCGCGCACGATGGGCGTGGCGGCATCCAGATACTTGCGGATTTCGGCGTCAACCTGTTTGGCCGTGGCTTCACGTTTGTCTTCGGGCACGGCCTGAACAATGATGCTGCGCGCACCGCCCGCCAGTTGGCGAGCAGGTTGTTCGGCCACGTTGCGCGCCATGTCGTCCAGCGCAGTTTGCTGCGAGGCGAGGATCTTTTGAACCAATTCTTTCTTGTCAGCATGGGCAGACAAGGAAGTGGCTGCCAGGGTCATGGCAACGACGGCGGCCCATGCGGTCTTCTTGAATGTCATCGTGTGTCCTCGCGTTTGCTAGTCAGGTACCTGGCCGGATGGCTCAGGCTTCGGTTGAGCCTTCTGAGGCCTCAGGGGTCTCGCCTTCTTCGCCATCGTTGCCGCTGGCGTCGTTTTCGGCAATGCGTTGCAGGCCAATCAGCTTGGCACCTTCATCCAGCGAAATCAGGGTCACGCCTTGCGTGGCGCGGCCCAACTCGCGGATCTCGGCGACGCGGGTGCGAACCACCACGCCCTTGTCGGTGATCAGCATGATCTCGTCTTCGGTGCGGACCAGGGTGGCGGCCACGACCTTGCCATTGCGCTCAGACTGCTGGATGGCAATCATGCCCTTGGTGCCGCGGCCGTGGCGGGTGTACTCGACGATGCTGGTGCGCTTGCCATAGCCGTTTTCGGTGGCGGTCAGCACCGATTGCGATTCGTCTTCGGCCACCAGCATGGCGATGACCGATTGGCCTTCTTCCAGCATCATGCCGCGCACGCCTCGGGCGCTGCGACCCATCGGGCGCACGTCGTCTTCGTCAAAGCGCACGGCCTTGCCGCCGTCAGAGAACAGCATCACATCGTGCTTGCCGTCGGTCAGGGCTGCGCCGATCAGATAGTCGCCCTCATCCAGGCCCACGGCGATGATGCCGGCCTTGCGGGGGTTGCTGAAGTCGGTCAGCGGCGTCTTCTTGACCGTGCCCATGGCGGTGGCCATGAACACATAGTGGTCTTCAGGGAAGCTGCGGAATTCGCCGGTCAGGGGCAGGACGACGTTGATCTTCTCGTCTTTTTCCAGCGGGAACATGTTGACCATGGGCTTGCCGCGCGAGTTGCGCGAGCCCTGAGGTACTTCCCAGACCTTGATCCAGTACACGCGTCCGCGGTTGCTGAAGCACAGGATGTAGTCGTGCGTGTTGGCGATGAAGAGTTGGTCGATCCAGTCGTCTTCCTTCGTCGCCGTGGCCTGCTTGCCGCGACCGCCGCGCTTTTGGGCACGGTACTCGCTCAGCGGCTGGCTCTTGATGTAGCCCGTGTGCGAGATGGTCACGACCATGTCGGTCGGGGTGATCAGGTCTTCGGTACCCAACTCTTGGGCGTTGTGCTCGATGGTCGAGCGGCGGGCGCCCAGCTTGGTCTGCCCGAATTCTTGGCGGATCACGGCTAGTTCGTCGCCAATGATGGACGACACACGCTCGGGCTTGGCCAGGATGTCCAGCAGGTCGGCGATCTGGGCCATCACATCACGGTATTCACCGATGATCTTGTCCTGCTCCAGACCGGTCAGGCGCTGCAGGCGCATCTGCAGGATTTCGCCAGCTTGCTCTTCGCTCAGGCGGTACAGACCATCGGGCTGCATGCCGTATTGCGGGGCGAGGCTTTCGGGGCGGTACTGCTGGGCATCGCCATCGACGCGGGCGAGCATCTCGCGCACCAGCGACGAATCCCAGCTCTTGCTCATCAGGGCGGCCTTGGCCACCGGTGGGGTGGGGCTGGTCTTGATGGTCTCGATGAATTCGTCGATGTTGGCCAGCGCAACGGCCAGACCTTCCAGCACGTGGCCGCGCTCGCGCGCCTTGCGCAGTTCATACACCGTGCGGCGGGTCACCACTTCGCGGCGGTGTTCCAGGAAGACGGTGATCAGGTCCTTCAGGTTGCACAGCTTGGGCTGACCGTCGATCAGCGCCACCATGTTGATGCCGAAGGTGTCCTGCAGCTGGGTCTGCTTGTACAGGTTGTTCAGCACGACCTCAGGCACTTCACCGCGCTTGAGTTCGATCACCACACGCATGCCGGACTTGTCCGACTCGTCCTGAATGTGGCTGATGCCTTCGATTTTTTTCTCATGGACCAGCTCGGCGATGCGCTCAAGCAGGGTCTTCTTGTTGACTTGGTAAGGGATCTCGTCAACGATGATCGCTTGACGGTCGCCCTTGCCAATGTCTTCAAAGTGCACGCGTGCGCGCATGACCACACGACCACGGCCCGTGCGGTATCCCTCACGCACACCCGACATGCCGTAAATGATGCCGGCGGTGGGGAAGTCTGGCGCCGGGATGATTTCCATCAGTTCGTCGATGGAGCATTCGGGGTTTTTCAGCGCGTGCAGGCAGGCGTCCACAACCTCATTGAGGTTGTGGGGGGGGATATTGGTGGCCATACCCACCGCGATACCGGCCGAGCCGTTGACCAGCAGATTGGGCAGGCGGGTCGGCAGCACCAGCGGCTCTTTTTCAGAGCCGTCGTAGTTGGGGCCGAAATCAACGGTTTCCTTGTCGATGTCGGCCAGCATTTCGTGGGCGATCTTCGACAGGCGGATTTCGGTGTAACGCATGGCCGCAGCACTGTCGCCGTCCACCGAACCGAAGTTGCCTTGACCATCGACCAGCATGTGACGCAGCGAGAAGTCCTGCGCCATCCGGACGATGGTGTCGTACACAGCGACGTCGCCGTGGGGGTGATATTTACCAATGACGTCGCCAACGATGCGAGCGGACTTCTTGTAAGGCCGGTTCCAGTCGTTGTTCAGCTCGTGCATGGCGTACAACACACGACGGTGAACGGGCTTCAGGCCGTCGCGGGCGTCTGGCAGGGCACGGCCCACGATCACGCTCATTGCGTAATCGAGATAAGAACGGCGCATCTCCTCTTCGAGGCTGATGGGCAAGGTTTCCTTGGCGAATGACGTCATGCGTGCTTCACGGTAAGAAGAGAGGTGTACCCGCCGCGCGGCTGGCAGACCGGGGTTCCGACAGGCCGAAGCGGGTGGAACTTCCAGGGAAGGCCCTCACGCGCGCGACAAGTCGAAAGGATCATTGTAATTGGCGGATCATGTAGTCGCAGCGCAACACGAAAGCGCCTGACCCTGCTGCGGTGTGCTTGCCACTTGAGTGACAAATTGTCTATGGCACAATGGTTTTCGTTAAGTGCCCTGGGGAAGACCTGGGTACTCAGTGCCCCACCCCAATCCGGGTAGTTGCCCTTTCAGGGCGCATCGCAGTTGAATGCTGCGTTTCATCTCGTGAGGACTTGCATGATCAAACTGAACAAAGTTGCCGCCCTGTTCGCTACCGTTGCCTTGTCTGGTGGTGCATTTGCACAAACCGTTGACAACTGGCGTGCTACCGATGGCACCGTGTGGAAGAACGGTACCAACGAACTGTGCTGGCGCAACAACTTCTGGACCCCTGAAACGGCTGCTCAAGGCTGTGACGGTGGCAAGGCTGCTCCCGCTGCCGCTCCTGCTGCGCCCGCTCCTGCTGCTGCACCGGCTCCTGTGGCTGCTGCGCCTGCTCCCGCTCCTGCCGTGGCACCTGCTGCGCCCGCTACCGAGAAGGTGAGCTTCGCTGCTGACGCCTTCTTCGACTTCGACAAGGCTGTGCTGAAGCCTGAAGGCAAGGCCAAGCTGGACGATCTGGCTGGTAAGGTCAAGGGCCTGAATCTGGAAGTCATCATCGCCGTGGGTCACACCGACTCCAAGGGTACTGATGCTTACAACC
Source organism: Aquabacterium sp. (assembly GCF_048860245.1). Classification (GTDB taxonomy): domain Bacteria; phylum Pseudomonadota; class Gammaproteobacteria; order Burkholderiales; family Burkholderiaceae_C; genus Aquabacterium. Next base: position 19,119 of record NZ_JBLIZW010000080.1, on the reverse strand, counting down.
AGAAGCTGTCGGTCAAGCGCTCTGACGCTGTCAAGGCCTATCTGACCAGCAAGGGCATCGACGCCTCCAAGGTGTACACCGAAGGCAAGGGCGAGAAGCAACCTGTTGCTGACAACAAGACTGAAGCTGGCCGCGCCAAGAACCGTCGCGTTGAAATCGAAGTTGTGGGCACCCGCAACAAGTAATTTGTGAGCGAGAGGCGTTGCCTCTCGTTGGCAAGAAAAAAAGCCCCGCCTTGGCGGGGCTTTTTCATGGTCGATCAGTTAGGCCAGTTGAACGGTTTTGCCTGTCAATTGCTTGGCCAGTTGGGTTGCCAGCTTATTGGTTGCGCCGTAAATGGACAACTGTGGGTTGGTGCCGATGCTGGTCGGGAAGATTGAGCCGTCGTGAACCGACAGGTTGTCGATGTGCCAGTGCACACCATCCGGACGGATCACCCCCTGCTTTTCGGTGCCGCCCATCCAGCAGCCGCCCATCACGTGAGCGCTGCCCACCCCCATCAGCAGCGGCTTCATCTCGAGCTGGGCGATGCCGGCTTTGGCCTCCGCCCACGACCGGTAGTACTGACCTTGCTCGTGATACGGCATGACCATCTGGGCGCCTGCGGCAAATTGAATCTCTGCCATGGTCAACAGTGAGCGGCGCATGCCATCAAAGACATAGTCGGTCAGGCGATAGTCCAGGAGGGGGGAGCCATCCGGATTGAGCCGAACGGTGCCGCCGACGGACTCGGGATGGAAGCCGTCGCGCATCAGCGAAAGCATCATCTGCGTGTGCGGATAGTGCTGCATGCGTGCGGCCAAGGTTGCGCCGTGACCGCCCATCAGCATCGATGCCAAGCCCGGTTGAAGGGGGGCTGCCTCCAATTTGTAACCCATGGGGCCATCGGCCGGTGCGTTGTGCACAAAGTGGTCCGAATAGATGGATTGAGGGGTGCCCGCCCAAGCCGCAACCTTTTCTGCAAAGATGCCAGCCGAGAAAGAGACGGGGTGCAGGAACGTCCGCTTGCCCAGAAAGCCATGAGGGTCTGGGGCGTTCGATCGCAAAAGCAACGCGGGTGAGTTGATGGCACCGCCTGCGACGACGTAATGGCGTGCTTTGACGCGCATCACTTTGTCGGAGACCTTTTCGCCATTGACGCGAATGGGTACGCACTGGATGGCTTGGACTTTGCCATCCTTGATGTCCAAGCGCTGCGCCCGTGTCTGGTAATACAGCCGCGCCTTGGCTTCGAGGGCTGCTGGCAAGGTCGTGATCAGCATCGACTGTTTGGCGTTCGTGGGGCAGCCCATGCCGCAGGAGCCCAGGTTCCAGCAGCCTTTGACATTGCGCGGGATCACGTCAGCGGAAATGCCGATCTTCTGTGCCCCCTGGCGCAAGACTTCATTGTTGCGATTCGGCGGCGCTTCTTCCCAGCGGTGCATATTGAGTCGGCGCTCGACCTGCTCAAACCATGGGGTCATGGCCGATTCGCTGAACTCCTGGAGGCCGTACTTGTCCTGCCAGTGCTGAAGTGTGTTTTCAGGGGTACGGAACGAGCTGGTCCAGTTGACCACGGTGGTGCCGCCAACGCACCGGCCTTGCAGCACGCTGATGGCGCCATCCATGGTGCGGCGTGCAGCCGATTCCTGATACAGCGAGCTGTAAGCCTCGGCTTCCCGCTGATTGAAGTCGCTGCTGGTGCGAAGAGGGCCTTCTTCCAGCAGCACCACGGCCAAGCCGGCCTTGGTCAAGATTTCGGCGGTGATGCCAGCGCCTGCACCCGTGCCAACGATGGCGACATCGCAGGTGACTTCATCAGGCAGGCCATCGGCGCCATTGTGGGCTTGCCAGCCGCGGGCCAAACCCTCGCGGAACGGATCGGGAAGTTTGCTCATACGTCGAGGGGGCCGGGGTAACCGGTGCCAGGCCAGTTGGTGCTTTGGGTGAAAAAGGTCATGCAGGTCAGTCCTCGGACAACCTGGTAGGTGAGGCGGTGCGTGGGGAGTGGGTTGATGCGCATCGTTTCCAGTGCACGCTCAATGTCGGTGTCACTGGCGCCCTGCCAGCCGCCACGCAGGTCAGTGAGCATGTAGCGTGTCACGCCATTGCCCAGCAACCCGAGGATGGCGTTGATCTCGACTTGCAGAACGGCCGGCAGTCCATTGATGTAGCGCTCCATGGCACTCAGGTGGGCCTCCAGAGCGGCTTGGCGTTGAGTGGGGTCCTTCGGCAGCATGGGGCCCACGATGCCTCGGGTGAGCCCGAGAATGACATCGCGTCCATGTGGTGTGAGGCGGCCATGGCTCAAGCCGCGGTGCCAGTAGACCAGGCTACCGAATGTGGCGCCGACAGCGCCAATGGCCAGCGCGGTTTTGAGGAACCAGCGACGCTTGGGCGTGAGGGGGTGATTGATGGCTTTGTCGACCATGGTGAGGGCGGTGTCGAGCGGGTGAATTTGAAATAGGAAACATTGTGAGTCAAATTTGAGGTCGGCGCTGCCTAGTGAAAACCACGAGCAAACCCGCATCAACCAAGGGAAAACCACTACGCTTATCTTCCTGAAACTTGCTGTTGTCACCTTGTGTTGTCAGTTGTTGCGGGAATACCCTTAGCCGCGAATGTTGCAGAATGCATGCAGTGCAAACGGGTGCAAACAATCCTTCCATGTTCAGCCCGTAGTCGTGAACGATCGATACGAGACGAGGATAGCGATGACGAGTTCCAAGCCTTGGTTGGCTCATTACGAAGCTGGTGTTCCTGCTGAAATCAATCCCGGTGAGTACAACTCGCTGGTTGACTTGCTGGACCAGTCTTTCAAGCAATTTGCCAAGCGTGACATGGCGTCCTTCATGGACGTGCACTGGACGTATGAGCAAGTCGAAGAACTGTCCAAGTCGATGGCTGCATGGTTGCAGTCGCTGGGTTTGCCCAAGGGTTCGCGCGTGGCGCTGATGATGCCGAACGTGCCTCAGTACGTGGTGTCGATCGCGGCGGTCTTGCGTGCCGGGTATGTGGTGGTGAACGTCAACCCGCTGTACACCCCTCGTGAACTCGAGCATCAACTCAAGGATGCTGGCGCAGATGCCATCGTGATCCTCGAGAACTTCGCGACGACCCTGCAAGAGGTGGTTGCACGCACGCCGGTCAAGCACGTGGTGCTGGCGTCGATGGGCGACATGCTGCCGTTCATCAAGGGCGCATTGGTGAATTTTGTGGTGCGCTCCGTCAAGAAGATGGTGCCGGCCTACAACCTGCCCAATACCGACAAGTGCAAGGTTTTGACCTTCAAGGACGTGATCGCCAAGGGGCGTGCACTCAAGTACAACCGCCCTGCGCTGCAGCCCACGGACGTGGCCTTCCTGCAGTACACCGGCGGCACCACGGGCGTGTCGAAGGGCGCAACACTGCTGCACAGCAACGTGGTGGCCAACATTCTGCAAAACGAAGCTTGGTTCAAGCCTGAGTTGGACAAGTTGGGCAACCAGCCTATGGTGTCGGTGTGCGCGTTGCCGCTGTATCACATCTTTGCGCTGACGGTCTGTTACTTCATGGGCGCACGCACGGGTTCGATGAACATCCTCATCCCCAACCCGCGTGACTTGCCCGCCGTCATCAAGACGCTGAGCAAGTACAAGATCAACCAGTTCCCGGCCGTGAACACGCTGTTCAACGCGCTGGCCAATCATCCCGACTTCGCCAAGCTCGACTTCTCGGGTCTGAAGGTGTCGATGGGGGGCGGCATGGCCGTGCAGCAAGCCACAGCCGAAATCTGGAAGAAGGTCACGGGTTGCCCGATCGTGGAAGGCTACGGTCTGTCGGAAACTTCGCCGGTGGCCACGGCCAACCGCCTGGACAACACCGAGTTCAACGGTTCGATTGGCTATCCCTTGCCTTCGACGGAAGTGGCCATTTTGGATGACGATGGCGTTGCGCAGCCCATCGGTGGTGTGGGTGAGATCTCGATCCGTGGCCCTCAGGTGATGGCGGGTTACTGGCAGCGTCCGGATGAAACTGCCAAGGTCATGACCGCGGACGGCTTCTTCCGCACTGGCGACATCGGCATCATGGATGAACGTGGCCAGGTTCGCATCGTGGACCGTAAGAAGGACATGATTCTGGTGTCGGGCTTCAACGTGTACCCGAATGAAGTGGAACAAGTGGTCAACATGCACCCTGGCGTGCTGGAGTGTGCCGCTGTGGGCGTGCCCGATGCCAAGTCGGGTGAGGCTGTGAAGCTGTACGTGGTGCGCAAGGACGAGAGCCTGACCGTGGAAGCCCTGAAGGCCTATTGCCACGAGCAGCTGACCGGCTACAAGTGTCCGAAGTACATCGACTTCCGCGCTGACCTGCCCAAGTCCAACGTGGGTAAGATCCTGCGCCGCGAACTGCGCGACGAGAAGAAGTAAGCTCCAGTGGTGCCGGTGCCAAGTTGGCGCCTGCCCGGAGGCAAAAAAGCCGCTGGCCCTTGTGGGGTGCAGCGGCTTTTTTTCTGTGAATGCCGGTCAGTCTTGCAAGAACAGGGCTTGCAGGTCGCTCAGAAAGTCGAAGCCTTTGGTGGTGGGCCAGGCGCGGGTCAGATCTCTCTCGAGCAGACCTTTGGCTTCGGCCTCGGCCAGCGGGCGTTGAATGCTTGTCAGGGTCAAGCCTGTGCGCTCGCTGAACCGCAGTAACTCGAACCCATCGCGCAGGCGCAATGCATTCATCATGAATTCGAAGGCCCGGGATTTCAGGGCGACTTCCTGCTCGTTGGAGCAGGCCTGGCCCTGCAGTGCCTTGTCCATGTAGCTGCCAGGCTCACGCCAACGGACCTGACGCACGATCTTGTCGGGGAAGCTGATCTTGCTGTGGGCGCCAGCACCCACGCCCAGATAGTCCCCGAACTGCCAGTAGTTGAGGTTGTGCTGACAGTGGTGACCCGGTCGTGCATACGCTGAGACCTCGTAGCGTTGGAGTCCGGCCGAGGTGGTCCGCTCGATGAGGTGGTCGAGCATGTCGAATGCGGAGTCATCGTCGGGCAGACCTTCAGGAGGCTGCGTGGCGAAGCGCGTGTTGGGCTCAAGGGTCAGGTGGTACAGCGACAGATGGGGGGGCTCGAATGCCAGGGTCTGCTGGATGTCAGATTCCAGGTCGTGCATGGACTGACCGGGCAAGGCGTACATCAGGTCGAGGTTGAATGTGTCGAAGCAGGCTTGAGCTTCTTCGACCGCGGCGATGGCTTGCGCACGGTTGTGCACGCGCCCCAGTGCCTTCAATTTCTGGTCGTCAAAGCTTTGTACGCCGATCGACAGACGATTCACGCCCGCCTGACGGAAGGCTTTGAAGCGGTCTTTCTCGAAAGTGCCGGGGTTGGCCTCGAGGGTGATCTCGGCGTCAGCGTTGACAGGCAGTCGGGCGCGGATGTCGCACAACAAGCGGTCAATGGACTCGGGTGAAAAGAGGCTGGGTGTGCCGCCGCCGATGAAGATGGTGTGGATCCGGCGTCCCCAGATCTGGGGCAGTGCGGATTCGATGTCGGCGCAGATCGCATCCAGGTAGCGAGATTCGGGCAGGGTGCCGTCAGCTTGCCGGTGCTCGTGCGAATTTAAATCACAATAGGGGCACTTGCGCAGACACCAAGGAAGGTGCACGTACAGTGACAGCGGGGGCAGGGCGCTCAAGGCGCCGGGCTGATGCAGCGTGATCATGCTGGTTGCCACGCCCACTGTTCGCCATCGGTGATGCCCCAGCGTGCCTGAATCAGTTCCAGCAAGCGAGTGCAGGCCTGGGCTCGGTGGCTGACGCCGTTTTTGATTTCAGGAGCCAACTCTGCCGCGCTTTGCTGGTGCTCGGGCAGCCACAGCAGGGGGTCGAAGCCGAAGCCGTGTTCGCCGCGCGGTGCGTAAAGCAGCTCGCCGGTCCAGTGACCTTCTGCGATCAAAGGCTCCGGATCCTCGGCGTGGCGCACGGCAACCAGCACACAGGTGAAGTGGGCTCGGCGTTGGTTTTGCCCCTGCATCTGATCCAGGAGCCAGGCGTTGTTGGCAGGGTCAATGACCTCTCTCCCTGCGCCTTCGGTGGCTCGGCCGGCATCCACCGCGTAGCGTGCTGAGCGTACGCCCGGTGCACCACCTAACGCATCCACACACAAGCCTGAATCGTCGGCGATGGCGGGTCCCCTGCCTTCGCGAGCGGCATGGCGCGCTTTGGCCAAGGCATTTTCCACAAACGTGACGTGGGGCTCTTCGGCCTCAGGGATGCCAAGGGCGCCCTGCGTTACCAGTTCGACGCCTAACGGGGCAATGAGTGCTTGCAGTTCGCGGAGCTTCTTGGCGTTGTTGGAGGCCAGGATGAGGGTCTTGCGCATGTGTGGGCTCTAAAAAAATCACCCTCGACAACCTGCTGGCGGTCGAGGGTGTGTATTGTGGCGCGGACGCTCAGTTCTTGCGGGCTGCGTTGGCAGAGCGCCGGATGGCTTCGTTGATTTCGCGGATAGAGCGTTCGATTTCGGCCTCGTCCAGGTCGTCGGCCAAGTCGTCCACCTCCGCGCCGCCGCCCACGCTTGCCTGGATGGTGGAGGCAAAGACCTCGTCACCCAGCGATTCGGTCGAAACGCTGGGGCGTTCGTCCTCGGCGGACTCCCACTCCATGGCGATGATGCTGACGTTGTCGCACTTCGGGCCGCCATTGCGCAGGGCAATTTCCACCAACTCGGGGACCGAGTCGGAGATCGAATGGGTGGCCAGATGGCTTGTGATGACGTCGTCTTCTGTGGTGCCCCACAGACCGTCGGAGCACAGCAAGATGCGGTCGCCTTCCTGCAGCAGCAGGGGGCCAGCCGTGTCGATCACGGGGCGGCCGGGGCTGCCCAGGCAGGTGAACAACACGTTGCGGTTGTAGCGGTCATTCAGTGGCACGACCGACGACAGGGTTTGTTGCAGCTCGGAGTACGAGTGGTCACGCGTGCGGGCAATCAGCTTGTCGCCTCGAACAAAGTACAGGCGAGAGTCACCGCAGTGCGCCCAGTACGCCGCGTTGCCCTGCAGGATGCAGGCCACGATGGTGGTGCGCGGGTTGTCGATCAGACCCTTCTCGCTGGCGTAGCGCAGCAATTGATGATGACCGGCCATGATGGCTTCCTGCAGGAAGCGAATGGGGTCAGCCAAGTCAGGTCGGGCGTCACGCTGAAACAGCGCCGCCATGGTCTGCAGCGCCAACTGCGATGCCATTTCGCCTTCAGGGTGGCCACCCATGCCGTCGGCCAGGGCAAACAGGCCGGCGTCCCGCGTGTAGCAATAGCCCATGCGGTCTTCATTTTTTTCGCGGCCACCTTTGCGGCTGATCTGGTAGACGGAGAACCTCATGCTTTGGATCCGGATTTGAGGTTTTCAAGCTGAAGCTTGACGCGTTCAGCAAAGGTCAGTTTGGAGTAGCGGCGTTCGGTTTCACGGGCCAGCTCCTTTTGCAGCGCAAAGACGCTTTGGGGCCGGGCCAGCGGGTCGAGCGACATGCACCACTCTGTCACTTCGATCAGGTTATCCGAATAGACGTTCCGCAGTCGAGACAGCGATAGCCCTAAGCGGTCTTTTTCGAGGCGCTGAGGGGCATCGTTGGGTGGATAGCCCTGCATGCAGGCGTAAATGCAGGCGCCAATGGCGTAGATGTCGGTCCAGGGGCCCAGGGAGCCGTCGCGGCGGTACATCTCGGGGGCCGCGAAGCCGGGGGTGTACATGGGCCGGATGAAGTTGCCTTCCTTGGACAGCACCTCGCGAGCCGCCCCAAAGTCCAGCAAGACAGCCTTGTTCTCGTTGGTGATGAAAATGTTGGCGGGCTTGATGTCCAAGTGCAGCATCTTGTACTGGTGGACGATGCGCAAGCCGCGCAGGATTTCATCAAACAGGCTGCGAATGGTGGACTCGCGGAACACCTTGTCTCGCTTGAGATCCCGTGCCGTGACGATGAAGTCCTGAAGGGTGTCCCCCTGCAGGTAGTTCATCACCATGTAAACGGTTTCGTTTTCCCGGAAGAAGTTCAGCACAGACACCACGCTGGGGTGCGCGATCTGGGCCAGCGAGCGGCCCTCTTCAAAGAAGCTTTTGAGACCGAGGCGGTAAAGCGGCTGTTTGTCGGGCTTGACGCGAGGGATGAGTTCGCCCGGTGCCCGTTCCGCCAGCGAAGCGGGCAAATATTCTTTCAGCGCTACCAGCCGCTTGTCGGGGTCTTCGGCGAGGTAAACCACCCCAAAACCGCCTGCCGCGATCTTCTTGACGACCTGGTATCCGCCCACGACGGTGCCCGGGGGCAACGGGGCGGGTTTCGGCTTTGACATAATCGGGTTTTGTCTGGTGTCAAGGTATTTATGTCAGTCTACTCTATGACCGGCTTTGCCGCGGCGGTGTCGTCGGCTCTCGACCACGTCAGTGAAAACACCGAAGACGCGGAGGCGTCGAATGCGTCACGCAAGACCGCTTCGGGCGCGGTCGGTGCGGAATTGCGCTCCGTCAACAGTCGTTTTCTGGATCTGAGCTTCAAGTTGGCCGACGAGTTCCGGGGGCTGGAGCCAGCGTTGCGCGAGATGCTGACGGCCTCGTTCAAGCGCGGCAAGATCGAATTCCGTCTGCAGCCCCAGCGAGCTTCGGACGCAGGCTGGCCTCAGCCCCAACCTGATCAGCTGCACACGCTGGCGCGCCTGGAAGGCACGGTTCAGAACTGGTTGCCCAAGGCAGCGCCCTTGTCGGTGAACGAGGTGCTCAACTGGTGTCGTGCTGCAGCCCCTTCCGTGCGGTTGGAGGATGCGGCGCTGGAGGCGGCTCGCCAATGCGTGGAAGCGCTGAAGGAAGCACGCCAGCGCGAGGGCTCGCGTCTGGTGGCGGTGTTGCAAGACAAGCTCAAAGGCTTGAAAGCATTGGCCGAGCAAGCGACACCCCTGGTGCCTGCGGCGGTGCAACGTCAACAAGAACGTTTTGTTCAGAAATATCAGGAAGCCTTGCAGGCAGTCGGCGGTTCCGTCACGCCGGAGGCGGCCCAAGAGCGTGCCTTGAGCGAAGCTGCGGCCTACGCGCTGCGCATTGATGTGGACGAGGAACTGCAACGCCTCAAGGCCCACCTGGACGAGATTGGCCGCTTGCTGAAGAAGGGCGGGGAGGTTGGCAAGCGCCTCGACTTCCTGATTCAAGAATTACACCGTGAAGCAAATACGCTGGGGTCCAAGGCGGCTGCGCTGGAATTGACCCAGATCTCGGTTGACATGAAAGTGTTGATCGAGCAAATGCGTGAGCAGGTTCAGAACATCGAATAAAGGAAACCTTGCCATGGAATATCCCGGCAATCTTTTTGTGGTGTCAGCGCCCAGTGGCACTGGCAAGTCCAGCCTGGTGAAGGCCTTGTTGGAGTTGGATTCGCACCTGCAAGTCAGCGTGTCGCACACGACCCGCTCGCCTCGCGGTCAAGAGCAGCATGGCCGCGAGTACTGGTTCACGGCCATGGAAGAGTTCCAGTCCATGATCGCCCGTGGCGACTTCTTCGAGTACGCGGAGGTGCATGGCAACTTCTATGGCACCTCGCGCCAGGCGATTGAGGAGCGCATCAAAGGCGGTGAAGACGTCGTGCTGGAGATCGACTGGCAGGGGGCGCTGCAGATCAAGAAGATCTTCCCGACGGCCATCCTGATCTTCATCCTGCCGCCCAGCTATGAAGAGTTGCTGCAGCGCCTGAATCGCCGGGGAGAAGACTCGGCCGACGTGATCGAGGTGCGGATGCAGAATGCTCGGATCGAGGTCGCACAGGCCCAACATTTCGACTTTGTGGTGATCAATGCCCTGTTTGAGACGGCTTTGTTCGACTTGAAGGCAATTGTTCACGCGCAGAGGTTAAAATACGCAGCTCAGCGCCGGAACAAGTCCACCGTGTTCCAGGCCCTCAATCTGGTCTGATTTCGATCACGACACCTACGGAGCGTCCACCATGGCCCGCATCACTGTTGAAGACTGCCTGCAAAAGATCCCTAACCGCTTCCAGCTCGTGCTCGCTGCCACCTACCGTGCTCGCATGCTGAGCCAAGGTCACACCCCGAAGATTGAATCGCGCAACAAGCCCAGCGTGACCGCCCTGCGCGAAATCGCTGCAGGTCAAGTTGGCGTGGAAATGCTGCGCAAGGTTCCGACCTGATCTTTCTTGGGGTAAGCTGCTGTTGCGCAGTTTTGCTTCCAACGCGATCTGGCACAAAGGCCCGTTGAAAAACGGGCCTTTGCCATTTATCTGATCATTTTGTGCGTATGCGGTTTGGCGCTTCCGCGCTAAAGTCTGCCCATGACCCTGGCTCACGATGCTGCTGCGGCTTCTTTTGCCGCGCTGACCCACAAGCTTGATTACCTTGACGAGGCGGACATTCGCCGCGTGCGAGATGCCTACCGGTTTGCCGACGAAGCCCACTTGGGGCAGTTCCGGGCCAGTGGCGAGCCTTACATCACCCACCCCATCGCGGTGGCGGGCCTGTGCGCCGACTGGAAGCTGGACGCGCAGGCCATCATGGCGGCGCTCATGCACGACGCCATGGAAGACTGTGGCGTCACCAAAATTGAGCTGATCGAGCGCTTTGGTGCGCCCACGGCCGAGATCGTCGATGGCCTGACCAAGCTGGACAAGCTGCATTTCTCGACCAAAGAGGAGTCGCAAGCCGAGTCCTTCCGCAAGATGCTGTTGGCCATGGCGCGCGATGTGCGCGTCATCCTGATCAAGCTGGCCGACCGCCTGCACAACATGCGCACCATGGCGGCCATGGTGGCCCACAAACGTGCCCGCATCGCCCGCGAGACGCTGGACATTTATGTGCCGATTGCGCACCGTCTGGGGCTGAATCAAACCTATCGCGAACTGCAGGAACTCTCGTTCCAATACATCAATCCCTGGCGTTACGCGGTGCTGGCCAAAGCGGTCAAGCGCACGCGAGGCAACCGCCGAGATCTGGTGGAGCGCATCCGCAAGGAAGTGGAAGTGGCCTTTGGCGAGGCCGATATGCAGGTCGAGGTGTATGGCCGTGAGAAGACCATCTTCTCGATCTACAACAAGATGATTGAAAAGGGCCTGAGCTTTGCCCAGGTCAGCGACATCTTTGGCTTCCGCATCGTGGCGCGCGAACTGCTCGACTGCTATCGCGCGCTGGGCGTGCTGCATCAGTTGTACAAGCCGCTGCCGGGCCGCTTCAAAGACTACATCGCCATTCCCAAGCCGAATGGCTACCAGTCCTTGCACACCACGCTGATCAACCCGGTGGGGACGGCAGTGGAATTCCAGATTCGCTCGCAAGCCATGCACACCGTGGCCGAGAAGGGCATCGCCGCACACTGGATGTACAAGGAGCATGAGGATGCGGGCGAGGCTTCACCTCAGCAAGGTGCGGTGTGGCTGCAGTCCTTGATCGACATCCAGCATGAGACGCGCGATTCGGCCGAGTTCCTTGAACACCTGAAGATCGACTTGTTCCCTGAGTCGGTCTATGTGCTGACGCCCAAGTCTCGCATTGTGGCGCTGCCCAAGGGCGCGACGCCGGTGGACTTTGCGTACGCCATCCACTCGCGCGTGGGCGACCATTGCGCGTCGGCCAAGGTCAATGGCGCGCCGGTGGCACTGCGCACCGAACTCCGCAGCGGGGACGTGGTCGAGATCGTGACCGCGCAGGGGGCGCGCCCCAACCCTGCCTGGCTGAACTTTGTGCGCACCGGCCGGGCCCGTTCCAAGATTCGCCACTACCTCAAGAACATGGAGGCGGAAGAGTCTTTGGCCTTGGGCGAGAAGCTGCTGACGCAGGCTTTGCGTGCCGAAGGCTTGTCGCTGCCGCCTGGCAATGAAGATTCTGAAGGTGACACGGGCGTGCTGTGGCAGACCTTGATTCGCTGGGGCGGCAACCGCAGCCGTGACGAATTGCTGGTGGACATTGGCTTGGGGCGCAAGATTGCGCAGATGGTCGCCAAGCGGCTGGCGCAGATGCGAGCCGAGTCGGGCGAACGGCCGGACGCCGTGACCTTGACACTGGGGCGTTTCGAGGCCGATGTGCCGCATCAGGCCGCCGTGGTGATCGATGGTAACGAAGGCGCCACCGTGCGCCTGGCACCGTGCTGTTGTCCGGTGCCGGGCGACCGCATCGCCGGTTACCTGGGGCGTGGCGAGGGCATGGTGGTCCACACGCACGAGTGCGGTGTGGGCCGTCGCTTGTTCGAGCGTGACCGTGAACGCTGGATCGACGTGAGCTGGTCGGATGAGCCAGCCCGCATGTTCGAAACCGTCATCAAGGTTCTGGTGACCAATGGCAAGGGCGTGCTGGCCCAGGTGGCGGCGGCGGTCAGCAGCGCCGAAACCGACATCACCCACATCGAAATGGGTGATGAGCGCCTGGGTGAGACGGCCGAGCTGAAGTTGCGCCTGGAAGTGCGTGACACGGATCACTTGTCTGAGGTGATCCGCACGCTCAAGCGTTGCGCCGTGGTGCTCAACGCGCAGCGCGTGGTGCCGCACTGACGCGTGTCAGTGCGACGTGGCAGGCTTGGGGTAGCTGACCTGGATGATTTCCAGGCGCTCCAGGCCACCGGGGGCCATGAATTGCACTTCGTCGCCCTCACGTGACTTGAGCAGGGCGCGGGCGATCGGCGAAATCCAGCTGACTTCGCCTTTGAGGTTGTCGACCTCGTCAATGCCCTTGATCGTGACCGTGCGTTCCACGCCAGCCTGGTTTTCGTAGGTCACCGTGGCACCAAAGAACACCTGATCGTTGCCGTGATGCAGGCTGGGGTCGGCCACTTCGGCGATGTCCAGGCGTTTGGTCAGGAAACGGATGCGTCGGTCGATTTCGCGCAGGCGCTTTTTGCCGTACAGGTAGTCACCGTTTTCAGAGCGGTCGCCATTGGAGGCGGCCCAATGCACGATTTCCACCACCTTGGGACGTTCGCTGTCGATCAGGTTGATCAATTCATTGCGCAAACGTTGGTATCCCTCGGGGGTGATGTAGTTCTTGCTGCCGGCGGGCAAGGGCGGCAAGGCCAGATCGTCCTCGTCGTCACCTGCAGATTCCTTGGTAAACGCTTTGCTCATGGTGCGCGATTGTGCCGAATCTAAAGCCGATCAGAAAGTGGCGATGACAGGGTGAATAGTTCACATATCTCTCTGATTTAACGGAACATGCGTGACATTTCCTGAAATCAAAGCGAAAAAAATGAAACGACTGACCGATATGCCGTACAACGCGTAAATCCATTGCTCGCAAGGATGTGAGGTATGTCAGACGTGATTCCTCTGGGCCCCGGCTCCCGCATGATGACCACCCGAGAAGCGGCCAAGCGCTTGGGGGTTTCATTGCGCACGGTGCAACTGTGGGTGGAGGCAGACATCTTGCCCGCAGCGAAGACGCCTGGCGGGCATCGCCGCATTCCGTTTACAGCGGTGGAGGCGCTTGCGATCAGTACCGGGCTGGGTGATGTTCAGCAGGACAAGCCCCGTGCCGGTAAGCGCGAATTGCTGGCAATGCGGCAGCAACAACTGTCGACATCGGATGATCGTGCGCCCATCGATGTCCTGCTGGTCGCCGACGAAAGTGGCTGGATTGACCGCTGCGAGGACGCCTTGGCTGTTTTTGGTGATGCGGTGTCGGTACGTCGCGCCGAAACCGGTTATCTGGCCTTGATTCAGGTGGGGCAAAAGGCGCCGGATATTTTGATCACCACGCTGGCCCTGCATGGCATGGACGGCATGGAAATGCTGCGGACACTGGAGCGCTGTGAATCCATGGCCCACATGCGGATCATGTTGTTGACCGATCTGAACAGCGAGGCGTTGGCGACCAAGGGTGGTGTCCCCGAGCGGGTTGAGCTGGTGGGGGCGCCGTTTACGCCAGAAGATATTGCAGCTAGGGTAGGGCGGAGTTTGCTCGGGCAGCCGTTGACCAAGATGGGATATTCATCATGAACGAGGCATTCCGATTACTGTTCGACCAAGTCAAAAGTGGCGTGGTCTGGGTTGAGCGCAACGGCATTGTTCGGTACGCCAACAAGGCGGCCGTGCAGATGACGCCGGTCATGCTCGGGCAACAGATGATGGACCCCGTGGCAGAGCGGACGGTCAAGGCAGCAGGTCAGAACATGCTGCAGTTGCCGTTTCAGTTTGAATTGACCACGCAGGAAGCCCATCCAGACTCGATTCGGGCGGTGGTCATCAAGGCGCCGGTTGGCAATGACCTGATGGTGGTCATGAACAACGTGTCTGAAGAACGCTGGTATTCACAGGCCCTCGAGAACCTGATTGGGTACATCGAAGCCGAGATGGAAGCCCCCATCAATCTGTTGGCGGATCGCTTGCCAACGGTCATCAGCATTGCGCAGAAGCAGCAGCCCACCCCCGAGTTGGTCGAGTTGGTGCAAAACGCCAAAGATTTGTCGCAAAAGCTGGGTAAGTTGCGGGATCTGGTGTCGATCTTCGGGCAAAGCTCGATCGTTCGAGAAGAACGCATCATGCTGCCTGATCTGCTCAGGGCCGCATTGGCGGAGGTCATGCCCTTGGCCACTGCCCGCAACATCACCGTGGCCACAGAGGGGATTCAGGGCGAGTTGCCCGCCATTTACGGCAGCACCCATTGGCTCAGCAAAGCACTGTCAGAGTATCTGGAACAGTCCATTCGCAGCGCGCGGAGTGGTGGTTTGATCGAGCTGTCGGTTCACGCCGTGGGCACCCGCGTCATGGTCCGGGCCAGCAACAAAGGGCTCTTTGTGTCCAACCACGAGCGTCGGAGTGCTTTTGCACCCTTTGGTGTTGGCGATACGGCCAAGCCCAGCGACGCACGCAAGGGCATCGGCCTGGCGCTGAGTCAACGCATTCTGGAAGAGCACGGTGGCTCAGTCCGCATTGAAGATGATTTTGATGGTGTCGATTTCGTGCTGGAAATCCCTGCTGGCGCACCGGCATCCCAAGATGCTCAACTGTCTGTAGAGCAAGCGCAACGCTACGCAAGAGACATGGCGCAACTGATGGCGCGCAGCATGAGCAAGCGCGTCAAGCTCGATGAGAAATGAGCCTTGCGCATCACTGATAAAAGGAGACCAATATGGCTCACCGCATTTTGATCGTTGAAGATCAACCTGATATTTGCAAACTCATTCGGATGACGCTCGAATTCGGTGACTTCGAGATTCATGAAGCACACGATGGCGAGTCCGGGCTGAACATGGTCCGCGCCATCATACCCGACGTCGTTCTGCTGGATGTGATGATGCCTGGCTTGCTGGACGGCTACCAAGTTTGCGATCGCATCAAGAAAGATCCGGTGCTTCAAAAGATCCGCGTGGTCATGCTGACCGCACGGGGTCAGGCGACCGATCTGGCCGCTGGCGAGGCCGTTGGGGCTGATGCCTACCTGGTGAAACCGTTTAGCCCTTTGGAGTTGATCGAGCGCGTCGAAAACCTGGTCTCGGCGTCAGCCTGAGGGGCCAGCCATGACCGCGCCAGATCCGGTGCAACCCGTCACTCGGGTACAGGGTCTGCTGGAGCATGTCTTCGGCAGCTGGACGCCTCGTCGTGTCGTCGCGGTCATCGTTTTGCTCGCGACAATGCTGACCGCAGGCGGACTTGTCGCGGTCTATCGATTGGAGTCCTGGCGCAACCAGCAGGAGTTCCTGGCTGAGGCGACGCACATGCAGGAGCAGGTGCAGTACCGCTTGCAGCAGCGCCGAGCCTTGCTGTCAGCGGTGCGTCAATGGGTCTTGGCGATGCCTGCCCCGCGGGCCGAAACGCTGACGGTGTGGCCGGAAGCGGGTTCAGCGTGGTTGCCCAGGCACGTCAAGACGGTGGATGCTTTGCTCCAAAGCTTGGCCTTGGAGGCCGATCCTGACCAGGTGGCTGCACTCGCAGCCTGTCTGCGCGCAGCAGATGCGGCGCATCGGTGGCAACTCTGCCAACTTGGATCTGCGGCGCAGGAACCCCATTGGGTGTTGGTCGAGGCGCTCTGGGAGTCGAGAAGCGGTTGGGTGGTGACTGCGCTCATGCCCGCCGCTGAGCCATGGCGCCCACATAGCGATGGGCATTTCTGGGAGATGCAGAGTGTCCTGACGTCGACCGATGCCGCCCCAGTCTGGCCGGAGGCCTTGGCAGCGAACGCCACGCATCGGATAGCGTTGCCCATCACGCTGGACGGGCGCGCATGGTCTTTGAAAGTCGCAGGGGGACTGCGCCAACTCACCACCGTGGAGTACTTGTATCGTCATGCGGCGGTTTGGCTCGCGTTGGTCGTGATGGTCATTGCTGCATTGGTGGCCATGCAGGGCTACCTCATGCTGATTTCCACACGTCGCCGAGCAAGTGGCGCCCGTAAACAGATGGATGCCGCGCTGCAAAAAGAGCAGACACGTCGCGCTGCAGTCATGGATGCTGCGCCGGATGCGATCGTGATGGTGGACAGTCAAGGCAAGATCACATGGTGCAACGTCGCCACGGTGAGCATTTTTGGTCGCCCGAGTGACGCGCTGATGGGGTTACCGATTGCAGACACTTTGTTGCCGGCTCTGGCTGCAACATCGTTGGATCAGTGGTTTGACGAACATGGCTTCTCCAACCGGGTCATTGGCCTGGATACCGTCGGGCAGCGGGCGGAAGGAACGGTCTTTCCTGTGGCCTTGTCCGCTGCGCGCATCTTTCTGGATGGCGAGCAGATCTATTCGTTCATCGTGCGTGATACGACCGATGCGAAGTGGGCCGAGCAAGAGCTGGCGTTGCGCGACCGTGCCTTGGCCTCATCCAGTGATGGCGTCATCATCGTCTCCATGACCTTGCCCAGTCATCCCATCATCTATGCCAATTCGGGGTTTGAGCAAATCACGGGGTATGAAGTGCATGAGGTGCTTGGCCTCAACCCCAGATTCCTTCACGGCACCGATGCCGATCAGCCAGGGCTGACTGTTTTGCGCCAGGCCATCAAAGAGGGGCGTCGCGCGCAAGCTGTCATGCGCAATTACCGAAAGAACGGTTCTCTGTACTACATTGAGTTGTCGATTTCACCGGTCTTGAATCAAGAGGGCGTACTGACACACTTCATCGGCATCCAGGCCGATATCTCTGATCGCGTGGCCGCCGAGCAAGTGCTGCGGTTGCGCACCGAGCGTTTGAATGCGGTGTTTGATCTGAGCCCTGACGGCTTTGTGGTGCTGGACAAGCGGGGTGAGGTCACCATTGTCAATCCGGCCTTCGAAGCCATGACAGGGATGTCGGCAGCGGACATGGTGGGGCAATCGCGCGATGTCTTTGAAGATCAGCTGATGAGTCAGTGTCAGTCCAGAGAAGACGAAACCTCCGACTCGGACAAGGATGCCGATGGCAACGCCTACACCACCCGAGAGTTGTTGCACTTGCACACGCCGTGTCAAAGAACACTGGTGCGCCGCATCCGGCAGGGCGGGTCGCACGATGAAACCGTCATGTATTTCCGTGACGTGACGCATGAGCGCGAAGTCGATCGCATGAAGAGCGAGTTCCTCGCGATGGCGGCGCACGAGCTGCGCACCCCCATGGTGAGCATCTTTGGCTTCACGGAATTGCTGTTGAAGCGGCAGTTCAAGGACGAGCACCGAAAGGACATGCTCGAAACGATTCACCGGCAGGCGTCCATCCTGATCAACCTGGTGAACGAGCTGCTTGATCTGGCGCGGATTGAGGCCAGACGCGGCAAAGATTTCAATCGATCCCGACAAGCCCTGCAGGGGGTGATTGAACAGGCTCTGGGGGCCTTGCTGGTGAACAACGACGACCGCAAGGTCAAGGTCACGTTGCCTGAAGAGCCACTCATGCTGGATGTGGACCGATCGAAGCTGTCACAGGCACTGACCAACGTCCTCTCGAATGCTTACAAGTACTCCCCAAATGGCGGTGAGATTTCATTGGACGTTTTGTGTCGACGCCGTGGGACTCAAGCAGAAGTGGGCATTCGCGTCGAAGACCACGGCATGGGCATGACCGAGGCGCAATTGGCCAAAGTGTTTGAACGCTTCTTCCGCGCCGACACCTCGGGCAACATTCCAGGCACCGGTCTGGGGATGACCATCGTGAAGGAAATCATCGAACTTCATGGTGGCGAAGTGGTGGTCGACAGCACATTCGGACAAGGGACCACGGTCACCATGTGGCTGCCCATGAAGCACCTTGGAAGCTTGCCCGAACAAATCAAAGTGGACGAAGTCGTTCCGCTGGTCTGACGGTTTGCGCGTGCATTCCCTCACCGTTTTCTTGAACAAGAAGGGCCTTTCTTGGGGGCGACTCTTGTTGATGGCGGGCTACCTTGGTGTCCTGGCCTTGCTGTATGGGGCCTGGCAAACACCCGCAGGCAAGTTGCTGATGAGCGCACCGGTCTTGGCTCAAATTGGGCGGGAGGTGTTGGCGCTGCCGTTCGGGCAATGCTATGTGATGGCAGGCTTCACGGTGGCCACAGCCTTTGGTGTGCCCGTGCTGATCTTGCTGCCCGCGGGGGCATTAGTATTTGGCGCGTGGCCCGGTTCGGCGTATGCCTTATTCGGCGTCATGGGCGGCGCTGTGGTCACATGGGCGGTGGGACGTTATGTCGCAGCTGGCGTGGTTGAGTGCTTGCTTGCATCGCGCATGGACCTGCTCCAACGGCACCTCCGTCGCCGAGGGGTGTTGACCATTGCCTTGATCAGACTGGTGCCTGTGGCCCCATTTCTGATGATCAATTTGGTGGCGGGTGCATTGCGGGTCCGCCTGTCTGCCTACGTTGTGGGAACGTTTCTCGGGTTGTTGCCGGCGACGGTCGGGGTGTCTGCGCTCATTCGCATCCTGGGGATGCATCCACTCCAGATGCAGACCGCAGCGCTGATCTTCGGATCGTTGGCGGTCATGTGCCTGACGGGGTGGCGATGGTTGGGGCGCCATCGTTCGACGCGCAGCAAACGCGCCCCACGCACCGACGTTCAGGGCTAAGCCGGATAAGTTTGGCGCATTAGGTTCAATGTCGCTCGTTATCCCCTAGGTGCTCCTTCCTAAGCACTTTCCTCGCCCTTTATCAGGGTGGATTCCAAGGCCATGCGCTTGGCTGTTGAATCACGAGCAAAACTGAGCCACTAAAGGGCGTCCGTCACGTCCAATTTTGAGCCACGTTATCCACCTACCCTGCTGCTTTTT
>NZ_JBLIZW010000079.1:0-3086 GCF_048860245.1 Aquabacterium sp. | reverse complement strand
TTGAAAGTGGCTGGGTGCCCGCGACGACCCGGGTCGATGAGCTCGAAGGCGCCATCCGCACCGTGTGCGAACCGTACTTCGACCGACCCATCAAGGAAATCTCCCTGGGGCAAGTGCTGATGCGCCTGTTCCAGATTTCCCGCCGCTTCAACGTTGAGATTCAGCCCCAACTGGTGCTGCTGCAAAAGACCCTGCTGAACGTGGAGGGCCTGGGACGCGAACTCGACCCCGACCTGGACCTGTGGAGCACGGCCAAGCCCTTCCTGGAAAAGTGGATGCACGAGCAAGTGGGCCTGCGCGGCCTATGGCAGCGCCTCAAGCGCGAGGCGCCGCGCTACGCCAAGATGTTGCCGGAACTGCCCCGCCTGGTGCACCAGAACCTGGAGCACAGCAACGCCGACCTGCGCCGTGACCTGGCGGCCATGCTGGCGGAACAACGCCAGACCAACCGACTGTTGTCGTCCATCGTCTGGGTGGGCGTGGGCTTTGTCCTGGGCCTGCTGACGGCACAGTTGTTGCTCAGACTGCACGGACTGGGCCTGCTGTGACCCCCCGCTCACAGGTGTCTCGCGCCAGACACCGGTGAGCCAGATCAGGGCAGCGCATCCAGCGACAATCTGCCACTAAACTCCGCCCCCAATTCGACATCCATCGACCCCGATCGATACCGACCATGAACACCACCTTGCTTGCGTTTGTGATCCTCTATCTGCTTGGCACGATGGCGATCGGTATGTATGCCGGCACCCGCATCAAAAACACCACCGACTTCGCCATTGCGGGACGCAGTCTTCCGCTGATCATGGTCATCACCACGACCTTTGCGACCTGGTTCGGGGCGGAGACGGTCATGGGCATTCCGGCCAAGTTCGCCGAAGGGGGGCTGGGCGCCGTGGTGGAAGACCCGTTCGGGGCGTCGATGTGCCTGGTGCTGGTGGGCGCCTTCTTCGCCAGCCGGCTCTACAAGATGAGTCTGCTCACCATCGGCGACTACTATCGTCAGCGCTATGGCGAAGGTGTTGAAATCTTCTGCTCCGTTGCCATCATCCTGAGCTATCTGGGCTGGGTGGCCGCGCAAATCACCGCCTTGGGCCTGGTGTTCTCGGTGCTCTCGGGTGGCACCATCGCTCCCGCCTGGGGCATGGCTCTCGGCACCTTGCTGGTGCTGGTCTATGTGATGGTGGGGGGCATGCTGGCGGTGGCCTGGACCGACTTCATCCAGATGGTCGTGCTGGTTGTGGGCCTGTCCTTGATTGCCTACATGGCCGCCGACCAGGCGGGCGGAGCCGACAAGGTGATCGACCTGGCGCATGCCAACAACTGGTTCAAATTCTTCCCCGAGAACACCCCCGATGGCTGGCTCTGGTTCATTGCCGCGGGCATCACCATGATGTTGGGCTCCATTCCCCAGCAAGACGTGTTTCAGCGCGTGATGTCGGCCAAGGATGCGGTCACGGCCCAGCGGGGCGCCATCATCGGCGGCTTCGGCTACCTGGCCTTTGCTTTCGTGCCGATGTTCATCGTGGCCTCCTCGCTGATCATCATGCCGGATGAGACGCGGGCATTGTTGGCCAATGACCCCCAGAAGGTCCTGCCAACGCTGATCCTGAGCAAGATGCCCCTGATCGCCCAGATCTTCTTCTTTGGTGCGCTCGTGTCGGCGATCAAGTCAACCTCGTCGGCCACGCTGCTGGCGCCCTCCACCAGCTTCGTCGAGAACATCCTCAAGAACATCAAGCCCGGCATGACGGATCGTCAGGTGCTGTTTGCCATGCGCGTGACCCTGCTGGTCTTCACCTGCCTGGTGTTGACGTACGCGATCTTGATGGAGGGAACGGCCATCTATGACCTGGTTTCCGCGGCTTATCAGATCCCGCTGGTGGGCGCCTTCGTCCCCCTGACCTTCGGTCTGTACTGGAAGCGTGCCTCGACCCAAGGGGCGCTGCTGTCGATCGTGCTGGGCATCGGCACACTGACCTTGTTCACTTTCCATGCCGGCCTGGGCGAAGCCTTCCCCGGGCAGTTGGCCGGTCTGCTGATGGCCCTGGCAGGCATGCTGCTGGGCTCCTTGGCACCGCAGTGGATCACGGACCGCCGCAGCAAGCGACCTCTACTGACAGCCTGACGGACAGGCGCAGCATCTGCACGATGGCTGCTGTGCGCGATTCGGAAACGCGCACCGCGCGCACATCTCCCGAGACTTGATTTTCAACGGGGCGCCCACATCTCCTTGCGCGGGCCCTTGCCAGCGCACGCACGCTGGCAAGGGCGCCGTCCGTCTTTTACAATCATCGATTTTCTCGAGGTCAGGCCATGCCGATTTATGCCTACCAGTGCACGTCCTGCGGTCACGCCAAGGACGTTTTGCAAAAAATCTCTGATCCGGTGCTCACCACCTGCCCCGCCTGCGGCGCCGAGAGCTTCCAGAAGCAGATCACGGCTGCAGGCTTCCAACTCAAGGGTTCGGGCTGGTATGTGACCGACTTCCGTGGCGGCTCGGGCGGCACCAGTGCCCCGGCCACAGGCGCCACCGCGGCAGCAGCTGCTCCTGCGCCGGCCGAGGCCAGCAGCGCAGGCAGCGACTCGGGCGGCACGCCATGCGGCGGCTCCTGCGCCTGCCACTGAGCGGCGCTTTTGCTTCACGCACTCGCCTGACACAGCTTGGCCTGACAATACAGGCCAAGCTGCCTGCCACGGCACCCGGCCTCGCGCCCTCTCCCCCCTCCCCAACGTGAAGAAATACATCCTCACCGGCCTGCTCGTCTGGCTCCCCCTGGTGATCACCATCTGGGTGCTCAAGAGCGTGATCGGCACGCTCGACGACGTGTTTGCCTGGTTCATGGTCGTGGCGCGGACGGTGCTGCCGGTCAGCATCCACCCTGTGCTGGCCGACTTGCAGCGTGTGCCTGGCCTGAGTGTCATCATCCTGGTCACAGCCTTGTGGCTGACCGGTGTGGCGGTCACCAACATGGTCGGGCAGTGGCTGCTCAACCGCTCCAACTGGGTGTTTTCGAACATCCCCATCGTCAAGAGCATCTACAACTCGGTCAAACAGGTTTCGGACACGCTGTTTTCCAGCAGCGGTC
>NZ_JBLIZW010000078.1:0-27114 GCF_048860245.1 Aquabacterium sp. | reverse complement strand
CGCAACCAGCTATTGAAACAAGAGCAAACATGGCACCACAGATCAGGATCCCCGCCACCTACCTGCGCGGCGGCACCAGCAAGGGCGTGTTCTTCCGCCTGCAGGACCTGCCCGAGGCCTGCCAGGTGCCGGGCGCAGCCCGTGACAAGCTGTTCATGCGTGTCATTGGCAGCCCCGACCCCTACGCCGCTCACATCGACGGCATGGGTGGCGCCACCTCGTCCACGTCGAAGTGCGTGATCCTGTCGAAGTCGAGCGTGCCCGACCACGACGTGGATTACCTCTACGGCCAGGTCTCGATCGACAAGCCCTTTGTGGACTGGTCCGGCAACTGCGGCAACCTGTCCACCGCAGCGGGCGCCTTCGCCATCCACGCCGGACTGGTTGACCCTGCGCGCATCCCGCAAAACGGCACCTGTGTGGTCCGCATCTGGCAAGCCAACATCCAGAAGACCATCATCGCCCACGTGCCCGTGACCAACGGTCAGGTGCAAGAAACCGGAGATTTCGAACTCGACGGCGTGACCTTCCCGGCCGCCGAGATCGTGCTCGAATTCATGGACCCATCCGACGATGGTGACGAAGGTGGCTCGATGTTCCCCACCGGCAATCTGGTCGATGACCTGGAAGTGCCCGGCGTGGGTACCTTCAAGGCCACGATGATCACGGCCGGCATCCCGACCGTGTTCGTCAACGCGGCCGACATTGGCTACACCGGCACCGAGTTGCGCGAGCAGATCAACACCGATCCTGCGGCGCTCAAGCGCTTTGAAGCCATCCGCGTGGCAGGTGCCCTGCGCATGGGCCTGATCAAGACGCCTGAAGAAGCTGCCACCCGCCAACACACCCCCAAGATCGCCTTCGTGGCACCTGCCACGACCTACACCGCGTCCAGCGGCAAGACGATCGAAGCGGGTGACGTGGACCTGCTGGTGCGCGCCCTGTCGATGGGCAAACTGCACCACGCCATGATGGGCACCTGCGCGGTCGCCATTGGCACGGCAGCCGCCATCCCCGGCACGCTGGTCAATCTGGCCGCTGGCGGTGGCGCCCGCGAAGCCGTGCGCTTTGGTCACCCCTCCGGCACCTTGCGTGTCGGCGCACAAGCCAAACAGGTCGATGGGCAATGGACCGTCACCAAGGCCATCATGAGCCGCAGCGCCCGCATCATCATGGAAGGCTGGGTGCGCGTGCCAGGTGACACGTTCTAAATCGGTGCACGCCAACACAACGGTTTTCACAGGCCCGGTCTCTCACGAGATCGGGCCTTTTTCATGGCGCTTGCATCTGCTTACGCCCCTTGCATCCTGTATGTGACGCGTCGCACGCCTCGGTCTTACCCCCATGCGCAAAGCATCCGAAATGGCGGCACAATCGCCACCATCCCATTCACCGAACATGATCGGCCCTGCCATGAAGTCTTCCCTGCACCGCCACCAACGCATCCGCACCCTGGCCCTGTCTGCCGGCATGGTTTTGGGCATGTTCGCCACGACACTGGTGCCGCAAATGGCTCACGCCGCCATCACCAAGGCTGAAAAGGCCGCCCGCACCAACACGCTGAGCGAGAAGTTCAGCCACCTGCCCGATGCGTCCGTTGAACAACTGGCTGCCGCAGAACGCGTGCTGACCGGTGGCTACCAGTGTGAGTTCGGCAAGCGCATCTCTGTTGACCCACAGGCCAACAGCAAGGGCTACTTCAACATGAAGCTGGGCAGCCAGTCGTGGGTCATGAAGCCCGTGCAATCGTCGACCGGCGCCATCCGTCTGGAAGACGTCAAGGGCGGCGCCCTGCTGATTCAAATCCTGACCAAGTCCATGGTCATGGACCCCAAGGCCGGCCGCCGCCTGGTTGACGGCTGCGTGCACGATGTGCAGCGCGCCGCCGAGGCCGATCTGAGCCGCAACCCACGCCAGTCCATCTTCGACACACCGGCAGCCGGTCAGTGACGAAGAGGCCTTTGCGCCTCGCTTGAAAAGCCCGGCCCCGTGCCGGGTTTTTTGTTTTCAGCCCCAACGAGGTGCGTTCTGCGCCAATACAACGCGTCAAACCACAATCAGTCGATCGAATTTGAATGTTTTCTCGACATTCTTGTGACACAGAGCGCGCTGCTAGGCGAAAATACGAGGCTGCACGGAAATTGCATTTCCTAGCGACCGGAACGGTGGCCGCCCTGATTTGGTGAGTCTTTGCAGACCCAGCATGTTCGAGTGGTGCCGTGTCCGAGCCCCTTGCCCCCTCAACACCAGGTGAACACCATGTTGCAAGCCTATCGCGAACACGCTGCCGAGCGCGCTGCCCTCGGTATCCCTCCGCTGCCCCTGAACGCTCAGCAAGTCGCTGACCTGATCGAGCTGATCAAGAACCCGCCCGCTGGCGAAGATGCATTCCTGCTCGACCTGCTGACCCACCGCGTTCCCCCGGGTGTGGACGACGCCGCCAAGGTCAAGGCCTCTTTCCTGTCGGCTGTCGCCCATGGCGACATCACCGTCGGCCTGATCTCCAAGGCCAAGGCCACTGAATTGCTGGGCACCATGGTTGGTGGCTACAACGTCAAGCCTCTGATCGACCTGCTGTCGAACGCCGAAGTTGGCGCTGTGGCTGCTGAAGCCCTGAAGAAGACCCTGCTGATGTTCGACGCCTTCCACGACGTCGCTGAGCTGGTCAAGGCTGGCAATGCCAACGCCAAGGCCGTGATGCAATCGTGGGCCGACGCCGAGTGGTTCACCACCCGTCCTGAAGTCGCCAAGAAGATCACCGTGACCGTGTTCAAGGTGCCTGGCGAAACCA
The DNA here is from genome assembly GCF_048860245.1 of Aquabacterium sp. Taxonomy (GTDB): domain Bacteria; phylum Pseudomonadota; class Gammaproteobacteria; order Burkholderiales; family Burkholderiaceae_C; genus Aquabacterium. The sequence goes on along the minus strand of NZ_JBLIZW010000078.1, from coordinate 24,323 downwards.
ACACCGACGACCTGTCGCCCGCTCCTGACGCATGGAGCCGTCCTGACATCCCGATGCACTATCTGGCGATGCTCAAGAACACCCGTCCTGACGCGGCCTTCAAGCCCGAAGAAGACGGCAAGCGTGGCCCGATGCAGTTCATCGAAGACCTGAAGAAGAAGGGCAACCTGGTTGCTTACGTTGGCGACGTGGTCGGCACCGGTTCTTCGCGTAAGTCGGCGACCAACAGCGTGATCTGGGCAACCGGCGAAGACATCCCCTTCGTGCCCAACAAGCGCTTCGGCGGCGTGACCCTGGGCGGCAAGATTGCGCCCATCTTCTTCAACACGCAAGAAGACTCCGGCTCCCTGCCCATCGAAGTCGATGTGAGCAAGCTGGAAATGGGCGACGTGATCGACATCTTCCCGTACGACGGCAAGATCGAGAAGAACGGCGCTGTCGTGACCGAGTTCGCTCTGAAGTCGCAAGTGCTGCTGGACGAAGTCCGCGCTGGTGGTCGTATCAACCTGATCATCGGTCGCTCGCTGACTGGCAAGGCACGTGAGTTCCTGGGCCTGCCTGCTTCGACCCTGTTCCGTCTGCCCGTGGCTCCCAAGGACACCGGCAAGGGCTTCACCCTGGCGCAGAAGATGGTTGGCCGTGCTTGCGGTCTGCCCGAAGGTCAAGGCGTGCGTCCTGGCACCTACTGCGAACCCAAGATGACCACCGTTGGTTCGCAAGACACCACCGGTCCGATGACCCGCGACGAGCTGAAGGACCTGGCTTGCCTGGGCTTCTCGGCTGACCTGGTCATGCAATCGTTCTGCCACACGGCTGCTTATCCGAAGCCCGTGGACGTGAAGATGCACCGCGAACTGCCCGCCTTCATCTCCAACCGCGGTGGCGTGGCCCTGCGTCCTGGTGACGGCGTGATCCACTCGTGGCTGAACCGTCTGCTGTTGCCTGACACCGTTGGTACCGGCGGCGACTCGCACACCCGCTTCCCCATCGGCATCTCCTTCCCCGCCGGTTCCGGCCTGGTCGCTTTCGGCGCAGCCACTGGCGTGATGCCTCTGGACATGCCTGAGTCCGTGCTGGTTCGCTTCAAGGGCAAGATGCAGCCTGGCATCACCCTGCGCGACCTGGTGCACGCTATTCCTCTGTACGCCATCAAGGCAGGTCTGCTGACCGTGGCCAAAGCTGGCAAGAAGAACATCTTCTCGGGCCGCATCCTGGAAATCGAAGGTCTGCCAGACCTGAAGGTTGAGCAAGCATTCGAACTGTCTGACGCTTCGGCTGAGCGCTCCGCTGCGGGTTGCTCGATCAAGCTGAACAAGGAGCCAGTGGCTGAGTACCTGAAGTCGAACATCGTTCTGATGAAGAACATGATCGCCAACGGCTACCAAGACGCTCGCACCCTGCAACGCCGTATCGAAGCGCAAGAAGCCTGGTTGGCCAACCCCAACCTGCTGGAAGCCGACGCTGATGCCGAGTACGCAGCCGTGATCGAAATCGATCTGGCCGACATCAAGGAACCCATCGTCTGCTGCCCGAACGACCCAGACGACGCCAAGTTCCTGTCTGAAGTCGCCGGCACCAAGATCGACGAAGCCTTCATCGGTTCTTGCATGACCAACATCGGCCACTTCCGTGCTGCCGGTAAGGTTCTGGAAGGCAAGAAGGACATCCCAGTGCGTCTGTGGGTGGCTCCTCCTACCAAGATGGACGCTGCAGAGCTGACCAAGGAAGGCTACTACAACACCTTCGGCCAAGCCGGTGCTCGCACCGAAATGCCTGGCTGCTCGCTGTGCATGGGTAACCAAGCTCAGATCAAGGAAGGTTCGACCTGTATCTCCACCTCGACCCGTAACTTCCCCAACCGTCTGGGCAAGAACACCAACGTGTTCCTGGGCTCGGCCGAGCTGACTGCCGTGGCTTCCAAGCTGGGCAAGCTGCCAACGCCAGCCGAGTACATGGCTGAAGTGGGTGTGGTCGCCAAGGATGCCGACAGCGTCTACAAGTACATGAACTTCAACCAGATTGAAGAGTACGTGGAAACCGCTGCCACCGTGAAGGCCTGAGCCCCTGCTCTGAGCTGACATGAAAGAGGCCCGCCGGGGAAACCTGGCGGGCCTCTTTGCTTTGAAGACCGCAATGTCCCCGATGCCCAAAGGGGCGTCACAAGGGGGCATCATGGAGCGCATCATCACAACGATGGAGACCACATCATGAAGATCCTGCTCTGTGGTGCCCGAGGATTCATCGGCAGCCATCTGCTTCAAGCCCTGCGTCAGGCGGGCCACGAGGTGATCTGCGGTGTCAGCCAAGCCGGCCGCCGCGCCCATGATGCTGTTCAGGTGGACTACGCGCGCGACACGCAAGCCGCCGCCTGGCGCGATCGCGTCGAAGGCATGGATGTCGTGATCAATGCGGTGGGGGTCTTGCGAGACACCCATCGGCGCCCCATCCAGGCCGTTCACGCCGACACCCCCATTGCTTTGTTCGAAGCCTGTGCGCAGGCCGAGGTGCGTCATGTGGTGCACATCTCGGCATTGGGCATTGAACACAGTGCCACGCGTTATGCGCAAACCAAGCTGGCGGCCGAACAACACCTAAGGGACATGGCCCAAGCCGGGCGACTGAGCGCCACCATCTTGAAGCCCAGCATCGTGTTCGGGAAAGGTGGCGATAGCAGTGCGTTGTTCTTGAATCTGGCCCGACTGCCCATCGCACTGATGCCTGGCCCCGTGATCGATGCCCAGGTGCAGCCCGTGGCTGTCACAGATCTGGCCGACGTTGTCGTCCGATTGGTGACCAACCTGGCGCAAGCCCCTGAAACCTTGGCTTGCGTGGGTCCCCAGTCCGTTCAGTTGGGTGACTTCATCGCGAGCCTGCGTACGCAACTGGGGCATCGCCCCGCCACGGTACTCAGACTGCCAGAATGGGTCACCTCACTGAGCGCACGCTGCGGTGATCTGGTGTCCACCAGCCCCTGGAGCAGTGAAGCGGTTGATTTGCTTCGGCAGCCCAATGTGGCCGACGCAGGGCCCATTGCAGCCCTGCTCGGACGCCCCACCACCCATTTCAGCGAGCTCCTGGCTCGAACCTGGCAATAAGCCGCCCCCTCCAAACGAATGCGGCCATCGGGTGGGCCTTTTCACTAATAATTCAGGGTTGCCTGAATGGCGGGCGCTCCGATCGAGCGCCCCGAATGTTGTATGTCTGAATCTTCCTCTGCACCACGCACCACCCACTGGGGTTACCGTGTCCTCTGGGTGGCTGTTGGCTTGACCGTGGCCGGGCTGTTGGCCCTGGGCGGCCTGCTCGCCGTCATGTGGCCACAGTTGCCTGACACCAGCGGCTTGCAGCACTACCAACCCAAACTGCCTCTGCGGGTGTACACGGCAGATGGCGTGGAAATTGGCGGTTTCGGACAAGAAAAGCGCCAGTACCTGCGCTTCAATGACATCCCGAAGTTGATGCGCGACAGTTTGCTGGCCGTGGAAGACTCACGCTTCTACGAGCACCCCGGCATTGATGTCATCGGTGTCTTGCGTGCTGTGGCTGCCAATGCCACCGGGGGCCGCACGCAAGGTGCATCGACCATCACTCAGCAGGTCGCCCGCACCTTCTTGCTGACGCGCGAAAAGACCATCAGCCGCAAGCTGAAAGAGGCCCTGCTGTCGATCAAGATTGAGCGCGAGTTGAGCAAAGAGCAGATCCTCGAGCTCTACATGAACCAGATTTACCTGGGTGCCCGGGCCTACGGCTTTGCCGAGGCGGCCAACACCTACTTCGGCAAGCCGCTCGACAAGCTGTCCGCCGCCGAGTGCGCCATGCTGGCCGGCCTGCCCCAGAACCCGGCCAACGTGAACCCCATTAAGAATCCGGAGCGGGCACGCACCCGTCAACTGGTGGTGCTCTCGCGCATGCATGCCGAGGGTGTGCTCGATGACATCGCCTACGAGGCGGCCAAGGCCGAAAAGCTGGTCATTCGCCCACCAGGCGGTGTGGAAGTCCACGGCGAATACGTGGCTGAAATGGCGCGTGCACAGGTCTACGCGCAATACGGCGAAGCCGCCTACACCAGCGGCATGAAGGTGGTGACCACGCTGCGTGCCAGCGACCAGCAAGCCGCCTGGAAGGCCTTGCGCAAGACCTTGATCGACCGCGAACTGGGGACAGCCTGGCGTGGCCCGGAAGCGCACGAAGACCTGGACAGCGACATGAAGGACGACGATCCTGCCGTGGTCCAGGCGCTGGCTGAATACAACGACGACGAGCAGTTGCGCGCGGCCATCGTCACCCATGCGACCACCGAAGAGGTTCGTGTGGTGCTGGCCTCAGGCGATCTGGTCACCATCACCGGCAAGGGGCTGCGTCAGGCCCAGCCTGGTCTGGGCAAAAAGGCCACCGACAAGATCCGCATTCACCGCGGCTCCGTGGTGCGTGTCCTGCAACAAGGCAAGGACTGGTATCTGACCCAGTGGCCGGAAGCCGAAGGTGCCCTCGTGGCCATGGACCCACACGACGGGCAAATCCGTGCACTGGTCGGCGGTTTTGACTTCCAGCGCAACCAGTTCAACCACGTGACACAAGGCTGGCGCCAGCCGGGCTCCAGCTACAAGCCGTTCCTGTACTCCGCGGCACTGGAAAACGGTGTGATGCCGGAAACCCTCGTCAACGACGCGCCGTTGACCAATGTTGGAGACTGGAATCCGTCCAACTCGGATGGCACGGCCGATGGCCCCATCCCCCTGCACTTGGCACTGGCCAAGTCCAAGAACCTGGTCAGCATCCGCCTCGTTCAGTTGCTCAGCCCGCAAGTGGCGCGCGAGTGGACCGGCAAATTCGGATTTGATGTCAGCAAGCAGCCCGACAACCTGACGCTGGCTCTGGGTTCGGGCTCGACCACGCCACTGCAATTGGCCAGCGCCTATTCGGTGTTTGCCAACGGGGGGCTCAAAGTCAGTCCCGTGGTCATCAAGCGTGTCACCGACGGTGAGGGCAAGGTCATTTACGAGGCCAAGATCAAAAACGCCACGGAAGATGACCGCGTGGTGCCCGCCCGCAATGCGTTCCTGACCGGCACACTGCTCAACGAAGTGACCCGTTCCGGCACCGCCGCCCGCGCGCAAGGCACGCTCAAGCGCCCGGACCTGTACGGCAAAACCGGTACCACAAACGATGTGGTGGACGCGTGGTTTGCGGGCTTCCAGCCCAATCTGGTGGCCGTGGTCTGGCTGGGCTACGACACCCCTCGCAGCTTGGGCAGCCATGCCTCGGGTGGCACGTTGGCCCTGCCCGCCTGGATCCAGTTCATGGGCTCGGCCTTGGCGCGCGAGCCCGTGGCTGAAATGAAGGCGCCCGAGGGCATGGTGCACCTGGAGTCTGGCTGGCGCTACAGCGAGTGGGCCAATGGCGGTTTCATCAAAGAGCTGGGCGTGGACGATCGCCCCATTGATCCCAGCCTGATTCCTGCCATGCCGCAGGCTGCGGCGTCAGGTGCCTCGGCACCTGCAGAGAAAGAGCCGGAAGATCCGATCAAGAACCTGATCGACAAGATCTTGGGATCAGTCTGCAGAGGCAGCGGGGCCGGACGCTTCGCTGCCGCGCAGCTCACGCCACGTGAGCCACAGGCGCAGGTCAAACTCGTATTGGTGGTACTGGGGCTCCATGTGCGTGCACAGGGCATAAAACGCCTTGTCGTGGTCACGATGTCGCAAATGCGCCAACTCGTGAACCACGATCATGGACAGGAACTCGGGCGGCGTTTCCTTGAACAGACTGGCCACACGGATTTCGCGCTTGGCTTTGAGCTTGCCACCTTGCACGCGTGACACCATCGTGTGGGTACCCAGCGCGTGCTGGATGACCTTGATCTTGCTGTCAAACGCCACCTTGCTGATGGGCTCTCTGCTGCGCAGGTAGCGCTGCTTGAGATCCATCACATAGTCATACAAGGCCTTGTCGGTGCGGACCTCATGCTGGTCGCCATACCGTTTGGACAGCACCTCACCCAGCTTGTTCTGGTCGATGAGGGCCTGAACCTGCTGCAGCATGTGGGCGGGATACCCGCCAAGGTACTTCAAATGCGGCGGCGTCGTGCGAAAGTGCGGCACCAGCGGGGTGACTGACGGGCGGCTTTCCGGGCGGCTGCGCGCGCGATCCCCATGGGGACGATCAGGGTGCGATGTGTTCGGCATAGTCGTACAAGGCTCCCAGAATGTCCTGCCCACGTTCGTCGTCTTCGGACAGGGTTTCACTGAGCGCATCAATGCGTTCAAAAAACGCTGGCAGAGACAAGCCCCCCCCTTGCCCCTCATGCAGGCGCACCACGCAATGCTGGTGCCAGCGTGCTTGCTCTTCGTCAGTCAGGCTGTCAGGGAAGTTGCGGGCACGGTAGCGAAACAGCACCTCGTCCAAACGTTCATCCGCAAAGCCCGGGTGCTTGTCCGCCAGCTGCGCGGGCGACAAGGTGCGCAAGCGCTGCAAGGTGCGGCGATCATCATTGCCGACAAAGCCGCCGTACAGGTCTTCGTCAACATCGACCTCGGCACGCTGGTCGGGGCGGATCATGACTTCTGCCCAGATGCCGTCCAGCGAAGCCCCCTGCTCGGCGGCCCACTCGGCACGCGCCATGGCCGTCGCGAGGTCGATGCCCCATTTGTCGCACAGCGCGGGCGTCAGAATTTTCAGGTTGCCGATGACCACGGGGGACTTGTTGATGTGCACGCTCTTGACTGGCAAGCGCGTGACGCCGTCGGGCAAGTCGGCAGCGCGGGTGAACAGACGCAGGCGCACCTCCTCGGCACTCAAGCCGAACAACTCGCGCGGATCATGGGCCAAGTCCCACACCAGGATCTCGTTCTTGTTGGATGGGTGCTGCGCCAAGGGCCACACCAGGGCCATGCAGCCACGCTCCGTGCCGAACATGCCCGAGATGTGCAGAAAGGGACGCCATTGGCTGCGAGGACGATCCAAGCCGGTCTCGGCCAACACGGCATCCTTCTTGCGCAACTTCAGACAGAAATCCCACAGGCGGGGCTGGGCGGTCTTGAGCAAGCGGGCCAGCGCGATGGTGGCGCGCACATCGGACAAGGCATCGTGCGCCGCCTCGTGGCTCAAGCCGTTGGCAGCCGTCAGGTGCTCCAGCTTGAAAGAGGGCCGTCCATCGTCATGTTGCGGCCATTGGATGCCTTCGGGCCGCAGTGCCCAGGTGCACCGCACCACGTCCAGCAGATCCCAGCGACCACAACCGTTTTGCCACTCGCGCGCATAGGGGTCGATCAGGTTGCGCCAAAACAGGTGCCGGGTCACCTCGTCATCAAAACGAATGGTGTTGTAGCCCACGCCAATCGTGTGAGCTTGGGCCAACTCGTGCTCGATGGCTGCAGCAAACGCATGCTCGGGCACGCCCTGCTCCAGACAGGTCTGCGGCACGATGCCGGTGAGCAGGCAAGACTCCGGATCTGGCAGGTAATCGGGCGACGGTGCACAGTACTGCATCAACGGTTCGCCGATTTCCTGAAGATCGGCGTCGGTGCGGATGCCTGCGAACTGCGCAGGACGATCACGCCGAGGCACACGGCCGAAGGTTTCGTAGTCGTGCCAGTAGAAGGTGTCTTCGCTGCTCATGCGGCCGGGTCGGAATCAGGTCAAAGGAAGCAAAACGGCCCGCTGGGCTGATCCAGTCGGGCCGTTGGCAGGGGGCGGTCGTGCAGCTTAGCGCTTGCGAACCACCATGCTACCCACCGAGTAACCCGCGCCAAAAGAGCAGATCACGCCGGTATCACCCGACTTCAGGTCGCCACGGTACTTGTGGAAGGCGATGATGGAGCCTGCCGACGAGGTGTTGGCGTACTCGTCCAGAATCAGTGGTGCCACATCCGGTGTGACTTCCGCACCGATCAGCTTCTTGACGATCAACTGGTTCATCGACAAGTTGGCCTGGTGCAGCCAGAAGCGGCGCACATCGGTCGGCTGAATGCTCAGCGCGCCCAGTTGGGTCTCGATGTGGGCGGCGGCCACTGGCACGACTTCCTTGAACACCTTGCGGCCTTCTTGACGGAAAGTCTTGTCACGTGCCTTGGGGTCGCTGTCTTCGCTGCGGTTCAGGTAGCCGAAGTTGTTGCGGATGTTGTTCGAGAACTGGGTGGCCAGATGCGAACCCACGATGTCCCACTGCTCGGCAGCGGTCGCGGTGTCCGCACGCTCCACCACGGTGGCGGTGGCCACATCGCCGAAGATGAAGTGACAGTCGCGGTCTTTCCACTCCTGGTGACCCGAAGTGATTTCAGGGTTGATCACCAGCACGCATTTGGCGGCACCCGTCTGCACGGCATTGACAGCCTGCGCCAGACCAAAGGTGGCAGCCGAGCACGCCACGTTCATGTCGAACGCGTAGCCGCCGGCACCCAGTGCGTGTTGAATTTCGATGGCGATGGCCGGATAAGCACGCTGCAGGTTGGAACAGGCGCAAATGACGCCATCCACATCGGCACCGGTCTTGCCAGCGGCTTCCAGGGCTTTCTTGGCCGCTTCGACACCGATTTCGGCCAGCATGGACAACTGGTCGTCGCTGCGTTCCTGGAAGCGCGGATACATGCGCTTGGGATCCAGGATGCCGGACTTTTCCATCACATAGCGTTGCTTGATGCCGGACGCCTTTTCGATGAACTCCACGCTGGAATGCGACAGAGGCTGCAGGGTGCCCGCTTCAATGTCAGCGGCGTGCTCGGCGTTGTAGCCATCAACATAGGCGTTGAAAGCCTCGACGAGCTCGGCATTGGTGATGGTGTAAGGCGGCTGGTACAGACCAGTTCCGCTGATGACGACTGCGCTCATGGCACCCCAATGGATTGGACCAAAACCCGGGATTTTGCCACCATTCACCTACTTGAGGGTGGCATGCGCGCATGAAGCGTTGAATGCGTCACCATCTCCCCCTGGAAAAGTTGAGTGCACTTGTGGGCCAAATCGAGCCACAATTTGGTGCACCAGCACGCGTCATCCTCGTGCAAAAAGACAAGGGAGAAACGGGTGACTCAGGACACTTTGGAAGCCCAGTCCACACCACATCAGCCATCGCGCGGGTGGTTGCTCATGCTGGCTGCGCTCTGGCTGATCGCAGTGATCGCGGGCGGAAGCTGGTTTCATTACGACCGTGTTCAAAACTATCGGCAAACCTCGCTGAACCGCGTCAGCCAACGCCTGAGCTTGCTGCAGGACAACCTGCGAACCCAGTTCCAGACCATCACCGCGCTGGGGCAGGTTCTGGCGCAACAGTACAACTTTCAGGCATTCCTGGATCAGCCACCCGTTCCCATCCATGAACGGTTGACACCCGCTCAGAGGCTGCAGTTAAGACAACAACTGGCCAGCACACCCGGTACTCAGCAGTTCAGTCAGACGCTGCAGCAAATCGTCAAAGACTTCAATCTGCGACAGGCTTTCGTGCTGGACGCCTTTGGCAACACGGTGGCAGACAGTGACATCGACACCAACATCTCACTGCTGGGCCTCAACCTGCACGATCGCCCCTATTACCTCAGCGCCATGGATGACGGGCGAGGCTTCCAGTTCATCATTGGCCGCCAAAGCGGGCAGCCGGGCTTCAATTTTTCTGCGCGGATCAGCCAAGGGCCCAAAGCACTGGGCGTGCTGGTCTTGAAGACCACACCCAGTACCCTGGAGCGCCTGATACGGGACTCCATGGATCGCACCATCCTGATCGTTGACAACAACGGTGTGGTCATCACCAGCAACCGATCCGAGCTGACCTTGCAGCAATTGCCCGGCAACATCAACCTGGTGAACAACAAGGAGGCGGTCCAGGCGACTTACAAGACCATCCCACCGGTGCTGCCATGGCAAACGCAGTGGATCAAGATCGGGAACGACCAACACGCGGCGTTTGTGATTGGCGGAGAAACCTATCTGGCCCAATCGGCCCCGCTGCCCACCTACCCCTACTCATTGTGGGTGATCAGCACCTTGCGCGACGAGCCCAAACTGGTGGCCAACATTTGGGCCAGTGCGGGGGGAGCCTGGATCCTGGGGTGGGCGTTGCTGTGGATCTTCTGGCGTCGCCGCGACAAGCAACACGCCATTGATCTGGCCAGGCAAGAAACATTGGCGATGACACGGGCGCTGCCCCTGACCTTGTTCAGGTATCGCGTCACGCCGGACGGCAATGGCCGCTTCACCTACATTGGCCCCGGTGCAGAAGCCATTTTTGGGCAAAGCGCTGAGCAGCTACAGCTGCGGCCCACCAGTGTCTGGCAACGCATTTCGCCGCAGCGATTGACGCCCCCCACGCAACCAACCACCTACACCATTGACACGCCAGAGCGTCAACGCTGGATCAGTGTGAACAGTGCCGCCGCGCACGAATCCGATGGCAGCGTGGTGTACGACGGGTACTGGCTGGACGTCACCACACAGCGACAGGCCGAGTTGCGCTTTGAAGTGGCCTTTGAGCACGCCCAGACTGCATTCTTCTTCTTTCACCGCGAAAACGGCATTCTGCGCGCCAACCCCGCAGCGCTCAAAATGTTTGCCGCGCTGGATTTCGCGCAACTGGAGGGGCTGCGCCCCTGGCTTCCTCCTCTGTCATTGCCGACGCAGCCAGACGGGCGAAACAGTCTGGTCGCGGCACAGATGCTGCTGGACGCGCACCGCCAGGGCATGGCCCAGATCAGCTTCGAATGGCAGTTGTGCCGTCTGTCCGGTGAAGCCTTCGATGCCGACGTCAAGATGCTGTGGCTGGGCCACGAAGACCCGAACCTGTACTTTGCTGTACTGGATGACGTCAGCGCCCGCAAGGCCACCGAGCAGGCCTTGAAGAGCGCCAGCACCGCAGCCCAGGAAACCTCCCGCGCCAAGTCAGCCTTCCTGGCCAACATGAGCCACGAAATCCGTACGCCCATGAATGCCATCATCGGGATGACGCACCTGGCCTTACAAGACCCATCGCCAGACCGGGTCAAAGGCTTCGTTGGCAAGGCCCATCAAGCGGCCAACAGCCTGCTGCAAATCCTCAACAACGTGCTGGATCTGTCCAAGATCGAAGCCGGACACCTGGAACTGGAATGCATTGAATTCGACCTCCAGCAGGTCCTGGACCAACTCTCGGATGTCTTGGGTTTGGCCGCCGAGGAAAAGGGGCTGGAGCTGCTGTTCACGGCGCCACCCGACTTGCCCGCCCGTTTGCTGGGGGATCCAACCCGCCTGCGCCAGGTTTTGGTGAACCTGGGGGCCAATGCCATCAAATTCACAGACCAAGGCAGCGTCACCATTGGACTGGAAGTGCAATCGGCTCGCAGCAACGAAGTGATGCTGCACGGCTGGGTGCAGGACGAGGGCATAGGCATGGACGCCGAGCAGCTTCAACGCATGTTCGAGCCCTTTACCCAAGCCGATGCGTCCAACACCCGCAAATACGGTGGCACAGGATTGGGGCTGGCCATCACCCGCCAGCTGGTCGAAGCCATGGGCGGCCGGATTTGGGTCAACAGCATCCCGGGCAGCGGCTCGACCTTCCACTTCACGATTGGGCTGAAGCTGCCCGCGCACCCCACCCCCATGGTCGCGCAGCGGGAGGCCTGGCTGGGCAAACGTGCGCTGCTGGTGGACGACAACTCGGATGCCCGCCTGGTGCAAAGCAACATGCTGCGCGGCTTGGGCTTGACGGTCGACACGGCCGCCAGCGGGGACGAAGCGCTGCGCATCGTTCAAGCCAGCAGTCGCCCATACGACTGGATCCTGATGGACTGGAAGATGCCCGGCATGGATGGCCTGACCTGCATCCGGCTGATCCATCAGCTCATGCAACAACGTTTCCCCAGCGCCAGCCCGTGCATCTTGTTGGTCACTGCCTTCAAACGTGACGATGCGTTGGCTCAGGCCAAGGACACGCCGATCGCAGGTGTGCTGACCAAGCCCATCACGCCCTCCACACTGTTCGAGAGCATGTGCAAGGCCGTTCAGTCGCCACGCATGGCGACGACTTCGCCCATGCCCTCCCCCGCCACCCAGATAGAGGAGCCGCCCCAGCCCATGGCTTCGCGCAGCACGCCACCTCCGGCACGTGCACACCTGCTGGCGGCCCTGTCCATTTTGTTGGTCGAAGATCAGCCGCTCAATCAAGAGTTGGCCCGCGAACTCCTGGAGCGCGAAGGCGCGACCGTCACCATCGCCTCAGATGGCATCGAGGCCCTGGACACACTGTCGCAAGCCACCAGCTTTGACTGCATCCTCATGGACTGTCAAATGCCCCGCATGGATGGCTACACCGCCACGACACGCATTCGAAATGACGAGAAGTGGCGCCACATCCCCATCATCGCCATGACGGCCAGCGCCTTGGTGTCGGACCGGGAGCGTGCACTGGACGCTGGCATGAATGACCACATCACCAAACCGCTGGACGTCCAGCAGATGTATCAGGTCATTCTGCGATGGGTGAATGTCTCACGCCAACAGGCGGACAAGCAACCGTGAGGATCAGAAGGGGGCCGCGCTGTGCCAGCACATGCGCGCCCCGCTCAGCGGATGCGTCAAAGCCAGCTGGGCTGCGTGCAGGAGCAGTCGCGGCGCCCCAGACTGACTCTCTGCATGACCATAGAAAGGGTCGCCCACGATCGGGCACCCCAGCGCCAGCATGTGGACACGCAACTGATGCGAGCGCCCCGTGACCGGTTCCAGCGACACCCAGGTCTGGCCCTTTTCGTTGTCACGACGAAGCACCCAGTAACGCGTCTGTGACGGCTTGCCCGTTTCTGCACACACCTTTTGCAGCGGGCGATTGGGCCAGTCCGTGATCAGGGGCAGATCCACCATGCCTTCGTCGTCGGGCAGCACGCCACTCAACACCGCCTCGTAGCGTTTGTCGACCAGGCGGTCTTGAAACTGCTTGCTCAACTGACGGTGAACAGACTCGCCCCGGGCGAGCACCATCAACCCCGATGTCGCCATGTCCAGGCGATGCACGATCAATGCATCCGGCACATGTTGCTGCACGCGCGCAATCAGGCAATCCTGCCGGTCATCCCCCCTGCCCGGCACAGACAGCAAGCCCTCGGGCTTGCACACCACCACGAGCGACTCGTCCATGTATAGCGGTGCAAAGCCCTCATCTGGCGGCGCAACGTAGTCGATCCTCGGCATGGATGAAGGCGGCCCGCTGTGATGCCTGGACCGGGCGCCTGCTGCCGTGGTCATACGCTCTGGCACCATCACACCACCTGACGGGCGCTGCGCGCGGCATACCGCCTGGCCAAGACCGCGCAGACAAACAACTGCAACTGGTGGTAGAGCATGATGGGCAGAATCAGCACCCCCATGGCCGAGATGCCACCAAACAGCAACTTGGCCATCGGCATCCCCGATGCCAAGGTCTTTTTCGAGCCGCAGAACACCGCCACGATCTCGTCTTCCTGATCAAACTTCAGTCGGCGAGACACGGCCCGCGTGAACCACAGCATGGGGAACAGAAAGATCACGGCACCCACCATGGCTTCGACCAGCAAGGGCCAGCCATGACGGCTCCAGAGTCCGTCTGCCACAGAGTCGCTGAACGCAGCCCAGACCAGCATGACGATGATGGCGCGATCAAACACCGAGGTGAAGCGCTTGATGCGGGCAAAAAGCTCGCCCAGGACCGGTCGCAGCAAATGTCCAATCAGGAAGGGCAACAGCAGCATCTTGGCCACCTTGAGCATGGTCTGCGCCACATCGAAGGATTGGCCAGCCCCGCTCATCACCCAGCTCACGAGCAGCGGTGTGATGAACACCCCCAGCAAGGTCGACAGGGTGGCATTGAGCACGGCGGCGGCGACATGCCCCCGCGCCAGCGCCGTCATGGCAACCGACGAGGACACGGTGGAAGGCAGCACCGCCAGGTAGAAGAACCCCATGAGCAAGTCATGGGAAATGTGCCCCCCCACCAGCAGTGCCAGCAGGGCCCACCACAGCGGAAACACCACGTAAGTGCAAAGCTGAACCAGAAGATGCAAACGCCACTTGCTGGCACCGTCTTTCAAACTCGCGGTCGACAGACCCATGCCATGCAGGAAGAACAAGGCAAAGATGCCAAGGTCCGTCACCTTGTCGACATGCAACAGGCCCCCCGTCTTCCCCAGCGCCGGCCAGAACGAAGCCAACATCACGGCACCGATCATGCCCAGCAAGAAACCGTCGATCACACCCGACTGCTGACGGCGTCCACGCACTGACTTCATCACAGCCCCAAGGCTTGCATCAAAGCAGCCACCTTCTTGTCATCGAAGCCCACGCAGACCACCGCGCCATCCAGCTCGATCACCGGACGCTTGATCACACTCGCCTTCTCCAACATCAATGCACGCGCACTGGCTGCATCGACCACAGCGGCCTTGGTCGCATCGTCAAGCTGGCGCCAGGTCGTGCCTTGACGGTTCACCAGCACTTCCCAACCCACAGACTGAATCCACGCATCCAGCCGGTCCTCAGGCACCCCGGCCTTCTTGTAATCATGAAAACGGTACGCAACGCCCTGCTCGTCCAGCCAGGTCCTCGCCTTCTTGACGGTATTGCAGTTTGGGATGCCGTAAACGATCGTGTGCATGTTTCAAAGCTTCAGCGAAAACAACAGGCTGAACTGTCGCACAGTCCTGAAACAAGCACCGGACAGAGGGTTCATGGCACAGGTGTCAAGTCAGCCAACTCGGCGTCGGACATCAACCGGGACTGCGTCACAAAATGACATCCGAGTGCATCCTCCAAAGAAAACGTACCCAGGCTGCCTACGCGAACATCCAGCGTCAATTGCGTCGCGGCCAGGTATTCGGCCTGCGTCGCACTCATGTAAAACGGGACCCCAGCCAACACACCCCACAAGACATCGGATGCTGTGGGCGTCAACTCGCCCGATTTCAAACACATGGGCGTGCTGCCATCACAGCATCCATGCGACAAATAAAACAGCAGCGTGCCGTGCTCGCCTTGGAGTTGTTCGATCACCGATTGCGCTGCCGGTGTCGCCAGTACGCGCTTCGTCATGTTGCGCCCCTTGTCGTTGAACCAAGAGAAAAAGGGCGGTCTCGACCGCCCTGCCTCTAACCAGCGCCCTTGTGGAGCGCTCTTGTCGTCAGAAGAAGCCCAACTTGTCCGGGCTGTAACTCACCAACAGATTCTTGGTCTGCTGGTAGTGATCAAGCATCATCTTGTGGGTCTCACGGCCGATGCCAGATTCCTTGTAACCACCAAAGGTGGCATGCGCGGGGTACGCGTGATAGCAGTTGGTCCACACACGACCGGCCTGAATGCCTCGACCAAAGCGATAGGCGCGGCTGCCGTCTCGTGTCCACACACCAGCACCCAAGCCATACGGTGTGTCGTTGGCAATTGCCAAGGCCTCGGCTTCGTCCTTGAATGTGGTCACGGCCAGCACAGGGCCAAAGATTTCTTCGCGGAAGATGCGCATCTGGTTGTGGCCCTTGAACAGGGTCGGCTGGATGTAATAGCCGCCAGCCAGATCGCCCCCCAGGCTGGCACGATCACCACCGATCAGAACCTGTGCGCCCTCTTCCTTGCCCACGGCCAGGTACGACATGATCTTGTCCATCTGCATGGCCGAGGCCTGTGCGCCCATCATGGTGTCCGTGTCCAGCGGGCTACCTTGCTTGATCGCCGCCACGCGCTTGAGCGCACGCTCCATGAAGCGGTCATAGATCGACTCTTGAATCAGCGCACGCGATGGGCAGGTGCACACCTCGCCTTGGTTGAAAGCAAACAGCACCATGCCTTCGATGGCCTTATCGAGGAAGGCGTCGTCCGCCGACATCACATCCTCAAAGAAGATGTTGGGGCTCTTGCCACCCAACTCCAGCGTGGCGGGAATCAGGTTGCCGGCTGCGGCCTGAGCGATCACACGCCCCGTGGCCGTCGAGCCCGTGAAGGCAATTTTCGCAATGCGCTTGCTGCTGGCCAAGGGCATCCCTGCCTCACGACCCAAGCCGTTCACGATGTTCAACACGCCGGGTGGCAGCAAGTCAGCAATCAATTCCATCAGGATCAGGATGCTCACTGGGGTCGACTCGGCTGGCTTGAGCACGACACAGTTGCCTGCCGCAAGTGCGGGCGCCAGTTTCCAGGCCGCCATCAGGATGGGGAAGTTCCACGGAATGATCTGTCCCACCACCCCCAGAGGCTCATGGAAGTGATACGCGATGGTGTTGCCGTCAATCTCACTGATCGAGCCCTCTTGAGACCGCAAACAGCCAGCAAAGTAACGGAAGTGGTCGACCGCCAGAGGGATGTCTGCGTTCAGCGTTTCACGGATCGGCTTGCCGTTGTCCACTGTCTCGGCGTAGGCCAGCTTCTCGAGGTTTTGCTCCAGACGATCTGCAATCTTCAACAGGATCGCGGCACGTTCGGCCGGCGCCGTGGCCGCCCACTTGTCCTTGGCTGCGTGTGCCGCATCGAGCGCCAGGTTGATGTCTGCCTCGCCAGAGCGCGCGGCTTGGGTATAGACCGTGCCACTGATGGGCGTGATCACGTCGAAATATTCACCGCCCAGGGGCGCAACGAACTTGCCGCCGATGAAGTTGTCATAGCGGGGCTTGAAGGTAACGGGTGCGCCTGCTGCGCCGGGTGCTGCGTAGATCATGAAAGTCTCCTCTTCAGGTCGGGGTACAGATCAATGGGCCGGGTGAACGCGGGCAAATCGCTCATGGCCTTTTGCCCGTCACGCTCTCTTCTGAGTGCAGAGCACGTGCCAGTGCGGGTTCATCCCGAGCCCGCAAGCCGCCCCCTCTGGGCATCGTCTTCACGCCCAAGCTGTCACCCCTGTGTCAGCCGACAGCGGTGATACGGCACACTGTCCCAAAATGACACAGGGTGACTACGGGTGTACCGGCCTGTCCGCAAAGCCATACTGAGCGCAACCCACACCCACGTCACCATGTCACGCGACCTGACACCACCGTCCTCTGACTCGGCACTGCAGCAAGCGCGCCGCTGGTTTCTGGAGTCGGGTGACATCCCTGCGGGGCTGGTCACCGAGGCCCTCCAGCAATCCTGGCTGCGCAGCCGCCATGCTGGCCTCAGCCCGCTGGAGCACCCCGGACATTCGCCAACCTGCGATGACGCCGAGTTGCGGCAAGCGCTGGGGACACAACGCGAGTTCCTGGCCCACGCGCGTCCGGTCATGGACTTTCTGTTTGACCAGGTTCGAGATTGCGGCAACCTGGTCATCCTGTCTGATGCGCGTGGTCTGCTCCTGCACGCCTTGGGCGACAACGATTTCAGCGAGCGAGCCGACCGAGTGTCCCTGCGCCCGGGCGCGCTTTGGCATGAGCACGACCGAGGCACCAACGCCATCGGAACCGCCTTGGCAGAACAACGTGCGGTGGTCATTCACGGCGCCGAGCACTATCTGGCCCGCAACAGCTTTTTGACCTGTGCGGCAGCACCGGTCGTTGCCTCTGACGGACAACTGCGCGGGGTGCTCGACATTTCAGGCGACCACCGCAGTCGGCACCCCCACACCTTCGCCCTCGTTCGATCGGCTGCCCGCATGATTGAAGATCGACTGTTTCACGCCCGACACCTACGCGACCAGATCTTGCGGCTGCACCCGCACCCCGAGGGCTTGGGCGCTGTTGGCGAGGGGCTGGTGGCCCTGTCCGACGATGGCTGGGTGATCGGCGCCAACACACTGGCCCGCAACTGGCTGTCATTGAGCGATGGACGAATCGGCTGCGGCACCCTCGAACAACTTACCGGCCTGCGTCTCGGCCAATTCCCCCCCGGACGCATCATGCGGTGCCGCCTGCCTCATGGCGACGCCATCCACGCCAAGCTCGAACCCCGCCACAAACTGGTGGTGAATCTGAGCGAACCCGCCCTCCGCCTGCACGAGCCCGAGTCCCCCGCGCCATCCGCCAGCCGGCCACCCACAGTCCCCAGCGCTTCTGCATCGGCCTCGGCCAAGACCGATGCCAAAATCCAGGACGCTTTCCGGCGAGCCTGCCGAGTCCAGGCACAAGGCATCGCCTTGCTCATTCAAGGCGAGTCGGGTGCCGGCAAAGAGGTCTTTGCCCGTGCGCTGCATGCAGAAGGCCCGCGCAGCAACCACGCTTTTGTCGCCCTGAATTGCGCGGCGCTGCCCGAAACCCTGATTGAAGCCGAGCTGTTTGGCTACGTCGGCGGCGCATTCACCGGCGCCCGGCGAGAAGGCTCCCCCGGTCGCATCCGAGAAGCTGACGGTGGCACCCTCTTTCTGGACGAGATCGGTGACATGCCCTTGTCGCTTCAAGCCCGGCTGCTACGGGTCTTGCAAGACAAAACCGTGGTGCCGCTCGGCGGTAGCAAATCCTTCCCGGTGGACTTCCAACTGGTTTGCGCCACCCACAGGCACCTCAAGGAAGCCGTCCGTGCAGGGCACTTTCGCGAAGACTTGTACTACCGACTCAACGGCCTCACCGTCACACTACCCGCACTGCGAGAACGCCAAGACTTTGACGAACTGGTGCACACCACCCTGTCGCGCACCATGCACGACATGGGCAACCCCCGCACCGTCACCCTGAATCCAGGACTCATGCAGGCCATGCGCCGGTACACGTGGCCCGGCAACCTGCGACAACTCAATGCACTGCTGCGCACCATGTGCGCGCTGCTGGAGACCGACGAGTCCGCGCTGGACTGGCATCACCTCCCCGAAGACATGGTGTCGGAACTGCAAGAGGCGGTCCGCTCGCCTGAGGTTGCCTCCCCCACGCCTGCGTCTACGGCCGATACCTTCATGGCAGAAGCCAATCTCAAGCGACTGTCCGGACAGGCCATCCGGCATGTGATCGACGCGACCGGCGGCAACATGTCCGAAGCCGCACGGCGACTGGGTATCAGCCGCAACACGCTGTACCGACGCATCAAGCAAGGCCTGGATTGATCCCCGTTCACATGGGGCAAATCAAAAAATCGACGACAAAAATGCCCCGACACCCCGGCAGGCACCGTCGGTTTGGGTAGCATTTCACCCCATGACGAACGTTGACCCCCAAGAACTCGCCAAATTCAGTGACCTCGCCCACAAGTGGTGGGACCCTGAGAGCGAATTCCGCCCCCTGCACGAGATCAACCCCTTGCGCCTGGACTGGATCGACCAGCACGCGGCCATCAAAGGCAAAACCGTGGTCGACGTGGGCTGTGGCGGGGGCATCCTGGCCGAATCCATGGCGCGTCGCGGTGCCAATGTGCTTGGCATCGACCTCGCCGACAAATCCCTCAAAGTGGCGCAACTGCATGCCATGGAAGCAGGTGTGGCCAACCTCGATTACCGTTGCGTAGCCGCCGAAGCACTCGCTGCCGAGCAGCCCGCGCAATACGACGTGGTCACCTGCATGGAAATGCTGGAGCACGTCCCCGACCCGGCCTCGGTGATCCAGGCCTGTGCGGCCATGGCCAAGCCCGGTGGCTGGCTGTTTTTCTCGACCCTGAACCGCAATCCCAAGTCCTTCCTGTTTGCAGTCTTGGGCGCCGAGTACCTGCTCAAGATGCTGCCCAAAGGCACACACGAGTACGCACGCTTCATCCGGCCGGCCGAGTTGGCACGTTGCATCCGCGAAGCCCATCTGGATCTGGTGCAGTTCAAAGGCATGGAATACAACCCCCTGACCCGCCACTACTGGCTGTCGGGTGACACCAGCGTGAACTACATGGTGGCTTGCCGCAAGCCCGTCAGCGCAGTCTGATGAACGGCGACCACCCATGAGCACCCCAGCCATCGCCACCATCGCGTGGCCCGCCCCACCGCAAGCCGTTCTGTTTGATCTGGATGGCACCCTGGCCGATACCGCGGGCGATCTGGTGGGCGCGGCCAATGCCCTGCGGACCTCGCGTGGCCTGACACCACTGCCTTTGGCTCAGTTGAGACCCTACGCCTCAGCGGGGGCACGCGGCCTGATTGGCGCTGCGCTGGACATTCATCCTGGTCACGAAGAGTTCGAGCCGCTCCGCACCTTGTTTCTGGACACGTACGCGCGTTGCCTGGCCGACACCACTTGCTTGTTTGACGGCATGGACACCGTGCTGCGCGAACTCGAACAGCGTGGCATCACATGGGGTGTGGTGACGAACAAACCTCACCGTTTCACAGTACCGGTGATGGAAGGCCTGCAGTTGGTTGATCGGGCCGCTGTCTTGATCAGTGGCGACACCACGGCACACGCCAAGCCTCACCCCCTGCCCTTGCTCACGGCCTGCGAACTCATTGGCGCCACGCCATCACGTGTTTTGTATGTGGGGGACGACCTGCGAGACATTCAGGCCGCTCAAGCCGCAGGCATGCCCAGCGCCGCCGCGCAATGGGGCTACATCGGCCACAGCGGCGACATCAGCAGTTGGGGCGCTGACGTCATCGCCGTCCACCCCATGGATCTGCTTCAGTGCCTCTGAGGTTCGGCCACTCAGGCTGAACGGCCGTAGTTGTCCTGGTAACGCACGATGTCGTCTTCACCCAGGTAGCTGCCCGACTGCACTTCGATGATTTCCAGAGGAATCGTGCCCGGGTTCACCAGACGGTGCACCGTGCCAAGCGGGATATAGGTCGACTGATTCTCGGACAGCATCAGCACCTTGTCGCCCACTGTCACCTCAGCCGTGCCACTCACCACGATCCAGTGTTCGGCGCGATGGTGGTGCATCTGCAGGCTCAAAGAGGCCTTGGGCTTGACCATGATGCGCTTGACCTGGAACCGCGGACCATGGTCGATGGAGTCGTACCACCCCCAAGGACGGTGCACGCGGCGATGCAAGGTTCCCTCGGTCCGCGACTGCCCTTCCAGCTTGGCCACGATCTTTTTGACATCCTGGCTGCGTGAGCGGTCGGCCACCAACACGGCATCAGGCGTCTCCACCACCACCACGTTGTCCACGCCTACCGCGGCAACCAGGCGACTGGTGGAGTGCAACAGCGTGTTGGTGCTGTCCTGGAACAAAGCATCACCCTGAGCGGCATTGCCCTGCGCATCGTGAGCGCTGACCTGCCACACCGCATCCCAAGCCCCCAGATCGGACCAGCCCGCATCCAGCGGCACCATCGTGACCTTGAAACCCGCCTCAGGATGCGCGGGACACTGCTCCATCACCGCGTAGTCAACCGACTCCGAGGGCACGGCCTTGAACTCGTCCTTGCCGGGACGCACAAACTGAGCATCCGTGGTGCGGACCGCAAACGAGGCCTGAGTGGCTTCAGCAATGTCCGGACGGAAATGCGCGAGGGCAGCCAGCCAGCGGGACGCCTTCATCACAAACATGCCGCTGTTCCAGAAGTAGCCGCCATCGGCCACATACGCCTTGGCGGTTTCCAGGTCGGGTTTTTCCACGAAGGCCATCACGGCGCGTACGCCTTGCGCATCCCCTGCTGTGGAGCGGATGTAGCCAAAACCCGTTTCAGGACGGTCCGGGGTGATGCCCAGGATCACGATGTCGCCTTCTGCCGCTGCACGGACCGCCTTTTGTACGGCCTCGGTGTAAGCGTGCTCGTTCGTCACGGTCTGATCCGCGGGCGTGACCACCAGGATGGGATCCTCACCGCCTGCCACCGCTTGCAAGGCCGCCAGCGTGACCGCAGGGGCCGTGTTGCGCCCGGCGGGCTCCAGCAGCAGCGACGAAGGATCGCCCTTCACTTCTCGCAACTGGTCGAGCACCAGAAAACGGTGCTCTTCGTTGCCCACCACACAAGGCTGGCTCACTTCAATGTCAGACGCCGCCAAGCCCTGCAAGCGCAAGTGCGCCTGTTGAAAGAGGCTCTGATTACCCGACAGCACCAGGAACTGCTTGGGATACAGCGCACGAGACAGCGGCCACAGGCGCGTGCCGGAACCGCCAGCCATGATCACGGGAAGAACGGAGTAAGTCATTTTGAAACCCTGATTTTTTGTCACGCGGCAAAGCCACTCGGATTCATGGACTGCCAACGCCACGAATCCACACACATTTCATCGAGACCACGGGTTGCGCGCCACCCCATGGTTGCATGGGCGTGCGCGGGATCGGCATAGCAAGCATCAATGTCACCGGGGCGACGCGGCGCAAACACCACGGGAATGTCTCGCCCAGATGCCTTGCCATACGCCTTGGCCAATTCGAGCACGCTATAGCCTTGGCCCGTACCGAGGTTGACGGTCAGGGATTGCTGCTGCCCCAGCAGGTAGCGCAGGGCGGCCACATGGCCTTCGGCCAGATCGCAGACATGGATGTAGTCACGCACACCCGTGCCATCAGGCGTCTCGTAATCGTTGCCAAACACATTCAAGTGCTCGCGCTTGCCCACCGCCACCTGTGCCACATACGGCATCAGGTTGTTGGGCACCCCGCACGGATCTTCACCGATCAAACCGCTGGGGTGTGCGCCAACCGGATTGAAGTAACGCAGGATGGCCAGTTGCCAGGCCGCATTGCAGCGCTCGATTTCGCGCAGCATCTCCTCACCCATGAGCTTGGTCTGCCCATACGGGTTGGTGACGCGCAAGGCCGCCGACTCGGTGATGGGGAGCGCATCCGGCTTGCCATACACGGTGGCCGACGAACTGAACACCATGCGCCGCACATCATGGCGTTCCATGGCCTGACACACCGACACCAAGCCACCCAGGTTGTTATCAAAGTACAGCAGCGGCTTCTCGACCGATTCGCCCACGGCTTTCAATGCCGCGAAGTGAACCACCGCCTGAATGCCCCCGTACGCTTGCCCGGCAGCAAAGGCCCGATCCAGCGCGCCTGCATCGCGAACATCGCCTTCCACGAAAACAGGATCACGTCCGCTGATCGTCTTCAACCGGTCCAGTACGCGCGGCGAACTGTTGACAAAGCTGTCAATGCCAACCACATCAAACCCGGCGTCCTGCAACGCCAGCCAAGTGTGCGAACCGATGTAGCCGGTCGCGCCGGTCAACAAGATGCAAGGCACCTGCTACTCCAAACTTAATCAATCGACAGCGAAGCCCGACATGCCAACGTGTTGCCGCTGTAGCCCAGCGAGAACCGTGACTTGGTTCGGTCATACCGCAATGCATCGCACCCAAGACCAAGTGCGCGCAAGGGTTGGTACGCCACGCCCAGCGAGTACCCCTTGTAGCGCCCATTTTCCGATGTGGACGTGACCACGGAGGAACTCCCCAAGCCCGAATCCTCTTGGTAGCGCGCGTAAGTCACAACAGCATTCACCGCAACTTTTGCCGTTGCTTGCCAGCGCGCAGATCCGGTCAGCGTGTTATTCAAACGGTTACTGGTGGAATACACCGAGTCCGCATTGATGTTTTTCCCCAATGTCTGCCCGCCTTCATTGCTGGTGTCTCTGACCCATGAGGCTGCATAGGACATTTTCCCACCCGGCGTATAAGCCCAGGACGCAGATCCGGTGACCCCTTTAAAGTCACGACGACTGTCGGCTGGATGCCGTTCGTTGGTCATTGCCAGTGAACCGTAAAGACGACTAAAGCCCGTCACAACCCAAGAACTGTTGAGCGCCACACTGGTACGCTGCACATCTTCACCAATGCTGCTCACACCCACCAACACCCGATTGGGAATAGACGTATCCGTTTTGCTGACCGATACGCCGAAATTGAGCAAATCGGTGGGCGAATACCGCAAGCCAAGCAAAGTGGTATCGGATTGCTTGTTCTCTGCGTCGGCAATCGAGTACGCCACCTCAGAGTGGCCGAGCGAAGCATTGACAGACAGCTTACCAAAAAGCCCATACCGAGCATCAAGTTGATACTGCCGGTTCGTTTGAACATTCCGCAGCGCTCGATTGGTCAAATTTTCAAAATTAGGCAAGAAGCGAGAAGCCGCCCCTCCGACGCTCACACTGAACTTATCGGCCACCTCGGAGTTGATATCGGCACTGACCGAATAGCCGTCATTGTTGTACTGACTGTTCTCCCGGTAGTGGTTTTTAGAGGCTGCCGCCGACAAGCGATAGTTTTGACGACCGTACGCTTTGTCAAGCCCTGCCGTGAGCGTGGTCGTAGACAGATAGTCCGTGCGCCGATTGGTGTCGTCTCTCAACAGATTGGTATCTCTGGTCAGCGTCTGACTCATGCTGAGAAAAAGCGGCGAATCCTCCGCGCAGACAACGCTCATATTCAATGTACAGAACACGGCGCACCATATGCTGCGAACTTGGGCTCGACCGCCTCTCACGTCAATCTTGGCCACCCGAGTTCGACACCAAAATGCCGATTTCGCGTTTTTGGTGAAGCCGCTTCCATGTGAATCAACGACTTATGCACATTTTTGCGGAAGTTTTGTAGTGGCAACTGCATGAATGCTTTGTAGTGGCGCAATTGGGG
>NZ_JBLIZW010000077.1:0-22759 GCF_048860245.1 Aquabacterium sp. | reverse complement strand
CCGGGGCCATAGACCCAGCCCAGGCCCTTGGCAAACAGCTTGACGCGTTGCCAGCGGCTGAAGCCATCGCGGCGCAGCATCGCATTGGTGAAGGACAGCACGTTGAAGTTGAAAGCCAGCGTGGTTTCGACCAGCGCCAGCACGCGCCGCGGATACCAGACCTTGGCCACCTTCTGCATCACGTCGAAGGCCACGGCCTTGTGCTCCATTTCCTCCATGGCGTGCCAGGCGTACATGGCGAACATGCGCGGGTCGGCGGCACCCATCACGGTTTTGCGCGTGAACAGGGCCTCAGCCATGATGGCAGTGAGGTGCTCGGACGCGGCGGTCAGCGCCAGCGTGTGCTTCTTGGGCAGGTACTTGCGCAGCACGTCGAACAGCCACCATTTCATGACGCCTTCCAGGCGCGCCACGCGGATGCCCTGCTTCGTCAGGTGTTCGTTGAACTGGCTGTGGACGATGCCGTGCTGGCCTTCCTGCCGCATGAAGTGCTTGATCTCTTCCTGTAGCTGCGGGTCGGTGACCTGATCGCGGAAGTCGCGCACGCAGGAGATGAAGAAGCGCTCGCCTTCCGGGAAGATGGTGGACATGGCGTCGCAAAAGCGGGTCTTGAACGGATCACCGCCCAGCCAGTACTTCGTGATGTCGCGGTCGAAGCCAAAGGACAGCTTCTCGCGCGGGACGATGTCAGGGTGGGCGTAAGCGGCAGGGGTGGACATGGCCAAGGCTCGACTTCAGGCGTTCACGGCGACGGCCGCGTGCACGTTCGCAGCATGAGCAGGACGCACGGCCTTGTCAAACACCAAACAGGGGTCTTCGATCGGGCCGTGGCGCAGCACCTGGGCGTCGTGGTTCGGGTCCATCGCCATCACCCAGGGGCCGCTGGTGCCCTGGCGCGGCAGGTGGGCCAGCGCACGTTGCACATAGCCGGCGCCAAAGTCGAGCAGCGGACGGGTGGGCATGTCGGGCGAGGGCAGACGCGGGCGCACCACGGCGTGGCCGTGCTGGTCCATGTAGGCCAGCAGGCGGCAGAAGTGTTCGCACAGCAGGCCCACCTTCAGCGTCCATGACGAGTTGGTGTAGCCCACAATGAAGGCGAAGTTGGGCAGGTCGCTGAGCATCATGCCCTTGAAGGCCACTTTCGTGGACAGGTCCACGGCTTCGCCATCGACGGTGAGCGTGATGCCGCCAAACAACTGCAGGTTCAGCCCGGTGGCCGTGACGATGATGTCGGCCGGCAACTCCTGACCCGACTTCAGACGGATGCCACCCGGCGTGAAGGTGTCGATGTGGTCGGTGACGACCGAGGCCTTGCCGGCCTTGATGCTCTTGAACAGGTCGCCATCGGGCACGGCGCACAGACGCTGTTCCCACGGGTTGTAGGGCGGGTTGAAGTGGGTGTCCACCGGATAGCCGGCGGGCAGCGCCCGGGCGTTGGCAAAGCGGATGATGCGCCGCGCCGCGCGGGGGTACTTCTGGCAGAAGCGCCAGATGCCGCGTTGCAAGGCGATGTTCTTGCGACGGGTCAGGGCATAGGCGCGTTCTTCGGAAGTCAGCTTGCGCAGCAGCAGGGCAATCGGGTCCTTCGAGGGCAGGCTCATCACATAGGTGGGCGTGCGCTGCAGCATGGTCACATGGCCGGCTTCTTTGGCCATGGCCGGGATGAGGGTGACCGCCGTGGCGCCCGAGCCGATGACCACCACGCGCTTGCCTCGGTAGTCCAGGTTCTCGGGCCAGTGCTGCGGGTGAATGACCTGCCCGGCAAAACGTTCGATGCCTTCAAAGCGTGGCGTGAAGCCCTCGTCATAGCGGTAGTAGCCCGCGCACGAGAACAGCCACTTGCAGGTCATGGTGTGGCGGGCCCCGGTGTCGGTGCGTTCGATCTCGACAGTCCAACGGGCCTCGGGCGTGGACCAGTCGGCACGGACGACCTTGTGCTGGTAGCGGATCTTGGACTCGATGCCGTTTTCGCGGGCGGTTTCGCGCAGGTAGGCCAGGATGTCGGCGCCGTCGGCGATCGACTTGTCGTTCACCCACGGCTTGAACTCGTAGCCAAAGGTGTGCAGATCCGAGTCGGAACGGATGCCCGGGTAGCGGAACAGGTCCCAGGTGCCACCCGATGTGGCGCGGGATTCGAGGAGGGCGAAGGTCTTGCCCGGCTGGTCACGTTGAAGGTAATAGGCCAGCCCGATGCCGGACAAACCGGCACCGATGATCAGCACATCGACGTGTTCCACGCTGGGAAAGGGATGGACGGACAAGGGCGACTCCTTCGACAACAAAGCCTGGGCTAATGAAAACCGGATGATGTTGAGCGACATCAAGTGCGGCAAGGTATAAAGTGCACCGATATGCTGACTGGGTGGTGCGAGGTGCACCACTCTCCTGGGGTGCATACCTGTGGGGGTGCCCTGGGACTTTCCCGGGGAGCCGGTCGTTTGCCATGAGTGCCATCCATCCGTTTGCGGCCACTGCTGCGCAGTGGGAGACCCCTTCGCCGCGTGTGCGGGCCTTGTTGAGCAAGGGGGCGGAGATCGCCCTCAACGCGCCGCCCGACTGGCTGGAAGAGATCGAGCAGGCCAGTCTGGCTGCCGAGGGCCGCCGGCCGATCGACGAAGACCCGGTTCTGATGGCGGCCACCCGCCGTGCCACGCGCGCCAGCCTGATGCACTGGGCGGTGTCCAACATCGACCAGCCCGGGGTGCCGGTGGCCCCCCACGTCTCGCCCGACATGCTCGACAACGCCCGCGAACTGGTGCGCCGCGGGGCCACGGATCTGGCGTTCAACAGCTCCCGCTCGGTGCAGAACACGGCCTGGCAGCTGTGGATGAACATTGCGTTTTCGCTGACGTCCGATCCCAAGGAGTTGCAAGAGTTGCTGGTGGTGTCGGCGCAGTCGATCGCGGGCTTCATTGACGGCACGATGATGCAGATTGCTGCCTTCATGCAGGCTGAGCGTGAGGCGCTGATGCGCGGCACGCACGTGGACCGGCGCGAACTGGTCACGCGCATTCTGGAAGGCCGTGCGGTGGATGCGCAGCAGGCCAGTCAACGGCTGGGCTATGTGCTGAGCCAGACCCACCATGCCGCGGTGTTGTGGAGCGAGGAAGCCGGGACCGAACTGCAAACACTCGAAGCTGCTGCCGAGGCGCTGGTGCGATGTGGGGCGAGCCGTGACCGACTCACTGTGCTGGCCAATGCCGGAACCTTGTGGGTGTGGTTGGCGGCAGACCGCGAGCCGGATCTGGCGCAACTGCGGCACGCGATTCGACCCTTGCCGGGCGTGCGCGTGGCCATTGGTGCCAAGGGTCAGGGCGTGGATGGGTTTCGACGCAGCCACTTGCAGGCCTTGACCACACAACGCCTGCTGGGGCGTTTGCACACGTCAGAGCGGGTGGTGAGCTTTGACATGGTGCGACTGGTGTCTCTGATGATGCACGACGCCGATGCCACCCGCCGCTTCGTGGCCGATACCTTGGGCGATCTCGCCACGGCGCCCGCCCTCTTGCGGCGTGCGCTGCTCACCTATTTGCGCTGTGGGTGCAATGTGACCGAGGCAGCCGAGGTGCTGCACACCCATCGCAACACCTTGCTGCGCCGCTTGGCCCGTGCAGAAGAACTGCTGCCCCGGCCACTGGCCGAGCAACGCATCCATGTGGCCGCGGCCTTGGAGGTGGTGAGCTGGGATGAGGAGGGAGAGTGAGCTGGCACCGTTTTTGCATGAAATACCTTGAGAGCAACGATGTGCCCACTGGTGGTGCATCGCTGAATGACCGCTAGGGTTCCGTGTCAGGCGTGGTCGCCAGCCTGATGGCCTGGTCCGAGAGCGGTCGGCTGCGGTGACGCAGCTCCACGGAGGGACAAAAGCCCGGGAGATCTTGTGCAGCCGCACAGGTGTCTCTCGCACTTTGTCCACCTCCAAGGAGTCTGACCATGTCATCCGACATCGCCGATCACCTCACCACGGCTGCCGCCAATCCGCAGCCAAGACGTGAATAGGGCACGTCCCACCAGGGTTAAAAGGGCGCCGGTGGGTGACAGCGCGCAGCGTGCGTCCGATAATCCAGACATCACCACCGTACGGAGGCGCAAGATGGAACTGTCTGGTGTTTCACCCTCAGGTGCCGCAGATGCCGTGTCGGGCATGCGGCAAGTTCAAGCCGCGCAGAACGTGCAGATGACCGTGCTGAAAAAAGCGCTGGACATCCAGAAGTCGAGCGCCGCCGCGATGCTGCAGGGCCTCACCGGCCCACTGCCACTGGCCACGGAGGGATCCGTGGGGACGAAGGTGAATGTGTTGGCGTGAGAACGAGGCACCCTCCCGGGCGCTCGTCCTCATCAAGCGAGATCAGTGCTCAAACGCACTGTCATGCACCGGGCGCGACAGCACCAGTGCCACCAGCGTGATGCTGGCTGCCAGCGTGAGGTACCAGCCCACCGAGGCCAGGCCAAACTTGGTGGCCAGCGTGGTGGCCAGGTACGGGGCCAGCGAGGCGCCCAAAATGCCCGCAAAGTTGAAGGTCATGGACGAGCCGGTGTAGCGCACGGCGGTCGGGAACATTTCCGACAGCAGCGTGCCCAGCGGGCCGTAGGTCATGCCCATCAGGAACATGCCCAGCGACAAGTAGGCCGTCACCAGCACCGTGCTGCCCGAGCCGAACATGGGCGCCATCAGGAAGCCCGCCAGCGCAATGGCGGCCGACACCAGGATCAGGGTGATGCGGCGACCATGGCGGTCTGCCAGCACGGCTGACAGCGGAATGCCCAGCCCGAAGAACAACACCGCAAACAGCTGGATGTACAGGAAGTCGGTGCGCACGAACTTCAGTGCCGTGGTGCCCCAGCCCAGCGCAAACACCGTCATCAGGTAGAACAGCACGAAGGTGGCCATGGCGCCCAGCGTGCCCAGAATCAGCGCACGGGTGTGGTCGCGGAACACGGTCAGCACGGGCACCTTGACCCGCTTGTCTTCTTCCAGTGTCTTCTGGAACACGGGGGTTTCGGTGATGTTCAGGCGCACATACAGGCCCACGAACACCAGCACGGCGCTGGCCAGGAAGGGCACGCGCCAGCCCCAGCTGAAGAACTCGGCCTCGCTCAGCGTTTTGCCCAGCAGCAGGAAGATGCCGCCCGACATGAAAAACCCGATGGGCGCGCCCAGCTGCGGGAACATGCCGTACCAGGCGCGCTTGCCGGGGGGCGCATTTTCGGTGGCGAGCAACACGGCGCCACCCCATTCACCGCCCAGGCCAAAGCCCTGACCAAAGCGACACAGGGCCAGCAGCAGTGCAGCCGTCGTACCCAGCGTTTCGTACGTGGGCAGCAGGCCGATGGCCACGGTCGACAGACCCATGGTCAGCAGCGCGCCCACCAGCGTGGCCTTGCGGCCAATGCGGTCACCGAAATGGCCAAACACGGCCGACCCCACTGGGCGGGCAAAGAAGGCCAGCGCAAAGGTGATGAGCGACTGCAGCATGGCTGCCGTGGGGTCCGACGAAGGGAAGAACGCCTTGGGGAACACCAGCACGGCGGCCGTGGCGTAGATGTAGAAGTCGAAGAACTCGACGGTGGTGCCAATCAGGCTGGCAAACAACACCTGGCCGGGCGAATTGCGCCGCGGGGTGTCGGTGTGGGCTTGGGTCATGGGGAGAGGCCTTTGCTGAGAAGGGCGACACCTTATCAAATCAGGCGCTAGGATGCGCCTATGAGTGACTCTCTTGACCAATTGGCCCAGGCGCTGCAGCAGTTTGCCGATGCGCGTGAATGGGGCCCCTTCCATTCGCCCAAAAACCTGGCGTCTGCGCTGGTGGTCGAAGCTGGGGAATTGCTCGAGCCCTTTCAGTGGTTGACCGAGGCGCAGAGCCGCGCCCTGCCCGCTGACACCAAAGAGGCGGTGGCCATGGAAATGGCCGATGTGCTGCTGTACCTCGTGCAGTTGGGCAACGCGCTGGACGTGGACCTGGTGGCTGCCGCTCAGCGCAAGATGGTCATCAACGCCCGCAAGTACCCTGTCGAGCAGGCGCGCGGCCATGCCACCAAGGCCGAGGGCGGCTGAGCTGGTGCAAGCGGGTGGGCATGTCATGTCTCAGCCGTCCGCCCTTCCCGTCATCGATCCGGACCGGTGCACCGGCTGCGGCCGTTGCGTGGCCGTGTGCGAACCCAAGGTGCTGTGGCTGGCGGTCGAGGGGCCTCACGCCTGGGGGCCGAAGCAGTCGGTGCTGCACAGCCCGCAGGGCTGCACGGTGTGTGTGCAATGCGTGCAAGTCTGCCCGTTTGATGCCATCCGGATGGTGAAGCAGAAGGGGTAAGCGGCCCCGGTCCGGTCGGGGCTTCACGCCTCTTCACAGCCTTGTCACGAATCGTTTCTAAGGTGCTGCGGTTTGCCCGAGATGGGTGTTCCGAGGATGTACCGAGATGAGCGACAAGCGTTTCTGGATGTTGGGCGCCTTGCCCCTGGTGCTGGCGGCCTGTGGTGGCGGTGACAGCGACACCCCTGTGACCAATGCCCGTTTGCTGGACAGCGCCGTGGAAGGCGTCAAGTACGCGGCCAGCCCCTCAGGTCTGAGCGGCACCACCGGTGCGGATGGCTCACTGCAATGCAAGGCAGGGGACACCATCACCTTCACCGTGGGCGGCGTGAACCTGGGCAAGGTGCGCTGCAATGGGCTCATCAGCGTGTCGGATCTGGCGGGTACCAACACCCTGGCATCGGCTGATGTGCAAAACCGTCTGGTCTTCTTGCAGACGCTGGACGACGACGATGATCCCACCAACGGCATCCGCATCAAGGCCGACGTCGTGGCCGCGCTGCAGGGCAAGAGCATTGACTTTGCGGCTGACTCGGCCACGTTTGCCACCACGTTCACGGCCCTGTTGCCCGACGTGAAGGATGCGTACGACCAGTCGTACAAGTCGCGCGAAATCAATGAAGATCGTCGCGCTGGCGCGGTCGAGCACTATGAGTCCACCTTGGCCAGCTTGCTGGGCAAAGGCAGCACGGCCAGCGGCACCGACAGTGCGGGCGGCACCGTGGCCATCACCAAGTACCAGTTGCAGGCCGATCCCTCGTTCTATGTGCCTTATGAAGGCAGCAACGCGGCGTCGAAAAAGGACTTCCCCAACGGCTTCTTCCCGGCGGTGGGCTCTGGCCTGGCGTTCAAGGGCAAGACCGATGATGGCACCCTGGAGTTCTGGGGCATCACCGACCGTGGCCCCAACGGCGACAGCCCCAACGCACCGGATCCGGTCAACAGCGTGGTGGGCCTGACCAAGATGTTCCCCGCGCCCAGCTTCACCCCTTCGATCGGCGTCATCCGCATCAATGCCAAGGGCGCCGTGCTCACGTCGCTGATGCCTTTGAAGTCGGATGCCAACACCCGCATCAGCGGGCGTCCGCTGCCGTTCACCAGCGTGGGCAGCAGCCTCGAAACGCCTCTGAGCGACACCCTGGTGTACGACGCCACCAAGGGCGCGCTGGACCCCAATGGCCTCGACTCCGAGAGCCTGGTGTTTGACAAGACCCGCAACGTGTTCTGGTCGTCTGACGAGTACGGCCCCTTCATCGTCAAGATCAACGCCACCACGGGTGTGATCGAAAAGCGCTACCAGCCTGGCACGGGCGCGACGGATCTGCCTGACGTGCTCAAGTACCGTCGTGCCAACCGCGGCATGGAAGGTCTGACCCTGGCGGCCGATGGCAAGCTGCACGGCTTCCTGCAAAGCCCGATCGACCCTCTGGTCAAAGGCAAGAGCGTCAAGGCCATCGATGCCAATGACCTCAACGGCGATGGCAGCAAGACCGACAAGGTCAATGTGAAGGACTACGCCCAATTCACCCGCTGGATCGCGTTCGACCCCAGTACCGAAACCTCCAAGCTCTACGCCTACCCGCTCAACTATGCGGTGTCGGGTCAGACCTGGGACCGCAACCGCACCGGCAGCGCCAAGTTGGGTGACGTCATCGCACTGAGCAATGGCAAGTTCATCGTCATCGAGCAAGGGGCCGACAGCACGGGGGCCGTGCGCAACTTCCTGATGCTGGTGGAAGTGCCCAGCGATGCCACCGACATCACGAGCCTGGGCTACGAGCTAGAGCAAAACAGCATTGATGGCACGACGGCCGTGGGCACCACCTGGGCCAATGTGGTCAAGCTCAAGAAGACGCTGCTGATGGACCTCAATGCCGCAGGCTGGAAGGCCGAGAAGGCCGAAGGTCTGGCCCTGGTCGACGCCAACACCCTGGCCATCATCAACGACAGCGACTTTGGTCTGCGCACCATCCTGATCGATGCCGATGGCAAGGAAGTGGCGGGCGATCCGACCAAGTGTGTGGTCGATGACAAGGGGAGCATCACCAATGCCGGCAGCAGCACCGATTGCCCGGCGACGGTCAAGGGCGTGCGCGTGACCCGTGGCAACGAGATTGATCGCCACACCCGGATCTGGTTGCTGAAGTTCCCGCAGGCGCTCACGGCCTACACGGTCACAACGCCCAAGTAAGCCGACCAGCACCACAAGGTTGCGGGCGCTGGCATTGCGCTTGCTACCTATTCACTCATAGCGCACTGGCCTGCGGGCCGTGCACCAAAATGATGCAAGCAGGGCGCCTGTTAGCGAAAGCTACAGGCGCCCTGCTTGTTGTGTATGTGACTGGTTCGATGGATATGAGTGAACTGCTGGCAGCCCGTGGCGCCGGCCTGAATACCTCGGCCTCGCAGGTAGATCAGGCCCGGATTCTGGACAACCTGGTGCACAACCTGCAGGGCATGGCCTACCGCTGCCTGAACGACAGCGAGTGGTCGATGATTTTTGTGAGTCAGGGCTGTCATGACCTGACGGGTTACTCCCCCGAAGAGTTGTTGCCCGGCGGCTCGATCACCTGGGAGCGCATGACGCATCCGGACGATCGGGGGCCTGTGCGTGCGCGCATCACGTCCCATTTCGCAGTGGGTCGCCGGTTTGACGTGCAGTACCGCATCGTGACACGCACCGCGCAGGTGCGTTGGGTGGCCGAGCGCGGCATCGTGGTGGCTGACGAGCGTGGGCGGCCGGTGATCGAAGGCTTTGTGGAAGACGTCACCGAGCGCCGTGCCACCATCATGGCGCTGGCCCAAGCCGAGCAGCGCTATCGCCACATTTTCGAGCACGCCTCGGAAGGCATCTTCCAGTCGTCCAAGGAAGAAGGTTACCTGGCCGCCAACTTGGCGCTGGCCCGCATGTATGGCTTTGAAAGCCCGGAAGCCCTGATCAGCAACTTGTCCGACATCGGGCATGGCCTGTATGTGGACCCGGCGCAGCGCACGCTGTTTGTCGAGCTGATGGAGACACAGGGCAAGGTCGAGGATTTCGAGTCGCAGGTGTACCGGCGCGACGGCTCGCGCATCTGGATTTCCGAAAACGCCCGGGCCGTGCGCGATGCGCAAGGTCGCATCATCTGCTACGAAGGCACGGTGCACGACATCACCGAGCGCAAGCGCTATCAGGAAGAGCTGGAGCGCCAGGCTAACCACGATCAACTGACGGGCTTGCCCAACCGCAACCTGCTCAATGACCGCCTCAGCCAGGCCATCTTCCATGCCGACCGCCACGAGCAGATGATGGCCGTGGTGTTCATTGACCTGGATAACTTCAAGTTCATCAACGACACTCTGGGCCATGC
Organism: Aquabacterium sp.; assembly: GCF_048860245.1. GTDB lineage: Bacteria > Pseudomonadota > Gammaproteobacteria > Burkholderiales > Burkholderiaceae_C > Aquabacterium. The sequence continues at coordinate 13,101 of NZ_JBLIZW010000077.1, read as the reverse complement.
TGCGGGCGATGAATTGCTCGTGGAAGTGGGCCGACGCCTGAGCACCCATTTGCGCAGCGCCGACACGGTGGCGCGCCAGGGGGGCGACGAGTTCGTGCTGGTGCTCAATGAACACCAGACGCCCGACACCGTGATTTCACTGCTGGAGCGCATGGTGGACCTGATCGGGCAGCCCATCATGCTGGGCGGGCGCGAACTGCAAGTGGGCGCCAGCATGGGGGTGGCGCTGTACCCCCAAGACGGACGCGATGCCGAGACCCTGCTCAAGCACGCCGATGTGGCCATGTACGCCGCCAAGGGGCACGGCAAGAACAACTACAAGTTCTTCACGCCCGAGTTCAATGCGGTGGCCAGCGAGCGCATGCACCTGGAAGCGGCCATGCGCGTGGGGCTGGAGCAGGGCGAGTTCACTGTGAACTTCCAGCCCAAGGTCGACCACTTGCGTCGCATCGTCGGGGTGGAAGCGCTGGCGCGCTGGCAGCACCCGGAGATGGGTGCCATCTCACCCGATCGCTTCATCCCGGTGGCCGAAGAGAGCGGCCTGATCATGCCGCTCACCGAGGTCATTGCGCGGCAGGCCTTTGCGGCCGCCTCGACCTGGCCGCGTGTGCGCGGGCGCCTGTTGCCGGTGGCCGTCAACCTCTCGCCCAAGCTGTTCATGGATCGCCAGATCGTGGACCGGGTGCACAGCTGGATCGACAGCGAAGGCATCTTGCCCGAGCAGGTGGAGCTGGAGATCACCGAAAGCATCTTCCTGCACGACCAGCAGCGTGCGCAGCACATCCTCAAGGCGTTCAAGGACTTGGGCGTGTCGCTGGCCATGGACGACTTTGGTACCGGCTATTCGGCGTTGTCCTACCTGCGGCATTACCCGCTGGACACCATCAAGATCGACCGCTCGCTGGTGGTGGACATCGAGACCCGCGAAGATGCCGCCATGATCGCGCGCGCCGTGGTGTCCCTGGGCAAGAGCTTGCGCAAGACGGTGGTGGCCGAAGGGGTCGAGAACCCGGCGCAGTTTGACTTCCTGCGGTTTCAGGGATGTGATGAGTTCCAGGGCTACCTGTTTTCTCGCCCGCTCACGGCCGAGGCCATCCACGGCTTGCTGCTGGATACCCGCGGCCAGATCACGCAGGCCTGAAACGTTCAGGGGGTCGGGTCGCCGGCTTCCAGTGACAACAGGGCCTGCTCCAGCGTGAGCAGCTGATCCAGCGCATGGGGCACGTCCAGATGGGTGAAGATCTGGCGGGCCTTGTCGAGGTGGGGGCGCGCACAGCGGGCATCGCCCTGCCCCAGGCAGACAAAGGCCAAGCTCATGTGACCATCGGCCACGTATTCCGGCACCAAGTCCTGGTCGATCAGCGCCTGCCCCATCTGATGCAGGGTGTCCAGATCGCGCCATTGCATGGCCAGCAGGGCCTGGATGCGCACCGACACCAGCCGCTTGAGGGCCTGACCTTCCAGTCGGCCCTCACGCTGGCAGCGCTGCGCCAAGGCCATGGCGGCTTCGGAGTCGTCTTGCTGGAAGATGAGTTGGGCCGCATGCGGCACGGCCGACGCGTCGCACAAGGTGTCGCCTTGGGCGAAGGCTTGCACACGGGTCACCTGCGGCGGTGGCGCGGCAGGGTTCGAGATCATGGCAGCTTGCGTCCAGCTGCACACACCAGCCAGCACGATGGCCAAGCCGCTTTGGATGATCGCCGATGAGCGCCGCATGGGAGCCTCCCGCTGACGCACCGCAGGGGGTGCGTTAAGGCGTAGCTTGCCACCGGTTTTGCGGCACTGGCAATGTCACGGTGGCATCACATTGCGCAATAGTGGCGCTTTCCGGCGGGATGGGCGGGGGGCGGCACATCTGTCAACATGCGGGTTTTCCATTTTCGTGTTGCCCATGCCGCGTCACCGCTTCGCCTTGTTGACCAGCCTGTATGCCGCACAAGGCTTGCCGTATGGCTTTTTTACCCTGGTCTTGCCGGCGGTGTTGCGGGAGGCTGGGTGGTCGCTCACAGCCTTGAGCCTGTTGCACTTTCTGGCCTTGCCGTGGGCGCTGAAGTTTTTGTGGGCGCCGGCGGTGGATCAGCGCGGCGCACGTCGGAGTTGGTTGCTGGGCTTGCAGGGCGTGTCGATCGGGCTGGCGCTGGCGTTGGCGTGGGCCGACCTGGCGCCCGGCAGCGTGGCCCTGCTGGCGGCGGTGCTGCTGTTCAATGCCTTGGCCGCCACGCAAGACATCGTGACCGATGGCTTGGCGGTGCGCTGGCTGGCCGCGCGCGAGCGCGGCCTGGCCAATGCCATCCAGGTGGGCGCCTACCGTTTGGGCATGGTGGTGGGCGGCGGCGGGCTGCTGTGGTTGTATGCGCAAACCAGTTGGCCTGTGGTGTTCACGGTGATGGCGGGGCTGTTGGGGCTCACCACCCTGCCGGTGTGGCGCATGGCCGAGCCCGAGCGCCCGCCCGTGTCGCCAGCGCCCGTCGCCCCGACGACGGGTGCCTCGCGGCTGCACTTGGCTTGGGGCTGGCTGCACCGTGCCATGACGCCGGGCATGCTGAGCTGCGCTGCCCTGATCTTTTGCTTTCGTTTTGGGGACCAGATGGTCAGCGGCGTGGTCATTCCCTTTCTGCGAGATCAGGGCGTGGACAAGGCCTCGCTGGCGCTGATGAAAGGCGGGGTGGGGTCCATGGCCTGCCTTGCGGGGGCCGCGGTGTCCGGCTGGTGGATGATGCGGGTGCCTCGGCGTGACGCCTTGCTGTGGACCGGCCTGGCGCAATCCCTGTTTTTTGGCCTGTACATCGTGGTGGCCCTGGGGGGCGGGGGCCTGCCCTGGTTGTGGGCGGCCACGGTGATCGAGGGCGTGGTGGGCACCATGGCCACGGTGGCCTTGTTCGCCTTGATGATGGACGCGTCCGACCCGGATCACGCCGGCACGGATTACACCCTCCTGGCCAGTGTGGTGGTGGCCGTGGGGAGCCTGGGCACGCTGGCCGGCGGGCTGGTGGGCGATTACCTGGGCTATGTCTGGGCGTTTGGCATCGGGGCGGTGCTGTCGGCCGTGGGCTGTGTGGCCCTGGTGCGCTGGCTCGACCGGCATCCACCGCACGAGCGGGTGGCACAGGCCTGGCGCTCAGTCAGCGCTTGAGGTGTCCAGCACCACGCGGTTGCGCCCGCCGGATTTGGCCTGGTAAAGCGCCATGTCAGCCCGATGGATGAGCGCATCCTGAGTGATGTCGCCATCCATGGCACACGCAACGCCAACGGACAGGGTCACGCGCGTCACCGAAGGCAGCTCCTGATCCCAGTCGTGATGGGCCATCAGCTGACGGCAGTGTTCTGCGCGAGTCAGTGCGGCATCCAAGTCCATGCCGGGCAGGACCATCAGGAACTCTTCGCCACCGTAGCGGCAGCAGATGTCGCTGGCACGCAATTGCTGTTGCAAGATGGCCGCTGTGCGCTTGAGAACCTCGTCGCCCACGGCATGGCCGTGCGTGTCGTTGATGGTCTTGAAGTGATCCAGATCGATCAGCAGCACGCTGATGGGGCTGCCGGACCGCGCGCAACGATCCAGCTCGCGCGGCAGGGTGTCGTCCAGGTAGCGCCGGTTGTAGAGGCCGGTGAGCGCATCGTGGTTGGCTTGATCCGTCAGTTGCAACTGCAAGGCTTGCACGGCTTCTAGCTGCCGTTGCAGCGCCTGTTCGCTGCGCCGCAACTTGACGCGGGTTTCGCTCAACAGCACCGTGCGCCCATACATGCTGCGTGCAAACAGCAGCAGGTAGAACAGCATGGCTGTCATGCACAGCGTGCTGACCAATGGCGAGGTGTCCAGCGCCAAGGGGCCAGCTCCCCCCAGTCCATAGACGATGCCGGCGCCGCCCAGCACCGCCAGCAGAGCCTGTAACACCCCCCTGGCGCCACGGTAAACGGCAAGATTCAGTGCCCCAGCCGAGATGAGCGTGTGGCAGATCCACAGCGGGAAGCCCAGCGCCATGGCCCACATGCCAAAGAGCACGTTGTCACACAGCAGGTTCTGGATTTCGGCCTGCAGCTGGTGCTCCGCCCGGCGTGCGCGCCAGTACACCACATGCGGGTAGATCAAAAAATGGAGGGCCAAACAGATCCAGTAAGCCGGGCCATAGCCCTTCTCGTGGAAATGAATGCCGATGACGATGAATGCCGCGATCCATGAGATGGATCGGTTCAGGTGATTCATCTGGACAGCCCAATGGGGCTTCCGGGATGCGGCGGATGTCATCGTGGGTGAGCGCAAAGCTCAGGTGCAGAGCGGGGAAGAAACAAATGTTACGTCCTTCCCGGCTCTTTGCATCACAGTGTGCCGTGCGCTTTACACGGCTTCACCGATTAACCGCAGCTACCGATGGCGCCGCAGTTGGCGCACTTCATGCAGCCGTCCACCTTGTGCATTTCGTGCGCACCGCACTCGGGGCACTTCTTGCCCGAGTTGGGCACCGGATTGCTGCCGTTGGACGGCGCCGGGGCCGCAGCAGCTTCGTCGCTGTGGCTCACAGGGTGCGCGCCACCGAGTTCGGCATCGCGGCGGGCCAGACGGGCGGCCAGTTGCAGGGCGGGGACCTGGTTGCCTTCGCCGTCCAGGAAGCCACGCTTGGCCAGGATCTGCTGCAGCGCGAAACCGATGGCGGCCACGTCGGAGTCGTGGAAACGCGGTGCCACGGTGCCATCGGCACGTTCGACCACGCCGAAGCGGACGGGGCCCTTGTCCCACACCACCTTGCGCATCGAACCCACGGCCTTGGCGACCGAGCCACCGGACTGGCCGACCATGGACAGCAGACGCATGCTCGAGGTGATCCATTGCTGGCCGTCAGAGGTCTGACCGCCAGGGATGAAGAACTCGATTGGGCGCTCAATGGTGACTTCCTTGCCGTCGATGGTGCCTTGCACGCGCAGGAAGTTCACGGTCACGTAGATCGACTGCTTGCCTTCAAAGGTCATGTACTCGACCTTGGAGGTGATGCCTTCGAGGTCGCCCATGGGGCGCGAGTCGAATTGCTTGCGCAGGGGATCGTCGTCGTTGCGGCCAGTGCCGGCAGCCGGTGCGGCGGTGGCAGGAGCCGGGGCGGGCGTGTCCACCGACAGCACGGCACCCAGGGTGGCGTTGGGGCGGTAGGTGGTGATGCCCTTCAGGCCCATGCGGTGCGCCTGCAGGTACAGGTCGGCAAAGTCCTCGAACGGGTAATCGGCCGGGACGTTGATGGTCTTGGAGATGGCCGCATCAATGAAGGGGGCCACGGCCGCGACCATTTCCACGTGGGCGATGGCGCTCATGTCCTGGGCCGACACGAAGGCCTCGGGCAGGTTCGTGGGGTCACCACCACGGCTCAGGTACACGCGGTAGGCGTGGTCTTCCACGGCGTAGATGCGGTGGCCGCCGTCAGGCATGCGCTTCTTGCGGTTGTAGGTCCACGAGAAGGCAGGCTCGATGCCGTTGGTCGCGTTGTCGGCGAAGGCCAGGGTGATGGTGCCGGTGGGGGCAATCGACAGCAGGTGCGAGTTACGCAGACCATGCTTGCGGATTTCCTTGCGCAGCTTCTCGGGCAGGCGCTTGGCGAAGGCACCGGTGTTCAGGTACTTGTCGGCGTCGAACAGCGGGAAGGGGCCACGCTCCTTGGCCAGTTCGATCGAGGCGGCGTAAGACGCATCGCGCAGCGTGGCCGAAATCTTCGAGGCCATCTCGCGGCCTTCGGGGCTGTCATAGCGCAGGCCCAGCATGACCAGCGCATCGCCCAGGCCCAGGAAGCCCAGACCAATGCGGCGCTTGGCAGCGGATTCGGTGCCTTGCTCCTTCAGCGGCCACACGGTGGCGTCGAGCACGTTGTCGAGCATGCGCACGGCCACGGCGATGCCTTGCTCGAACGAGGCGAAGTCAAAGCGGGCGTTGGGCTCGAAGGCGTGGCGAACGTGGCTGACCAGGTTGATCGAACCCAGGTCGCAGCAACCGTAAGCAGGCAGGGCTTGCTCACCACAGGGGTTGGTGGCCTCGATGATTTCGCAGTAGCCGAGGTTGTTTTCTTCGTTGATGCGGTCGAGGAACAGCACGCCGGGTTCGGCGAAGTCGTAGGTCGACTTCATGATGATGTCCCACAGGTAGCGGGCCTTCACCACCTTGTAGACCCACATGCCATCGTCACGCTGGTAGGTGTTGGGCACTTCGGGGTGGGGCTGGGCTTCGTGGACCAGTTCCCAGTCGCCGTCAGCGGCCAGTGCATCCATGAAGCCCTTGACCACGCCCACGGAGACGTTGAAGTTGTTGAGCGTGCCCGGCGTGCGCTTGGCCACGATGAAGTCTTCGATGTCGGGGTGCGACACATTGAGCACCCCCATCTGGGCGCCACGGCGGGCACCGGCCGATTCGACGGTCTGGCAGACCTGGTCGAACACCTTCATGAAGCTCACGGGGCCGGAGGCGCGGGAGTTGGTCTTCTTGACCCAGCCACCCTTGGGGCGGATGCGGCTGAAGTTGTAGCCCACGCCACCACCGCGGCGCATGGTTTCGGCGGCTTGCGAGGCGGCATCCATGATGCCGATGGCTTCGTCGGTGCCGATCATGGCGTCGCCGACGGGTTGCACGAAGCAGTTGATCAGGGTGGCAGCGGTGCCTTCAAGGCCGGCGGCGGCATTGATGCGGCCGCCCATCACCACGCCCAGATCGGTCTGGGCCTGGTAGAACACGTCTTCCCACTTCTGTTGTTCGGCGGGGGTCTTTTCCATCTTGGACAGACCGCGCGCCACACGGCGACGGACGTCATCGACGGAGGTCTCACCGGGCTCAGCGTACTTCTCGAGCAGAACGTCAACAGAGGCTTCTTGAGGGGGGAGCGCGGTGTGATTTGTCATCTTATGAAATGGCGAAACGTTCGGAAAGCCGTGCATTGTCGGTGAAGACGAGGCAGTCTGAGAATCTAGGGGTGTTGGGGATTGGGGGTATTGCTTGATCGCAAGGAATCGGCGGGGATTTCTGGAATGCTCCAGAATCGCAGGATCTGTGCCACCGACTGAATGCAAGGAAATTCGGACATGACTTTTCGAGCCATCCTCATTGAGAAAGACGACCAAGGCTATCGCGCGGGTCTCCAGGACCTGGATGACAGCGCCTTGCCCGAAGGTAATGTGACCGTTCGTGTGGCGTATTCGACCCTGAACTACAAGGACGGGCTGGCGATCACCGGCAAGTCGCCGGTGGTGCGCAAGTTCCCGATGGTGCCCGGGGTGGACCTGGTGGGCACGGTGGAAGACTCGGCTGACCCAGACTGGCGCGTGGGCGACCAGGTGGTGCTCAATGGCTGGGGCGTGGGTGAAACGCACTGGGGTGGCCTGGCGCAGCGTGCACGTTTGAAGGGCGAGTGGCTGGTGCCGCTGCCAGAGGCCTTCACCCCCGAGCAGGCCATGGCCATTGGCACGGCGGGCTACACCGCCATGCTGTGCGTGATGGCGCTGGAGCGTCACGGCGTGCGCCCCGACCAGGGCGAGGTGGTGGTGACCGGAGCGGCCGGTGGCGTGGGCAGCGTAGCCGTGGCCTTGCTGGCCAAGCTGGGCTACACCGTGGCCGCCGTGACCGGCCGACCACAAGAAGCGGATTATCTGAAGGGGCTGGGTGCCAGCACGGTGCTGGACCGGGCCGAGTTGTCGGCCCCAGGCAAGCCCCTGGCCAAGGAGCGTTGGGCGGGCGCCGTGGACACGGTGGGCAGCCACACCCTGGCCAATGTGTGCGCCCAAACGAAGTACCGCGGCACCGTGGCTGCTTGCGGGCTGGCAGGGGGCATGGACTTTCCGTCCACCGTGGCCCCGTTCATCCTGCGGGGTGTGACCCTGGCGGGCATCGACAGCGTGATGTGCCCGCGCGCCGAGCGTCTGCTGGCCTGGCAGCGTCTGGCCAAGGATCTGGATCCGACCAAGCTGGCTGCCATCACGCACACGATCGGGCTGTCGCAGGCGCTGGAGGCGGGGGCGCAGGTGTTGGCCGGTCAGGTGCGCGGCCGGGTGGTGGTGGACGTGAACGCCTGATGCACTGCAATCAGTGATCCAATATCGCCCTATGAGCCTTTCCACCCTGCACACTGCTTCCAGCGGCTTTGAGGCCGCCCGTCAGGTCGGCGTGCTGCCCGATGCGCACCGCGCGCGGCGTCTGCACGGCCACAGTTTCATGGCCCGCGTTCGGGCCGACTTGCCCGCCAACTGGGGACCGTACCCCGGCGCCGAGGTCAAGACGCTGACCGAGCAATTGCAGGCGTGCACGGCGCAGCTGGACTACCGTTTGCTCAACGATGTCCTGCCCTTGCCCACCGACGAAAACCTGGCGCGCTGGTTGCGCGACCAGTTGCAGGTGCCGGGGCTGGAGCAGATCGGCATTCAAAGCACGGCCGATCAGGGTGTGGACCTGGATCGCCACGATCAGGCGCATGTGTGGCGCCGCTACCGTTTCGAGTCGGCCCACAAGCTGCCCAATGTGCCCATGGGGCACAAGTGCGGTCGCCTGCACGGGCACGGCTTCGAGGTGATCCTCCACGCCAATCAGGATGCGGGCGGGCGCGATCTCAGCATCGACTACGACCACTTGGATGCCATCTGGGCGCCCTTCCACTATCAGTTGCACCACAAGTTTCTCAATGCCATCGAAGGCCTGGAGAACCCCACCAGTGAAGTGCTGGCCGGCTGGCTGTGGCAGCGCCTCAAGGGGGTGTTGCCCGAACTGTCGTGGGTGACGGTGTACGAAACCGGGTCCTGCGGGGCCAATTTCAATGGCACCGACTACCGCATCTGGAAAGAGCTGACGCTCGACAGCGCCCTGTTCTTGCGTGAGGCTCCGGCTGACGATCCGCTGAGCCACATCCACGGCCACACCTACACCTTGCGCCTGCACCTGTCCGCGCCCTTGGACACGGTGATGGGCTGGACGGTGGATTTCGGGGATGTGAAGGACCGCTTCAACCCCATCTTCAAGGCGCTGGACCATCACCCGCTGCATGAACTGCCGGGCCTGACCGATTGCGATGCGGCCTCGCTGGCGCACTGGATCTTGAAGGAAGCGCGCAAGACGCTGCCGCAAGTCGACCGTGTCGACCTGTACGAGACCCGCGGTTGTGGCGCGGTGGCGGTCGCCGGGCAGGATGGCCCGATGTTGCCGATCTGAGTCGGCCGGGCACACACCACAGTTTCACGGTTTTCTGGACATCGGCCGCGTGAGAGAGCGTCGGCCATTCGGTCGTTTGAGGTCAAGAGTTGTACGGTCAAGGCGCGGCACAGTCGTCACAGTCAGGTTGGGGCATGGAACAGGATGCGCGCTTGGTGCCGCGCATCAATGTGGCCTGGCGCGCCCGTGTGCTGATCGAGGGCGATGGCTTTCTGGAAGGGCGGGTCCTGAACGTGTCGGTTCAGGGTGCGTGCCTGCGGCTCGATCATGCCTTTCCCATCGGGACGCGGTTGACGATCGCACTGGCGGTGCCCAATCCGGACGACCGCACCAAAACGCAAGGCGTGGTGCTGCAAGCCAAGGTCGCGTTTTTGGTGGCCTCGGAGTGCGTGTTCAAAGTGGGTGTCACGTTCCTGGAGTCCGGCGGCCCCAACCTCAAACTCATTGAGCGCTGGGTGCAGAACCGGTTTTGATGGATCAGGGCAGCGTGTAGGGCTGCTGCATCGCTTCGATCAAGGTCTCGCTGGTCACTGGGCGGCTGAAGTAGAAGCCTTGCAGTTCATGGCATCCGAGCTTGATCAGGATCCGAGCCTGCTCTGCTGTTTCCATGCCTTCGGCCACAATGTGCAGGCCCAGCGATTGCGCCATCCCGACGATGGCCTGGGTGACGGCCAGTGCGCCTTCGTCCTGGCCGAGGTCTTTCACGAAAGCTCGGTCAACCTTCATGAGGTCCACCGGTAGCTGTCGCAGAATGGCGAGTGACGAGTAGCCAGTCCCAAAGTCGTCGAGGGCGATCATCACCCCCAGGCTGCGCAATGCGGCCAATTGTTGGCAGGCTTGACGCGCGTCTCCCACCAGCAAACTCTCGGTGACCTCCAGCTCCAGCGACGTGGCTGGCAACTGATGGCGTTGCAGGGCAGCCTGGACTTGTTCGACCAGTTGTCCTGTTGCCAATTGACGAGGTGACACGTTGACCGAAACCCGGGCCATGGGTGCGCCCTGCGCACGCCAGTCGGCCATTTGCTGGCATGCGGCATCGAGCATCCACAAACCGATGTCTTCGATCAGATGGCTTTCTTCTGCCAGCGGGATGAAGTGACCGGGTAACAGCAAGCCACGAGTGGGGTGCTGCCAGCGCACCAGTGCTTCGGCCGAGAGGACCCGGCCGTCCTGGCTGCGAACGCGAGGTTGATAGTGGGCGCGCAATTCGTGGCGGAGCAGGGCTTGACGCAACTCGGCTTGCAGGCGCACGCGTTCTTGGGACTGGGCGTCGAGGTCTTGGGCGTACAGCGCATGGCAGCCACGACCATGTGCCTTGGCTTGGTACATCGCGACGTCGGCACAACGTAGGAGCTCTGCGCGGTTGCGTCCATGTTGAGGGGACACGGCCACGCCCACGCTGCCGCCGAGTACCAGTGAGCGCCCCCGGACGGTGAACGGGGCACCCAGCAGGGCCACGGCTTGGGCGGCCATCTGGCTGGCCAGGGCTTCGTCCGCACCGGGTTGCACGATCACGAACTCGTCTCCCCCTCGCCGTGCAAGCAAGGCGTCAGGACCCAGGCAGCTTTGCAGCCTTTCGCTGGCCAGGCACAGCAGTTCGTCGCCAGCCTCGTGGCCCAGGCTGTCGTTGACATCTTTGAAATGATCGAGGTCGACAAAGAGCACCGCCACATGACCGTCGTTGAGTTGAGCCAGTTGCTGATCCAGGTGGTCGTGCAGACCATATCGGTTGGCCAGCCCGGTCAGGCTATCGTGTACGGCGCGGTACGCCAGTTCTTGTTCGCGCCGACGGGTCGCAAAGGCGACGGACAGGCGGTCGCGCAGTCCCGCCAGATGCTGCCAATCGGTGGTGGGTGCGGCATCGGTCGGGCAGACGGTGATCCGCGCGATGATCTTGTCGCCGTCCTGCACAGGAAAACTGAGGCAATGAGGCCACGCCTGCGCTTGGGCAAAAGCCAACCAGGGGTGGGATGGCACCAAGCCTTGACCGTCTTCGTCGCGCATCGGACTTTGGATGTAGCGACGCCATTGGTCGGGCGTGAGGGAAATCTGTTTGGCCTCTAGCCTCAAGTCGTGGCTGCCGTTGCCGCCCAGTATGTGCAGGCGCGTATTGCCGCTTTCGATCCAGCTCGTCATCACGCGCACATGGGGATAGTGGCGTGCGAGATGGTGCAACAGTTCATGAGCGAGTTCATGCGGCGACTTGCCGGCCAGGATGCCCTGGTCGACAGCTGCCAGGCCCTTGATTGCATGGAATTGCTCGCGGATGCGTGCCGCCATGTCATTGAAGGCTTCGGCCAGATCGCCGATTTCATTGCGCTCTTTGACCTGGACGACCGAGGTGTGACCGCCGGCAGCCAGGCGTCGGGTGTCCGCTGTCAGTTGCGCCAGCGGGGCGAGGGTGCGCCGAATCTGGACGTGGCTGATGAACGCAATGCCCAGCAGGGTCAACGCCCCGATCAGGGTCAACCAAAGCGGCAGCGAGATGCCTTGCCAGTTGGCGGGGGCGAGCGTTGTGCTTTGGCGGAAAGTCCACTCACCCGCCCCCAGCTCGGCATCCAGAAACAGCCGGCTTTCAGATGTGACGGCGTTGGCGGGGCCTGGGCTGTCTCGCAAGGGGTGATGTGCGTGATCCTCGACGCGCCAGTGTCCGTCGTCTTCCAGTCCAATGGGCTCCCACAGAAAGTGAGCATCCACTTCCCCAATGATGTCTGGCTGCTGGGTGGGACCCAGGGCCATCAGGATCTGGCTGTTGCCATCGGCGGTCGCATGAAGCACGCGTAAGTGCGCGATGGGGTGGCTGCCCGGTCCGGTTCGGGGGGCGGGGGCTTGTTCGGCTCGCTGCCATGCCTGAACCAAGGATGGGTGCGTCGAACTGAGTTGTGAAAAGGCGCGTGGCAGTTGGGTGGGCTGACGCTCAGTTTGGCGCAGCGCTTCCAGTTCTGCCCGGGCCAGCAGCAGGCGATCCAGCACTTGGTGGCTGACCTGCTTGGTGGTGTGGTTCAGGTGCTCGCGCTGCAGTCGCTCGGCCAGTTGTGAGATGGCTGTGGTGGACAGCAGGCCGGACACCAGCAAGGGCACCAAGGCAACGGCCAGAAACAGCGTGAACAGCTGGCGGGTGAGTCGACCGTCGCGGGATGTCATGCGTGCCTAGAAATCTGCGGCCACACCGATGAAGCGGCCATTGCTTGCCCGGATGATGTCGTCCAGGCTGTCCTTCTGGCTGATCTGGGGCTTGCTCACGCCGTCTGGACCTTTGCTGTAGAGATCGTAGTCGCTGTTGATCGGGTTGAGCGCCTTGTCTTTGCGGGCACCGCCTTTGCCGTTGTCCGACACGTTGTAATAGACATAAGGCTGCCCCCACGGGTCGGCGGTGGGCGCAGAGGGCAGGTCACTCAGGGCGCCGGGTAACTGATGGTGATCGGCGTAGTACTGGTCAATGCTGTTTGTCAGGGCGCCAATGTCACTGGCGGCTTGCGCGGAGCGGACCCGGTTGCGGTATTGCGAATAACCGGGGACGGCCAAGGCCAGCAGGATCCCCAACAGGGCCACGCTGATCAGCAATTCCAGCAAGGTGAGCCCGCTGTCTGATCGCTGTCGGCTGTCTGCGAGGCGGTCTGCGCGTGGCATGTTGCGTAACCCAATCTTGAACGGGTATGGGTAGGGAAATTCGGAACGTACCTATGGATTGTGGTGCCAGCCAGACCTGTTGCCGTGGTCGCACCAAGATGGCTCGTGACCTTTTTGTAAAAAAAACAGGCCCCGAAGGGCCTGAGAAGAGACAAGCAAGCGAAAACGGTCAATCAGTGCATCTGGATGGCGCCGGAGGCCTTGCCCTTGCCGGCGCGGGCGGGCGGGTTGCACAGGCCGCAGGTGAAGTGACGGGCGATTTCGTGCGGGTGGGTGATGAAGTGGCCACCGCACTTGTTGCACTTGGTCATGGC
>NZ_JBLIZW010000076.1:0-18521 GCF_048860245.1 Aquabacterium sp. | reverse complement strand
CCCAGGCGGTGTGGCGGTCTTCGAGGTCGCGCTGGTAGGCCGCGGCGTCAAAACGGCTGTCCAGCAGGCGCGGGTCGGCCAACTCGTCGATGACACCGGGGTGTCGCAGGAGGTACTGCATGGGCCACTTGGCCAGGCCCAGCAGGCGCAACAGGCGGTTGAGCACCTCGGGGCGTTCGTCGAGCAGGGCCAGGTAGCTGTCGCGGCGCAGCAGGGGTGTCAGCCAGTCCACAAAGTGGCGCACGGTGTCGGTACTCATGCACGGCGCGCCGTCCGGGCCCTCGGGGGCGTCCAGGGCAGCCTTGGTGGCGCGGCCAATCAGTTTGGCCAGACGCAGCTTGGCCGCATCGGACAGCAAGGCGACCTTGCTGTGCAGGGCGAACTGGCGTACGTGTGGCGCCAGGTCTTCCGGCAATTTGGCGAGGAACTCTTCGCTGTCCACGGGCAGCGGTGGCCCACCACAGCCCTTGCAGCCGGTGGCTTTGGAATCGCGGCCGTCGTGGAGCAGGGCATCGAATTCGGTGGCCACAAACTCGCGCACATTGCACAGGGCTTCGAGCATCTGGCAGGTGCTGGAGCGGCACTCGGGGCGGTCGGCGCTGCCTTGTTCGCGGGGGAGGATCCCCAGGCTGTTGGCGATCCAGGCGAGGTCGGCATCCTCAGTGGGCAGCATGTGGGTCTGCTGGTCGTCGAGGAACTGGATGCGGTGCTCGATGCGGCGCAGGAAGGTGTAGGCCTCGGCCAGTTTCTCGGCCTTGTCGGCGGGAATCAGGCCGCGAGCCGCCAGGCGAGGCAGCGCCTTGAGCGTGGAGCGGGTGCGGATTTCCGGGAACTGACCGCCGCGTACCACCTGCAGCAATTGCACGGTGAACTCGATTTCGCGGATGCCGCCGCGGGCCAGTTTGACGTCGTTGGCGCGCTCGGGGCGGCCGGCGGCGCGTCGGGTGGCCTCGTCACGGATCTTGCGGTGCAGTTGCCGCAGCCCTTCGAACACGCCGTAGTCAAGATAACGGCGGAAGACGAAGGGCATGACCAGATCGCGCAGGGCGAGGGCACGCTGGTGGTGTTCGCCGCCGGGCATGGCGCGCCGGGGCGCAATGATGCGGCTCTTGAGCCAGGCAAAGCGCTCCCATTCACGACCCTGAACGAGGAAGTACTCCTCCAGCATCCCCATGCTGACCACGGAGGGGCCGGAGTTGCCGTTGGGGCGCAGGGCCAGATCGACGCGGAAGACGAAGCCGTCTTCGGTGGTGTCGCCGATCAGGGTGGACAGCCGGCGGGCCACCTGGCTGAAGTATTCATGGGCGGTGATGCGACCGCGCACCACGCCGCCGTCTTCGATGCCTGTGGTGTGGCCCTCGTCTTCATAGACGTAGATGAGGTCGATGTCGGACGAAACGTTCAACTCGCGCCCGCCCAGCTTGCCCATGCCGATGACCCACATGTCAACGCGCTGGCCTTGGTCGTTGAGTGGTGCGCCGTGTTTTTGATCCAGCTCGGCCTCTGCCGCCGTCAGCGCACGATCGAGGGTGACCTCTGCCAATTCAGTCACCGATGCCGTGATGTCCAGCATGGGGGCGCCGGCCGTGACATCTTGGCAAACCAGTCGTTCCAGAACCAGCTGACGCGTGATCCGCAATGCCGAACCCAACTCCCGACCTTGTGACAGCAGATGATCGATCAGTGCCTGGATGTGTGCCGTACGAGGTGTGCCGGGGGCAGTTTGGGCGAAATGCTCCCATTCCACGCCATAGCGACGCCGTACGCGCTGCACAAAGCGTGAGTGATCGGCTGGAGCGTCTGTTTTGACAGCGTCGGACGGGAAATCAATCATGGAAGCGTGTGGCCGGCTGAGTGGTCTGTGCTAGGGTTATCGCTTGTCGATCCCTGAGGCTGTGATGCGGATGTTAGAGCAGCCGCGCAGTGGCTGCATTAGGTGGTTCGACTGAAGAAAAGTGTTGTTTTTGCATGTCTGTGTCGAGCCCCGTTTCTGAAACACACCAAGCAGCCGAAAGTTTGCGCCGTGGCTGGTTGAAAGCGTCCGCCTTTTTCGTCGGGCGCACTGGCCGACGTCTGCTGAAGTGGACGGGCGTCGCGTTAGGCACCATGTTGGCGTTGCTGGCAATTGCTTGGGGCATCGTCTTGACTCAAATTCTGCCCCGTGCGGATGCTTGGCGGTTTGATCTGGCTGAACAAGCCACACGGGCTTTAGGGGTGACGGTCCGGTTGGGGTCGGTGCAGGGGCAGGCTGATGGCATCTGGCCTACGCTGACCCTCAATCAGGTGGCGTTGTTGGATGAGCGCGGGCAGGTGGCTTTGTCGTTGCCGCAGGTGTCTGCGCGGATCTCTCTGGGCACCTTGTCGCCAGTTGCCTTGTTGTCCGGTGAGGTGCGATTGGATCGACTCACGCTGGTTCGTCCTGAGCTGGATGTGCGCCGGGACGCGTCGGGCGTCATCCACGTGGCTGGGCTCAAGGTTTCGTCCGCACGTTCGGCAGCAAATGGCGGGCAAAGTGGGCTGGACTGGGTGTTGTCTCAGCCTCGAATCCAAATTACCCAAGGCACGGTTCGTTGGACCGATGAGTTGCGCGGGGCGCAGCCATTGGCTTTGCAGCAGGTGGAATTGCTCTTGCGCAATGGCTTGGGGCTGGGGCGACGAAAGCATGAGCTGGCGCTGGCGGCGACACCTTCTGCGGAGTTCGGTCGTCGGTTTGAGGTCCGAGGGGACATGCACCAGCCTCTGTGGGCGACCTCCTCGACGCTGGACGTGAAAGAGGGCGATACCCCTGGCTGGTGGCAGCAACTGAAAGTGGGGCTGACCCGGCCGACGCATTGGCAGACGTGGTCGGGCAAGGTGCGCGTGACATTGCCGCATGTGGATGTGCAGCGGTTGAAGCAACACCTCAGTCTTCCCGTCGAGATCAATGGGGGGCGCGGTTCGGTCAGCGGTGAGCTCTCCTTGCGCAAAGGCGAGCCACGCAATGTGAGTGTGTCGCTGAACTTGCAGGATGTGCAGGTACGGTTGGCCGGGGATCTGAATCCCTTGGCCTTCAAGACTCTGGCCGGCGAGGTGGCCGTCCAAAACGAGCCCACAGTGTCGACACTGTCGTTCAGTCAGCTGGCTTTTGTATTGCAGGACGGCTTGAACTGGCCAGCCAGCAGTGGACGTTTGTCATGGCAGCACGCGGCCTGGAAGGGGGGATGGACGCAGGCGAACTGGGCATCAACGCAAGGCGGGAGCATTCAAGCTGAGCGTTTGGATCTGGCATTGCTGGCGCAGATCGCAGACCGTTTGCCGCTGGCTGAGGGGCTGCGGCAGCGCTTGTCCGAGATGGCGCCCCGTGGCGTGGTTTCCGGGCTGGATGGTCAGTGGGTGGGGCAGTTGACGGCGCCGAGCCACTACAAGCTCAAAGGGCAAGTGACAGGGCTTGGCTTGGCAGAGGCCAGTCAGAGTGAGCGTCCTGGCTTGAGTGGTGCGGATGTGCGCATCTCGGCCGACGAGCGAGGCGGGCAGGCTGAGCTGACGATGCGTGACGGATGGTTGGCTTTCCCCGGGGTCTTCGAGGATCCACGCATTGAGCTGTCGTCGTTGAGAGCTTTGGTCAATTGGACCGTGTTGCCTGCGGGTAAAGGGCTGACCGATGGCGTTGAGGTGAAGGTCACCGAAGCCAGTTTCGCCAATGCAGACGCGCAGGGGAGTCTGGCTGGAACGTGGCGGACGGGGCGAGGACAGCCTGGTCGAGATGGCAAGCCTCTCGCGTCCCTGCCGGGTGTCTTGGATTTGTCGGGGCGCTTGCAACGTGCGCAGGCCACGAGCGTTTGGCGCTATCTGCCGACGAGTATTCCATCTGGACCCCGAGAGTATGTGCACTTGGCCATGAAGAGTGGGCAAGGCGAAGACGTGAGCTTCGAGGTGAAGGGGAATTTGGACGATTTCCCCTTTGAAAACGACCAAGGTGGCCGTTTCAGAGTTCGTGTCCCTCTGAAAAATGTGACCTTGGACTATGTGCCGCCCTCCCTGTTGGGTTTGGCTCCGGGTGCCAAGGCAGGGTTTTGGCCAGCCTTTACCGGGCTGGACGGCTTGCTGGTGTTCGAGGGGCAGCGCATGCTCATTCAGGACGCCAACGGCCGCCTGGGGGGAGTGGGAACTGGCAATTTCGCGCTACGCAAGGTCGAAGGCCGAATCGACAATTTGGGGAGCCATGATCCGCATCTGACGATCAAAGGACAGGGCGAGGGGCCGCTGAATGATCTGATGCGCTTCTTGGCGCTGTCACCCATCAACGAGTGGACGGGGCATGCCTTGAGTCAGGCGCAGGGAACGGGCGCCGCAACGTTGCAGCTGTCTCTGGATATCCCCTTGGATCGCACGGAACAGACGAAGCTGAAAGCGGGTGTGCTGCTGACCGAGCGAGACCAGGCCAGTTTGCGGATCAGTCCGTCGGTGCCTGTGCTCTCCGCACTGAAGGGCACGATCAACCTCACCGAGTCGCAATTGAACGTGCAGGCGCGAGCGCGCGTGTGGGGCCACGATGCGACGGTTGAGGGCGCCAGAGGGACGGACGGCGTGATTCGGTTTGCTGCCCGCGGTCAAATGTCCGCAGAGGGGTTGAGGCAATCGCAGGAATACCCCATTTTGGCCAGACTTGCGCAGCACATGCAGGGCGAAACACCCTTCAATGTGGCCGTGACGATTGGCACCAAATCCGAGGTCACGGTGAGTTCCAGTTTGCAAGGGATGGGCACGACCCTGCCTGCGCCCCTGAACAAGCCTGCGCAGGCTGTGTGGCCCTTGCAGGTGACCCACCGGCTCGATGACGCGCAGGAGCATCAGGATGAACTGATTGTGGACGTCGGTAACCCACAGTCCTTGCACATGACATCGGCCACAACGCCGTGGCTGCGTGTGGATTACCGTCGTGACACTTCAGGGCCTGTCGCTCGGGTGACGCGAGGGCTCATCAGTCTGCAGCAAACCACGGGCCTTGGGGCGGCGCTGAGTTTGCCGGCCAAGGGCGTGACCGCTCAGGTGCTGGTGAATGCGCTGGATCTCGATGCGTGGACGCCGGTCGGTAAACAGGTGCTGGACATCCATGACGTGTCGGCGCCAGCGAATGCTCAGCCAACAGGGGACGCCGGGGAAAGCTATGTGCCTGACAGCATCTTGGTGCGCACGCCCAGCTTGACGCTGCAAAAGCGGACGCTGCGCGATGTGAACGCCTCGGTTGCACATCCTGAAGGTGGAGTGTGGCGCGTGCAATTGGCATCCCAGCAAGCTGCAGGGCAACTGGAGTGGGTGCCCGAGCGTGCGCCATTGGCCAAGGGCACCGCAGGCTCTCGGCTGATTGCGAGGTTGTCGCGTCTTGCTGTGCCCAAGGCCGAGGCGCAGGCCATTCAGGAAGATGCGACCGAGCAGATGCTGTCACCTGACGCCTCCTCGTTGCCGGCACTGGATGTGACCATCGATCAATTCGAGTGGGCGGGGCTGCCCTTGGGGCGCATCGAGGTGGAAGCGATCAATCGCCTGGCGGCCGGTACGGCTGGGGTGCCCGAGTGGCGATTGACCAAGTTCAGAATGAAAACACCCGAGGCGCAACTGGATGCGTCAGGCAGTTGGGCGGCCACCGTCGCCACGTCCGGAGGGAAAGCCAAGGTGCGCCCACGGTCCAACTTCACATTCGGTTTGGATCTGGCCAACAGCGGTGCCTTGCTGACGCGGTTGGGACTGCCCCAAACCATGAAGGGCGGTAAGGGCCGAATTGCGGGGCAGGTCAGTTGGTCTGGTTCGCCTCTGGAGCCGGACCCACCGTCCATGTCTGGCGATCTGACCATTCAAATCAGCGAAGGGCAATTCCTGAAAGTGGAGCCAGGCGCCGCAAAGTTGTTGGGGGTGTTGAGCCTGCAGTCCTTGCCTCGACGTCTGACGCTGGACTTCCGCGATCTGTTCCAGCAGGGCTTTGCTTTCGATGCCATTGACGGAGATGTCAAGATCACGCAAGGCGTGGCGGCCACGCGTAACTTGCGGATGCGTGGCGTGCAAGCGGTGGTGCTGATGGAAGGGCAAGCGGATCTGGCCAAGGAAACGCAAAACCTCCATGTTTACGTGGTTCCTCAAATCAACGCTGAGGGGGCGTCATTGGCCTACGCCGCCATCAACCCGGTCGTTGGCTTGGGCACGTTCATCGCGCAGTATCTGCTGCGCAAACAGATGGCTGACGTGACCACGCAAGAGTTCCTGGTGACAGGTCCCTGGGGGGACCCTCAGGTGGACAAGGTCGGTGATCTGCTTACAAAGCCCCGAAAACCTTCTTGAGGATGGCGCTGCCTGTGCCGACCGGGTCGCGTCGGATGCGACGCTCTTCTTCACCAATCACGAAGTACAGCGCGTCCAATGCTTTGGCGGTGACATGGTCTTGCACCGTCATGGCTGATCCCTTGACGACCCCAAACGCACTGGCTTTGCCGGCCAGTTCGTTGTAGCTGCGGGTGACGGCCAGTTTGTCCACCACTTGGTTGACCACCGGCTGAAAACGCCGCGTGAGAGGGGCTCGGGTCTTGGTGGCAAAGTACTGTGTCACCGCGTTGTCGCCACCTTGCAGGATGTTTTGCGCGTCTTGAATCGACATGCTCTTGATCGCATCGGCCAGCAATGGGCGAGCCAAGGCAACGGATTGTTCTGCAGCATGGTTCATGGCCGAAATCAGTTCATCCAACTGCTTGCCACGCCCCATGGTGCGCAGGATGGGGGATGCCTTTTCCAGCATGTCTGGCAAACCGATGCGAACTTTGTCGTTGCCCAGGAATCCATCGGCGGCGCCCAGCTGGGATACCGCCACGTCAGCGCCCTTGGACAGCGCGGCTCGCAAGGCTGAAATGGCGTCGGTGTTAGAGAAGCTTGCTGCCCAGGCGCTGCTTGGCACGAGATGAAAAGCCAACATGCTGGCGCTGGCGCCGCAGAGAGATGACAATACGTGTCGACGATTCATGGCAACTTTTCCTCTGACCACTGTGAAGCCTTCGATGATACTGAGCCGCCGCCTGTTTGCATGGATGCTGCCGCTGATGTTGGCAGGCTGTTTTCAGTCCGCGGTTCCGCAGATGCCCGACGTGCCCTATGTGCAGTTGGATGGCAGCGCACACCGCACCGCTGATCTGAAGGGCAAGGTACTGATCGTGAACTTCTGGGCAACCAGTTGCGCGACCTGCATCAAAGAAATGCCGGAACTGGTGGCCACGCATCAGAAGTTTCAGGCCCAAGGGCTGGAAACCTTGGCTGTGGCCATGTCCTATGACTCGCCAGAGTATGTTGCGCAGTTCACGCAAAGTCGACAGCTACCGTTCAAGGTCGTGTTTGACCGCGATGCAGGCGTGTCCAAGGCGTTTGGTGACATCCAGATGACCCCGACCACCTTTGTGGTCAACCGCCGCGGGGAAATCGTGAAGCGATTTGTGGGGGAGCCCGATTTTGCTGCGCTTCACAAATTGCTGGCGGAGTTGCTCAGTCAGCCTGTCTGATGGGCCTGTTCGCATCACATGATGCGGCCCAGTTCGTAAACCAGTGCTGATGGCAGTGCGGTATCCAGAACGTGACGCCCGACTTTGGCCATCCCATCGTGACAGGTGCTGGCCATTTCGAAATTGCCCACCCCCTCAACCAGTTCAATGAACACGAACTCGGGGACTTCCTTGCGGATGCTGGTGGCGAGTTGCTCAAAGTCTGCTGACCGGAGCGCGCCATCGAACACGATGGCATGGGGCAAGCCTTCCTGACAGAAGTCGATGGCGTCCTGAATCGTGTTGACGAAGTCGAGGATCAGTCCCATCGATTTCAAACTTTCTCTCATCCGAACCCGCAGGTCGCGACGAGAAGCCACGATCAAGACATGGCTGCCGGCCAGTGGGCGCGAGTTGACCGAGTCCAGGAAACCCAGCTGCGCGGGTTCCGGTTCCAGTGCGACGGGCGGGGCGATCGGAAATTGCAAGTGAACTCGGACGTGGCTGGCGCCAATGTCACGCTCCAGGCCGACGCCCATGGTCAGGGTGTACTGCTCCAGCAGCCGCCACTCCAACGTGCTCAGGCTGGCGCACAGGGTGTCCATGTTGATGGCGCTGAAGAAATCCTGAGGGTGGTGCTGAACCCGGCATGTCAGGCAAGCCTGCTCTGGCCAGCCTTGGGTTTCTACACGGATGTCAATCGTGCCTTGCGCGGCCTGCAGCCACCAGTCGACCAGCGCGTTGAGCAAACCAAACAACATGGAGGCATCGACTTGCGCCTCCGTGGGGGTCAAGGATTGCGTCAGCTGGATGCCGTGGTTATGCAGCTCCCTGGCACGATAGGCCAGCACACTTTGAAGTGTGTGCGTCAGATGAACGCGCTCGTGACTTTGACGAATGTGGCCGGAGGCCAGGCGGGCAATCTGCTGAGACCAGATACCGGCTTGACGTGCGCGATCCAGTTCCGCGCGCAGGGCGCGCAGGCCGAGACGATCGATCCGCCCGGTCGTGGTCATGGCGGTGACGCGTTCCAGCGCCGAAGTCAGCGGCTCAGCCAGCTCGCAGCCAACTTGCGCGAGCAAGGCGTGCCAGCGCGATAGGTCGTGCTCTGCCAAAGACTCGAAAGAGTCGGCATCGAATGGCTGGGACGTGAGTCCCGCCATGAGGCGATCTGAGGAGCTTGGCATGGCTGTTGGTGTAGGTGTTTTTTTGCAGTCTTTCGCAGCACGTTGTCGTGTGTCCATCCCCATTCACGGGAGTGCCAAGATCATTGTTTTAATAAGTGTGATCTTCTTCACGATTCTCGTCTTGTCAAGCGAGGTGCTTTCCGGGTTAGTACGAACATCTGGATTTCGACGATTTGCGATGAAAACGACGCCATCTGCAGCGTCGTGCTTTCAATTTCTCTGTGAGCGCGTCGATAATCTGCCCTGTATGCCTGGCCTCTTCATCATTGCGCACGCTCCTTTGGCTTCTGCCTTGAAACAGGCGGCTGCGCATTGCTTTCCGGAGGCGGCGCAACACGTCCAGATTCTGGATGTGCCCCCCAATTTGCCGATTGACGAAGTCGAAGCTCAGGCTCGCCTCTTGCTGGGGCTGGCTGAAGCATCCGATGCTCGGCGCGAAGTGCTGGTGCTCAGCGATGTGTTTGGCGCCACGCCGTGCAATGTGGTGCAGCGCCTGGCCGATGGCGTGCGCGTCAAGGTCATCACGGGGGTCAATGTGCCGATGGTTTGGCGTGCGATGAATTACGCCAGTGAGCCTCTTGAGGCCGTGGTGACCCGGGCGGTGGCTGGTGGGGCACAAGGTGTCATGCAGATCGCATCCAGCAGGCCGCACAACCAAGCGATCCAACCTACCCATGATCAAGACCACCGTCACCATCAGCAATAAGCTGGGTTTGCACGCGCGTGCTTCGGCGAAATTGACGAAATTGGCCAGCAGCTTTCCGTGCGAGGTTTTTTTGACGCGCAACGACCGTCGGGTCAATGCCAAGAGCATCATGGGTGTGATGATGCTGGCCGCAGGGATCGGGACCTCTGTGGAGTTGGAATGTGATGGGCCGAAAGAGGATGAGGCCAGCCAGGCCATCCTCGCGCTGATCAACGACAAGTTCGGTGAGGGCGAGTAAACCCTAGTACGGTGAGTGCTACTGATCGTCACAACTTGTCATGAACAAGCCCGAAAGCGTGTTTTTTTGTAGCTTTGGGGAGACAAGCCCTTAACTTAAGGGCGGCGAGTCAGGGCACAGTCTCCCCTACACCCTGAGGAAATCGGCTGACGTGAAGAGCAAGCCGTTTCACATACCGTTTGAAGACCAAGGAGTCATGATGGTTCGCCAAGTTCGTTCTACGCTGTCTGTATCTGTTGCGCCCGCAAAGCTGTCTGCCGTTGTCCTGGCTGTCGTTGCTGCGTCGAGCGCCATGGCGGCCGATAACGGCCTGCAGCGCTACTCGCCTGGTATCGGCGGTAGCGACATGACCACGCCGCTGGTGCCAGGTTGGTACGTCCAAATGCCGATGGTGGCTTACCACGCCAACAAGGTGAAGGGCAATGACGGCAAGGATGCAATGGGTGCAGGCGTGGTGACTCCGGACCCCGCAAATGCCCAGCAGACGGCCTTGTTCAATGCCGCTGGCTATGCCGCAGGCGTCACCGCCACGTACAAGACCAAGTTGAAGGCTGAAACGTATGCGCTGCAGCCTCGCGTGACGTACTTGGGTACGAATCGTCTGTTCGGTGCGAACGTGGGTTTCACGGCCATGTTGCCGCTGGTGCGCCGTAAGCTGGACTTGTCTGCACAAGACGTGTCTGTGCCTGATGCCTTCCGAACCAGTATCACCGGTGTCTTGACCGCCATGAACGGTGGCAACGCGGCATTGGGCGGCGCCGCTGCGGCGGGTGCGATCGGGAATATTCAGGCAGGCGTTGCAGCGAAGGTCTCTGCTGCGAGCAGCGCGACGCTGGGTTTTGGTGACGTGGAAGTGTCGCCGGTACTCCACTGGGAAATTGGTGATCATCAAGCCGTGACCTTTGCGCCAACGATCGTGCTGCCGACAGGTGATTACGACGCCACCACCCGTACCAACGCAGGCTACGGCAATTTCTTCACCTTCCGTCCTTCCGTTCAATACGCCTACATTGGCGACGGCTGGGATGTGGGTGCGCGTTTGGTGCTGTCCTTCAACACGCGCAACAAGGACAACGGTTACTTCTCGGGTAACGTTGCCAACGTCGACTGGCAGGCCATGAAGTTCGTGTCGGATGACGTGCGTGTGGGTTTGCAAGGCTACTTCGTTCGTCAGTACACCAATGACACGCAAGATCTGAGCGGTTACTCAACCGTGCAGCAGCAGACCTTGGCCAAGACCATCGTGAATGGCAACAAGATCAGCGTGAATGGCGTGGGGCCTGCTGTGGGTTGGCTGAAGAACGGCGGCGAAATGCTGATCGAAGGCAAGTTCCTGAAGGAATTCGACGCGCGCAACCGTACCGAAGGTCAAGCTGTGTGGCTGACTGTCTCCAAGCCCCTGTGATGTAACTGGTTGGAGGTTCAACCATGCGTGATCAGATCAAGAAGCCCGAAGGGGTGGATTCGCTGCGTCGTCAACTGATGATGGGTGCGGCTGCTTCGGCGATGTTGCCTTGGGCGTCGACCGCTCAGGCCGCAACGGAACTGGAAGGCGTCGAGCTGGATGACTCGGTGACGGTGAACGGGCAAAAGCTCATTTTGAACGGGGCAGCGGTTCGTAAACGCGGTTACTTCAAGGCGGACGTGACCGCTTTGTATCTGCCCAAGAAGACGAGCAACCCGGATGCCATCTACAAGCTGGATGGTGTGCGCCGTATTCAGCTCAACATCTTGCGGGAATTCACGTCCTCCACCATTTCTCGCATCTTCCTGGCTGACTTCAAGCAGTCTGCAACGGATGATGAGTTCAAGCGTTTGATTGGCCCGATTGGTCAGATCGGTTCCGCCTACGCCAACGTGAAGAAGGTGTCGAAGGGTGATGTGGTCAACCTGGACTGGATCCCCGGCACCGGCTGGACCGCTACGCACAACGGCAAACTGCTCACCATGGACGGTGGCGGTAGCGCGATCAAGGACGAACTGGCTTACCAGATCTACCTGCGGATGTACATCGGCCAAGGCGCGCCTGAAGAGTTGCGCAACGGTTTGCTGGGCATCAAGAGTTGACCCTGACGCTTCGAGAAAAAAGGCCACCGGTTCGGTGGCCTTTTTTGATGCCCGGGTGGCTCCCCATCTCACTGAATCCGGCGGTAGTGTGTTTCCAGCATCGGGGGCAGTGGGCAGGCGAGCAGGCACGCCATCAGCCGCAGAGCGTCCGCATGGCGATCCGATAGCAAGCCCGTGGAGCTCAGGTTGATCGTCTCTTCGACCCAAGCTTTGAGCAGCAAGGGGCGCTGAAGCCACGAGAGCTCCTGAACCTCTGCCAGGCTGTGCATCAGGGTGTCTGCATCTGGCGCATTCAATGCTTGCGCAATCGGGTCGGGCATCCCGAATCGATTCATGACGCGAGTGCACCAGAGGTATCCACGCTCGGTGATCTCGGGCTGATCCTCGCTCTCCGGAATGACGCGAGCAAGATAGGCGGTGAGGTTGCCTGCGTGCACGAGGTCCTGGGCGGAGAACTGGGTTGGTGTTTCGTCAGAAATGCTCAGCGGCGCCAAGCGAGCAGACTGCGTCACGCGTTGGGTGTCCAGGCGGTGCCGCAAAGTGAGCCACCAAAGTCGCTCCAGCGGGGTCACGCGCCCGTCAGCGCGCAACAAATCACGGGCTTCTTCAATCAGCTTGCGCTTTTGTTCGATTGGGTCGCCGCTCATTTGTGCCGTCATCCGCTCGAACTCGGGAAGGCGACGTTTCGGGTGCAGGTGTTGCACGTCCTCCAGAATGGCGTTGGCATGCGTCAACCCGGTTGCAATCTGACGCCACAGCTTGAGTTCACGGTGGTTCTCTGGGTCCATCATCAAGCCCAGAACGACCAGGCGACGCTCGGTTGGGCCTTGGCGGCGCTGCAATCTCGCGAGGGCGTCTCGGTCGTCGTGAAGGGGGGTGCTCATGGTGGGAGCCGGATGATCTGCAGACGTTGACAGGGCACTGAGCGGGATCACAGGGGCGTTGACGAACCCTTTGGTGCTGGGTTCTGCGGTCGTCCGTGTGTGTCGTGCTTCGTTGACTTCCTCGCGCAGGATGGGGGCGGGGATGGGCGGCAAGACAGCGCCGCAGATTCGGGCAATGCGTGCCTGAATCGGAGGGTGACTGGAGAGCCAGTTCATGCCCGGCGGCTCGTACAGCAGCAGCGAGGCCACCATCTCCGCGGCGGGACTGTGCATGGTGGCAGTCAGGGTTTGCTGGTCGTGCCAGACTTTTCGCAGCACGTTGCCGATGCCATCGCGGGTGCGTGTGAACTGGATGGCACTGGCATCTGCCAAGTACTCGCGCTGACGCGCGATGGCTGCTTGCAAGCCACGGCCAGCCAGCCACCCCAGCCAGCCAATGATGGACAGGACCAAGCCAATGAGCCAGGCGGCTGAGTTGACCCGACCTTGCTCGTCAGCAGACATCAGTGAGCGACCATAGCCATGGACCAGCGACAGCCCCCATACCAGGGCCAGCAGTCGCATGGTGAGTGGGAGATCTTCTTCTTTGATGTGACCGAATTCATGCGCCACCAAGCCTTGCAATTCGGCTCTGTTCAAACGCTCCAGAGCGCCGCGGGTGACGCACAAGGCGATGTCGTCGTCGCCCCACCCCGCGACCATGGCGTTGATGGCATCTTCACGGCGCAGCACGAACACGCGTGGCGTGGCTTGCCCGCTGGCCAGTGCCATTTCATCGACGACGTTGAGCAGGCGTTGTTCCAGGCGCGAGTCGGGGTCGTTGATCTCCACGCCACCTAACCAGTGCGCGACACGCGCGCCTCCCCCCTCGCGTAAGCGAGCGGTCTCGATCCAGGCACCGCCGATGACGAACAAGACCACCACGGCCGTGTTCGTTTCAAAGAACAGGGCGGGGTAGCCAGCTCCGATCGGAAGGACCAGCTTGACGAGGAGCGCCAGGAACAGGTTGACGGCGGCGGTGAGGGCCACAAGCAGTACGCCGAACCAGGCAAACAGGTGCAGGGTCTTGCGATGAGCCTTCCATTGATGCTGGCGAAACTGCATGTTTCAGTCAAACCTCAGAACGTCACTTTGACAGGGGCGCGCTCGGCGTCTGATGTGGTCGCATGCAGCATTTCTGCGCGCTTGAAGCCAAAAATGCTGGCGACCAGGCTGGTGGGAAATTGCTGCGCGGCGTTGTTGTAATCCAGCGTGGCATCGTTGAACAGTTGGCGCGCAAAGGCCACCTTGTTTTCGGTGTGCGTCAGCTCTTCGCGCAGCTCGTGCATGTGCTCGTCGGCCTTGAGTTCAGGGTAGGCCTCCATCGTCACTTTGAACTTGTCCATGGCACTGGCCAGCACGCCTTCGGCCAGCCCGAGGCTCTTGATGGGGCCGGATTGGTTGGGGTTGGACTTGACCAGATTGGTGGCTGCCAGCACTTGTGCGCGCGCGGCGGTGACCCGCTCGAAGGTTTCGCGTTCGTGCTCCATGTACTTGCGTGCGACCTCGACCAGATTGGGGATGAGGTCAAAGCGACGCTTGAGTTGCACATCGATTTGTGCAAAGGCGTTGGTGATCTCGTTGCGCAGGCGGATGAGTCGGTTGTAGGCACCAACTGCCCAGAACAGCACGATGGCACCGATCGTGAGGATGACGATCTGAGACGTGTTCATTGCGGGTCCTTCAAAGTGGCTTGCAGAAACTCGTTGTGGCCGTCGCGGCGCAATGCGCAGGCCGGACACTGACCGCACCCATAACCCCACGCATGGCGTTGTGTGCGATCACCCAGGTAACAAGTATGGGTGTGCTCCACGATGAGTTCATTCAAAGTGTGTCCGCCCAGGTCCTGGCTCAGTTGCCAAGTTTGCGCTTTGGTGAGCCACATCAAAGGGGTCTCGATGGTCATGGGGCTGTCCAGACCCAGGCTGATGGCCACTTGCAGGGCTTTGAGGGTGTTGTCGCGGCAATCGGGGTAGCCAGAGAAGTCGGTTTCGCACATGCCACCGACGAGCACCGACGCGCCGCGCCGATAGGCCAGTGCAGCGGCAAAGTTCAGAAACAACAAATTACGGCCTGGCACAAAGGTGTTGGGCAAACCATTGGCCTGCATTTCAATGGCACGCGATTCGGTCAGCGCGGTGTCCGAGATCTGGCCGAGCAGGCCGAGATCCAGCAGGTGATCGGCGCCCAGTCTGGCGTACCACTCAGGAAACTGCTCGTGGATGGCCTGACGCACGCGCGTGCGGCAGTCGAGCTCCACTTTGTGGCGCTGTCCGTAGTCGAAGCCGATCGTTTCGACATGACGGTAGCGCGACAGGGCCCAAGCCAGGCAAACGGTGGAATCCTGCCCGCCAGAGAAGACGACCAGGGCGGTACGGGGATCGAGAGACATGATCTGGCGCAAGAAATGTTTTATGACTTTTTGAGCATAGCTTATGCCCGCGGAAAAGCCCCGAAACTGTGGGGTAAGAGGCAGCAAGCGCCCTTGATCTGAGGGACAATTCAGGGTTTTCGTCAGGACCTTCCAACATGGCCGCGTTCAATCAAGAGACCGTTACCCACGTTCACCACTGGAACGACACGCTGTTCAGTTTCCGTACCACCCGCGATCCGGCGCTGCGCTTTGCCAGCGGTCACTTCGTGATGATCGGTCTGGAAGTGGATGGCAAGCCGCTGATGCGCGCGTACTCGATTGCGAGCGCCAATTACGAAGAACATCTGGAGTTCCTGTCCATCAAGGTGCAGGATGGTCCGCTGACATCGCGCCTGCAGCACTTGAAGGTGGGCGACAAGATTCTGGTGAGCCGCAAGGCAGTGGGCACCCTGGTCGTGGACGACCTGAAGCCTGCCATGAACCTGTATCTGTTTGGTACCGGTACGGGCCTGGCGCCGTTCATGAGCATCATCCAGGACCCTTACACCTACGAGAAGTTCAACAAGGTGGTGTTGGTGCACGGCGTGCGTACCGTGTCCGAACTGGCTTATCACGACTTCATCAGCGAAGAGCTGCCCGACCACGAACTGTTGGGCGAGTTGGTGCGCGAGAAGCTGCTGTACTACCCGCTGGTGACGCGTGAGCCTTTCCGCAACCAGGGGCGTCTGACCGACCTGATCGTCAACGGCAAGATGGCCGAAGACCTGGGGCTGCCACCGCTGAACCCGCATACCGACCGCGCCATGATGTGCGGCAGCCCATCGATGCTGACCGATCTGTGCAAGATCCTGGACGATCGTGGCTTCCAGATCTCGCCGTCGCAAGGCGTGGCTGGCGACTATGTGATCGAGCGCGCTTTCGTCGAGAAGTGATGCGCTCAGCCAGACCGAAGGGTCTGGCTTGCCCTGAAGATCGAGATCAGGCCCCGGCTGCGTGCCCCGCACCGGGGCCTTCTCTTTGCATGCTCGTGCTGGGGGTGCTGCGCACCGTGCGTGCAATCGCTTGGCGAGCGGCTTCGACACGAGGGTGATCCCAGTACTTGTCGAAGAAGTAGTGCATCACGGTGTTGACGATGGGCTCCACAAAGGTGACCACACCCGCCACGGCCATGCTGCCGGTCATGGCGTACGTCACGGTGAAGGCAGTGATCACGTGCATGACGCCGAAGGTTGCTGTTTTGGCCATGGTGCGCTCCTCAGTAAGGACTCTTATCAAGAATGGTTCTCATTGTGTGTGGCGTACGGTTGATTGTGAATTCAATCATCTGAATTTTGTCGATAGCTTTCTTTCATTGACTGGTGAGAATCAGGAGATCCCCGGACGGCGATGGTGCGAAATCTGACTTACGCTGTGGTCGGATGAATGCAAAGGACATGACATGAAGCGCAAAGCGTTGGGGCGGATGTATTGGCTGGCCTCCTGGGCGACCCCATTGGTCGCCGTCGCGGCTTATCTGGCGTTCTGGCCTGTGGTGATCGAGCCCGCAGCCTGGTCCCCGCAAGCCAACGTGGGTTACACGGGCGCGCATGTGGTCAACGACAAGTTGGCCGGGCTGAAGCAGATTGCTTTGCAGGCAGGGCAGGAGGGCCCGGAGTTCTTGCTGCCGCATGCCGGGCATCTGTATACCGGTTTGGCCAATGGCGATGTGCTGCGGATGCAGCCTGACGGACAAGGGCAGACGCTGGTGGCCAACACAGGCGGGCGTCCTTTGGGGCTGGACGTGGATGAGCAAGGGCGCCTGCTGGTGGCTGATGCGATGAAGGGCTTGGTGCGGATCACTGGTCAGGGGTCGCAAGCCAAGGTGGAGGCGGTGCTGACGACCGTGCCTCATGGTGGCAGCGAGGACCCGATTCGGTATGCCGACGCGGTCAAAGTGGGGCCGGGTGGCGTGATCTGGTTGACCGATGCCTCGACTCGCTTTGGTGCCCGGGACAACGGTGGCACCTTTGAGGCCAGTGTGCTCGACATCCTGGAACACAGTTGCACGGGGCGCTTGATTGCGCTGACGCCAGCCGGGCAGGCGCGCGTGGTGATGGATGGTTTGTGCTTCCCCAATGGCATCGCGTTCTCGGCAGATGGGAAAGCGATGTTCTTGTCGGAAACCGGGACCTACCGAGTGCTCAAGGTCGATTTGTCCAGGTTGGACGCAGGGGCTGGCGCAGGAACGGCTGCGGTGTCGGCGGAAGCGGCATTGGCACAAGGGACGGCCAAGGTGATCCTTGATAACTTGCCGGGTTACCCGGACAACTTGTCGCGCGGGGCAGATGGTCGCTTGTGGACTGGCCTGACCAAGCCGCGCAGTCCGGTGATCGACTTTGCTGGTCCTTACCCTTTCATCCGCTCGCTGACCCTGCGTTTGCCTCGGGCCCTGTGGCCGGTGCCCAAGCCTTATGGTCACCTGATCGCCTTTGACGAGTCGGGCAAGGTGCTGGACGACCTGCAAGATCCCGCTGGGTCGTATCCGGAAACGACCGCTGCGGTGGAGATGGACGGCAAGCTGTTTGTGCAGAGCCTGCACGCGCACAGCGTGGGCTGGATGCCTTACAAGGGGCCTGCGCTGGCCGTCCAGGCAGAGAAGTAAGGGCCCCAGGCGTCCCAGCCTGTTTTGAGGATGAGGGCGCCCACCACCCACAAAAAGGCATGGCGTACAAAGCTGACCCCGTGCTTCAGCGCGAGGTGCGTGCCGACCGAACTGCCGACGATGTTGGCCACGGCCATGGGCAGTGACAAGGCCCAGACCACGTGTCCGTGGGGAATGAACCAGGCCAGGGCGGCCACATTGGTGGCGAAGTTCAGGCGCTTGGCCGCGGCGCTGGCATGCAGGAAGTCCCAGCCCAGCAGGCGCACCAGTGCGAACACAAAGAAGCTGCCGGTGCCCGGGCCGAACACCCCATCGTAAAAACCGATGAGCCCGCCGATGCACGTGGCAACCAGCGTTTCGGTGCGCGCAGACCAGTGGGGTGCGTGGTGGTGGCCCAGGTCCTTGCGCCACAGGGTGTAGATCCACACGGCGGCCAGCACGACCGGCAGCGCCACCCGAAAGCGGGTCGCCGGGATCAAGGTGGCCAGCCACGCGCCCAGTAAGCCGCCCAACATGGCCGCGACGATGGCCCCCATCAGCCGGGCCGAGGGCAGCTTCACACGCCGCGCGTACTGCAGCGCCGCCCAACCCGTGCCCCAGATGGACGCGGCCTTGTTGGTGCCCAGCAGTGTGGCCGGCACGGCCTGCGGGAAGAGGCCAAACAGCGAGGGCACGATGATGAGCCCGCCGCCGCCCACGATGGCGTCCACCAGCCCGGCACCGGCCGAGGCCAGCAGCATCAGGCTCACGTTGGTGAGGGTGAGGTCGAGCATCACAAGCAGGCTTCAAAGCAAAGAGCCCGGCAGGGCGCCGGGCTCGTGTCAGTGCAGAAGAGTGCGAGCCGATCAGCTGCGCACTTCGCCCTGGCCCAGCACCACGTACTTCAGCGAGG
>NZ_JBLIZW010000075.1:0-9981 GCF_048860245.1 Aquabacterium sp. | reverse complement strand
TCGGGGCGCATGGTCATGGATAGAGCGATTATCCGGTCCGGATCATTCGACTGCAGACGGGTGCAGCTTGGCAGAATTTTCCCCTTCTGCAAGGGTTTTCTGCACTAAGAATAAATAAATTTACTTTATAGTTTGGGGCATGACTCGAAGCTCAACGCCTCCCGCCCTCGCCCGCACACGCCAGGCCCGCCTGATGTTGCTCTGGCTGCAGTGGCGCCTGCGCCGGCTGGCCACGGGGGAGGAGGCGCAGGAGCGCGACTTCGCCGCGAGCCTGGGGTTGTCGCCGAGCCAGTGGAGCCAGCACAAGGCCGGCAAGCCGCTGGGTGCCCGGCTCGCGCGCCAGATCGAGGCCGCCTGCGCCCAGCCCGCCGGCTGGCTGGACCGCCCGCAGGAAGACACGAGCGCAGCCGCCCCGCTGCGCGAGCTGCTCGAAGCCAGTCCCCCGGACAGCCTGCCCGCGACCACGCAGGCTCTTGCCCAGGCGCTCGGCATCGACCCGGCGGCCTATGCGCGCGGTCTGGGCCTGGCCGAGTCGCCGACCCGGGCCGGGTTTCCGTCGCCGGCGGCAGACCACCGCATCCAGCGCGTCGACCTCAATGCCGAGCTGGTCCAGCACGAGGAAGCCACGATGCTGGTGCGGGTGCGCGGCGAGTCGATGCGCGACGTCGGCATCTTCGATGGCAACCTGCTGGTGGTCGACAAGTCGCTCACCCCGGTGCATGGCGACATCGTCGTCGCCATCCTGGACGAGGAGTTCACCTGCAAGAAGCTGTACTGCCGTGACGGTGTCGTCAAGCTGCTGCCGGCCAATCCCGACTTCCCCGAGATCATCCCGCAGGAAGGCCAGGAGCTGCGCATCTGGGGCGTGGTGACCTCGACCGTCACGCGCTTCCGTTGACCCGGTCCGAGCCGACATGACCCAGCCGCTCTACGCCCTGCTCGACGGCAACAACTTCTACGTCTCGTGCGAGCGCATCTTCGACCCCAGGCTGCACGGGCGACCGGTCGTGGTGCTGTCGAACAACGATCTTACGGATCAGGTTTGTTAGTAGGATGCATCATGTCTTCCGGACCCCTGGTATTTGGATTCATCGTCTCTTTGAGACGAGTAGCAGGTGGGGGTTTGGGGGAGGAAATGGAGCGCAATGAGATCTGTGGATAACTCGGAGCTGGGACGATGGCGGGAGCTGGATTCAATCCATGTGCTTCGCCTGCTGGCGGAACACGTCAAAGAAGATCTCTCGTTCCACCCAAGATCAAGTCATCTGACCACTCGATGGCACGTCCATGTTGCCGGACATGATTGGGAGTTCTTGTGCACTGGGCCAAAGTTTTGGGATGTGCGTATGGACTGTGGCGGCGGCGGTGCCGTTGATTTGGTCATGCACATCTATGGCCTCAACTTCAAGGCGGCCGCAAAGCTTCTGAAAGACATGGGTCTATGAGGCTTGTCTTGGCCACGGCTGATCTCATGGTTGAAGGCCGATCGTTTGAGGGCTTCCCATTGCTGCTGGCCGATGACGGCTGGCCTTTGGAACCAGCACAATCGTTCCTGTGGCACGCCTTGGTCACCCAAGGAAGCATTGAAAGCAAGCTCACATGGGAAGCATATGGCCGCAGGCTTTATGACTACTTTGCGTTCTTGTCTGCCAACGGCCTGGCCTGGGATGAAGACCCAAAGCCGCACGGACTCAGCGTTGTGGCAAGGTATCGCGACTGGTCGCTCGGAGAGCTGGGCTTGAATCCCAACACTGTGAACAAGCGGTTGAATCTGGTGGTCCGGTTTTACGATTGGTGCAAACGCCAGGGGCACATCACTTACCTACCGTTTGGCGTGCGCGATGTTCGCACGCCATCGCATCAGGGCTTTCTTGCCCATGTGGATCGCGCGGGCGGCGTCGTTTCAAAACCGACGGTGATGGCGCGCGAGCGCAAGGCAACGATCAAATTCCTGACCAAAGAGCAGGTTAGGCAATGCCTTGGCGCGAGGCTTGACCCAAGCCATGCGCTGTTGTTCAACCTGATGGTTCGCACCGGGATGCGATCCTGCGAAGCGCGCACGTTTCCTCTAGCCTACGTCTTCAATCCGAGAGCCCGAAAAGGGCTGACACCTGGGCAGATGATCCGCGTCACTCTGGAGCCCGCTGACATGCACATCAAGTATGGCAAGCCCAGAAGCGTGGACGTGCCTTGGTCTCTCATGGAAGACATGTGGGCCTATTCGCTGCACCAGCGAGAAGTCCGGCAGCAAAGAGCCGGGAACGCCCCTGCAGCACTTGTTCTGACAGAGCTTGGAACAGAGTTCTCGAAAGGGGCCATTGTGGATGCGATGAAAGCCATCGAAAAGGAAGTTGGCTTTCCGGTGCGGGCGCACATGCTGCGGCACACCTATGGAACCTACACGCTGTCGGCACTGCGCAAGAGCGCTGACTTCCAGGGTGAGCCGCTGCTGTATGTTCGCGACCGCATGGGGCACTCTGACGTGCAAACCACAGCGATCTACCTGCATCTAATCAATCAGTTGGACGCACAGATCGTTTTGGCCCATGAAGACGAAATGGACATGCTGTTCGCCAACGGTGGCGAGGATTCCATAGCGATGGGGAGTCATTGATGGCCCGCGCCAAGGACTACAAGGCCAAGACACCTGCAATCACAATCGACCTTGCGGCGGATTCTGATGCATCCGGCGCGATCGTCGCGCTGCCTCCCAATCCGCGAAACCACAACATCATTGACTTGCGTCCATGGTTGGGACATGGCTTTGACGACTGGGTTTGGGCGGCAGCGACTGTCTTGAAGGCGCGACTCCACAGCGGCAACTATTCGGTGGCCAGCATTGTGAGCTTCGCGGCCAACGGGATGAAAGTCTTTCTGCCCTACCTCACAGGCAATCAAGGGGGCATCGTGCCGTCGCGTCCATCAGATATGACAGCGACAGATGTCGTTCGCTATATCGCTTGGCTCAGGCTCAAATACCCGAACGGCTCCACTGCCAAGAACTATTACTCTGCCTTCAAGTCGGTGTTGGTTGGACTCATGGACTACGGCTTCATTGACCAATCCCATGATGTTTTGCTACCTGCCAATCCGTTCCCAATGAATGGGGCGACGACGCGAGGTGAAACTCCACTAAGTCAATCTGAAATGGAGCGTTTGGCCGCGGCGCTCAAGCTAGATCTTATTGCCATTCACCACGGGGGGTTCAGCGGTTTGGACTCAGAGGCGCTTGTGGTTCTGATGCTCATTGTTGGCATGCGTTCGGGCATCAACACCACTCCGCTCCTTGAAATGAAGCGGGATTGCTTGGGTCCACACCCCTTTATGCCCAACTTGATGCTGGTCAGAACTTTCAAGCGCAGAGGAAAAGGTGCGCAATTAACGTCACTGCGGCAAACTCATATCCACGACCTTGCAGCGTCGATCCCCATGGATGGCGTCGCGGTGCTAAAAATGGTGCTGGGAATGACGCAGAACCTCGTCGCCGAGGCACCAGACGGCATCAAAGATCGTGTTTGGCTCTACCGCTCATCACAACGCGGTGACCTCAAGGGGCAAACACTTTGTCTGAATATGGGCCGCGTTCACGAAAATACCAAAGCAATAGTTCACCGCCACGGGTTGTTCGCCGATGACGGCTCAGTGTTGCGAGTCACACTTGGACGCCTACGAAAGACCATGGAAAACCGTCTATGGAAGCTCAGCGATGGCGACCTGCTTGCCGTGTCCGCAGTGATGGGCCATTCCCCCCAGGTCGCAGACAACCACTACTTGCACCTTGATGAGCGCACCAAGGCCGAGGGTGCCAAATTCATTGGCGAGGCGTTGCCAGGCAAACTCAGGGGGCACGACCTCGTGCCCACCCCCACGGGTAGTTGCAAGGACAGCTTGCAAGGCGCGCTCGCTCCGAAGGACGGCTCAACACATTGCGCGGAGTTCACGCATTGCCTAGGGTGTCCGAGCTATGCCATTGTGGGGACGGTCAAGGATCTGCACCGGCTCTTCAGTTTTCAGCGCTTCCTGATGTCGGAGGTAGGCTACTACGCCACGGACGAGTGGAGTGAGTGGCGCCTTCACCATCAGGACCTCATTGCAAGAATCGACCAAATTGCATACGACAACTTCATCCCGGAAATGGTGGCGCAAGCCAAGGCGCTTGCCGAGAAAAATCCCCATTCCTTCTGGGCGATACGCATGCGCCAGTCGCAACTGAGTCGAGAGGCACGCTATGGCCGGTAACGCGATTGCATTGCAGCCGCCAAAGGCCTACGACCTCTTGGCTGCCCAGCCCGCTTCATCCAAAGGGCTGTCGGAATCCGAGAAATCCAATATCGTGGTCAGTGCGGTGGCTGACATGGACGGCAGCAACCACGTTCTGTCCCGATTTGGTGATCCGGTGTGGGACTTCAGGCCCTACTTTGAGCAATCCAATGTGGCCGATGGTCAGAAATACATTCCCTGGCCTGAGGACTGCTCGCAAGAGTTGGTCGACGACTGCAAGGTTGTTCTGTATGTATGGTTCAAGCGAGGCCTGCCAGGCTCCAAGCCTCCGGTGGCAATGGGCATCTGCCAGACTGCCATCGCATCCGCGATTCCGATGATGCGTTGGCTGACTGCGTTGAACATTAAGAGATTCGACCAGGTCAGACCCATACACGTCGCGAACTACGTCCATCACACCAAAGCCCGCCTGACCCGCAATGCGCATAGCGTCTACGACAGCTTGCGCATCCTGGACTTCTTATGGGTGTTTCGCAACGAGACTTCATCTCCGCTTGCTGCATGTCCATGGGGCGAGAGCTCACTGTGGCGGGTCAGCGGATTGGCAAAGCAACCCGGAAACCAATTTGGGCGAACTGAAACCGGGAAAACGCCCATCATTCCTGCTGATGTTCAGGCCAAGGTGTTCAACTATTGTGAAGAGGTTCTTGCAGCGGCACCGGAAATTCTGAACGAGCGCGATGCCGGGAGGTTGGGGTTTAGAAATCCTGCGTTGATCCGCATTCGGGATGCTGCACTTTACGTCCTGTCGATAACCAGTGGCATGCGCAATGAGGAGGCGATTGGGGTCGAGTCTGGGTCATGGCGAAGCGAAGTGCGAGACGGCGTTCAATTCCACTGGGTCGCTACCACCGAGCATAAGACAGGAAAAGGCAAGGTCGAATTCTTGATCCCCGAACTCACAGTCAAAGTCTTGGATCTGATGAACCGCTATGCAAAGCCGCTTCAAGAAAAGATGGCTCTTGAAGTTGCGGAACTGGAGTGCAATCCAACACCTCAGGATTTGACGAATCGGATGCTGCGATTGGCAAAGGCAAAGCGAGACGTCAGAAAGCTTTTTCTATGCACCAGCATGTCTGGTCAGAGTGAATCGGCTGGATACCACGTTGATGCGCTATCCAATGGTGGATCAAAGGTCTCATTCCGACGATTGGCCATGGCTGCCGGAACGGACTGGCAGTTGGCACCGCACCAATGCCGTAGAACTTACGCGCGCAACATTGTGGAGTCGCGCATGGGGCGCTCCTCGCTTGTATTCCTCAAATGGCAGTTCAAACATTCCAGCATGAGCATGACCCAGTTGTATGCGTCCAACCCAATGCAGGATGCATCGCTGTTCGATGAAGTTCTGGAGGAGATGACCAACTTCAAGGTGGACTTGATTGAGTCTTGGCTTGGGGATCAGCCTTTGAGCGGCGGAGCCGGGCACGAAATCAAAAAGGCGCGCGCGATTGCCTTGAAAAGTCGCACGGCATTGTTGGCGGAGACGGCGCCTCAAGTTCACATCCGTGCTACCGGCCACGGGTGGTGCTTGGCCCAGGAAAAAGGATGCGGAGGCGCGGGATTGTATGAAACAACCCGATGTGTGGGATGTAAGAACGGTGTGATTGATCAGTCGTTTGCGGACGTCTGGAGAGGTATCTATGACCAACAAAACGAATTGCTGGCCATTGACGATGCGGGACCAGCGGTCAAGCAACGCGCTGAGCGTGACGTTCAATGGGCGCGCCAGGTTATGGTGGATCTCGGGGTGCTCCCACAAGCGTCGTGTGCGTCAAATTTGAGCGGAGCTTCAAATGAATGATCCCAAGGCTCGTAGTCGAAAGAAAACTGTTGATGAAATTCAACGGGCCATTGTGCAATTGCAGGCTGACCAAGGCAAGCTGTCCATCTCTGCGGTTGCCAAGTTGGCTGAAGTCACCCCTGGACTGATTCACAACACATACCCTGACCTCGCCGAGAAAATTCGAGGCCTGGTGGGCAAGGCGACGCGCGCCCAGCGCGACGCCAAGCATGACGCACTGGTTCATGAGCGCGAGGTAAACCGCGCTCTAAGGCAGGAACTCGCTGAGACGCGTGCGGACTTGTCAAAGCTTGCGTCGATCAATCAAGTGCTTGTCCATGAAGTGGCCTTGCTCAAGGGCATGGCCACGGGGAAGGTGGTCTCGATTCTTCAACCCAAAGGCACAGGCATTTAGTCATGTTCGCTCTGGTTGGTGGCAATAATTTTTACGTTAGTTGGTCTTGACCTATGAGATGGGAGACTGCACTCGGCCAAGAGCGACCAACTGATGTGAGAACCCGAGCGGCAGTTTGAGGCTGGGTACGGACACTCGAATTTAAGCACTGTGTTTTTTCAGAAACAGCAACCGGTCAATTGCCGAGCAGGACATTCAGCGACGGATCATGCACGCAGACCGGTCACTCGACTTACGCGGGCTAAGTCAGATAGTGCTCGCAACTGAGTGCAGGCCGAATGCCCCAATTTCATCGACCAACGCGGGGCCATTGGTGATGGAAGTCATCGACAACAAAAGGGTGTGCGTGCCGGACTTGATCGCTGGCGTCAACGGCACCACCCAGAGTGTGTGCATGTCCGCTTGGCAAGTCAGGGTGTTCGTGCTCGATGACCTCAGGGTCCTCAGAGGGCCAAACAATCGAAGTGATCCAGAAGCTCAATGCGCCCGCGCCAGCCAGGACAACAAAGGTCACTGCCATCCCATATCGAGTACCCAGCCAGCCGGCCAATGGATAGAACAACAACCAGCAGGCATGCGACAGGGCGAACTGCGCGGCGAAAAGCGCTGGGCGATCCTCTGGATGCGCAGAGCGCCGCAGCAAGCGCCCGGAGGGTGTCTGGGCGGTGGAGTAACCAAGACCGAGCGCAAACCACAAGGCCATCAGCGAAGCGTGCCCCTCAACCCATGTCCCCACGAAGAGCCCTGCGACCATCAAGCCGATACCACCTAGCATCGCGCTGCGGTCCGGCAGCTTCTCCAACAGGCGGGGCAGCACCAGTGCGGCCACCATGGAGCCCGCGCCGAAACTGGCCAACGCTACGGCCACCGCACCCTGGGTGAGGCCCAGACTGGCTTGAACGATAACCACCGTGTTGACAAACACCATGGAGCCAGCCGCCGCCACGGCCACATTGACTGCCAGCAGCCCGCGCAAACGGGGCGTGGCCAGGTAGATGCGCAAGCCGCGCGTGGTCCGGTCGTAGATGCCGCGACGCTGCGGCGCCGGATGCACCGGCAGCACCACTGACACCACCAGTGCCGCCGACGCCAGGAAACCCAATACCGTGCCGGCAAACAGATCGTGAAAGCCGATCACCGTGAGCAAGGCCGCCGCCAGCATGGGGCTGACCAGACTCTCCATGTCGTAGGCCAGACGAGAGAGTGACAAGGCCTTGGTGTAGTCCTTTTCGTCAGGTAGCACGTCGGGAATGGTGGCCTGGAAAGTGGGAGTGAAGGCGGCCGACGCCGCCTGCAGCACAAAGATCAGCACGTACACCTCCCAGATCTGGGAAACAAACGGCAGCAGCAACGCCACAGCCGCACGCACCAAGTCCAGCGTGACCAGCATGGTGCGCCGGGGCAGGCGCTCGGCAAAGGCCGCCGCGACCGGTGCTACACCCACGTACGCGATCATCTTGATGGCCAAGGCTGTGCCCAGCACCATGCCCGCGTTGTCGCCGGCCAGGTCAAATGCGAGCAAGCCCAGTGCCACCGTGGCCAGCCCGGTCCCGATCAGGGCAATCACCTGAGCTGCGAACAGATGGCGGTAGGTGCGGTGGGCGAGTATGTCCAGCATGTTGTTTCTCGGGGTCGAAGTGCTCGGGTGCGGAGGGAGCCCGGGGCTCAGAGGTAACGGGTGATTTCCTTGAACTCGTCGAGGGAATGGCGCTGACCGGTGCCCAGAGGCCCCACGAGGTCTTCGAGGCAGTGATCCAGGTGGTCCCGGATCAGGGCATTCTTGGCTTGCTGGATCGCTTTCTCAACGGCCTGCAGCTGCTGAGCGACATCCAGGCAGGTACGTCCCTGCTCCAGCATTTCTATGGTGCTGCTCAGGTGTCCGCTGGCTCTGCGAAGGCGTTTGATGATGGCTGGGTGGGTGGCATGTGTGTGCGGTTGCGTCATGGCTGATCGTATCCCCTGGGGGAGGTTACTATAATCCCTCGACCAACACTGAATGCATCAACACCCATGACCCTGCGCTTCCCCCGCTCCTTGCCCCCTGACCGGGCAGCGCTGGGCGTGCGATGGCTGGTGCTGGTGGTGATCATGTTCGGAACTGTCTTCTCTTCGATCGGGGGCACGAGCTCCCACGGCCTTGCTGCCATCGCAGCGTCGATCCACGTCGCTCCGCTTTCCTCTGACGGTTCGCACGAACATGCGCATGGACATGCGCACGAAGATGAACAGGGTGGAGACGACGGATTGGCGATGGTGAATCTGAGCGCCGCTGCCGACCATTCCCACCATGGGGCGGATCACTCGCACGACAAAGCGCACGCCCTGCCCGTCGCCTGGAGCTCGTCGGCACCGCAGCTCCCCGATTGGGTCGGGCGGGTGCGGCCGTGGATTGAAATGGTGCAGGCGTCCAGGCTGGAACGCCCGCCCATGGGCTGAGACGCTTCTCGCTCCCCGCACTGCTCCACGCAGTGCTCCCCCTTCTTTCAGACCATCGGAGTCTTTATGCACAGTCCTGTCCTCGACAGGCTGCCAGGTTCGCCTTGTGCGATCTGGCAGTCCCGTCTGCTTCTACTTTCAGCCTTCTTCATCTGCCTTTTATTGGGCAGCACAGAGGCCTTTGCCCACGCCGTCACAGCAGGGGACAAGGGCTACATCCAGGAAATTTCGGGCGTCAATCTGCTGCCCTTCATGTACCTGGGCGCCAAACACATGATGACGGGCTACGACCACATCCTGTTTCTGTTCGGTGTGATCTTCTTCCTCTACCGCATCAAGCACATTGGCATCTACGTGAGCTTGTTTGCGTTGGGTCACTCCACCACCATGATCCTGGGCGTTTACTTCAACGTCGGGATCAACAGCTACCTGATCGACGCGATCATCGGTCTGTCCGTCGTTTACAAAGCCTTGGACAACATCGGTGCTTTCCAGCGTTGGCTGGGGTTCCAGCCCAACACCAAGGTGGCAACCTTGGTGTTCGGCCTGTTCCACGGCTTTGGTCTGGCGACCAAGATTCAGGAGTATGAGATCTCGACCGACGGCTTGGTGCCCAACCTGCTGGCCTTCAACGTGGGCGTGGAGATCGGGCAGATGCTGGCACTGGCAGTCATCCTGATCGGCATGAGCTACTGGCGCCGCACCCCCAGCTTCGTTCGCAATGCCTACACCGCCAACGTCGCCATGATGAGTGCGGGCTTCATCTTGGTGGGCATGCAGCTCACCGGCTATTTTGTGTCTTGAACACCCAAGGAATATTCAATATGTACAACAGTGATACCCCCCTGCGCGCCGAACTGCCTTCCTCCAAGCAACTGGTGCGCTCCACCATCCTGGCTGCCATCTCTGCGGTGGTGCTCCTGGTTGCCGTCGTGCTGCCGGCTGAATACGGCATCGATCCCACCGGCATCGGGCGCGTCCTGCGCATGACCGAAATGGGTGACATCAAGCAACAGCTGGCGGCAGAAGCTGCTGCCGATGCGGCCGCTGCCGCCCCGGTGGCGCC
>NZ_JBLIZW010000074.1:0-66580 GCF_048860245.1 Aquabacterium sp. | reverse complement strand
CCATCGGGCCCCAGAAGGTGCTGCGACTCAACGGAATCATGGCCAGGACTGCCGCAGCAGCTGTCAGGACGATGGGTCGGAAACGACGCACTGCAGCATCCACGATGGCGTCCCAAGCGGCCACGCCCAACGCACGATCCTGCTCGATCTGGTCGATCAGGATCACCGAGTTGCGCATGATCATGCCCATCAAGGCGATCACGCCGAGCAGCGCCACGAAGCCGAAGGGGCGATCCAATGCCAGCAAGGCCATGGCCACGCCCGCGATCCCCATGGGACCGGTCAGGAAGACCAACAGCGCGCGCGAGAAGCTCTGCAACTGCAGCATCAGCAGCGTGAAGATGATGAACAGCATGGTGGGGAGATTGGCCATGATCGAGCCCTGGCCCTTGCTGCTTTCTTCGGTCGTCCCGGCAACCACCACGCGGTAGCCTGCCGGCATGCGTTGCTGCAGTTCCTGCATCTTGGGCCACAAGGCGGTGGTCACCGTCGGGCCTTGCACGCCATCGCGTACGTCCCCTTGCACGGTGACGGCAAACAAGCGACCTTCACGCCACAACACGCCAGGCTCCCAAGCCAGTTGAGGCTTGGCCACCTGCAACAAGGGAATCATGCGACCGGTGGCCGAGGGTACATAGGCGCTGTCCAGTGCTTCCAGGGTCACGCGCTCGGATTGCGGCGCACGCAACTCGATGTCGATCAGGCGATCGCTCTCGCGATATTGGCCCACGATCGTGCCCGAGGTCTGCGTGCGCAAAGCCTGCGAAATCGACTGCGTGGTCACACCCAAGGCACGGGCCTTGTCCTGATCAACTTCCAGACGCAGGGATTTGACCGACTCGTTCCAGTTG
This sequence comes from Aquabacterium sp., assembly GCF_048860245.1. Classification (GTDB taxonomy): domain Bacteria; phylum Pseudomonadota; class Gammaproteobacteria; order Burkholderiales; family Burkholderiaceae_C; genus Aquabacterium. The sequence goes on along the minus strand of NZ_JBLIZW010000074.1, from coordinate 65,729 downwards.
TCGTTGATGCCGTGCATGTCTTTGTGAGACCGCATGATGGCCTTGGCCTCGTCTGCAAAGCGGCGCAGGGTCGCAACGTCAGGGCCCTCCAGACGGAACTGAACCGGATAGGCCACAGGCGGCCCGTTCGGCAACAACTTCACCCGGGCTCGCAACTCCGGAAACTCCTCAGCCATCACCGTCACCAAGCGGTGACGCAAGGCCTCGCGAGCCGCAAAACTTTCCGGCAACACGACCGCCTGGCTGACGTTGGTTTGCGGGAAGATTTGATCCAGCGGCAGATAGAAGCGCGGCAGGCCTGAGCCCACCCAGGTGCTGACCGACTTGACGCCCGGCTCTTTCAGGAGACGCGCCTCAAATCGCCGAGCCATGTCTTCGGTAGCCTGGAAGCTGCTGCCTTCCGGCAGCCACAGATCCACCAGAATTTCTGGACGGTTGGAGTCCGGGAAAAACTGCTGCTGCACCTTCCCCATCCCCATGACACCCAGAACCAAAGCACCGATCGTCAGTCCAATGGTGATCCAGCGGTGTTCCACACACCAGTTCACCAGCTTTTTGAAACGGCTGTAGAACGGGGTGTCGTACAGATCTTCGTCGCTGCCATGCGCAATCTTGGGCTTGGTTCGCAGCAGTTGCTGCCCCAAGTAAGGCACGAAGTACACCGACACCAGCCAAGAGATGACCAAGGCCGCAGCTGTCACCGCAAAAATGGCAAAGGTGTATTCACCGGTTGCTGAATTGGCCATCCCGATGGGCAGAAACCCAGCGGCGGTGATCAACGTGCCGGTCAGCATGGGCATGGCCGTCAGGTTGTAAGCCGCCGTCGCGGCGTGCACCTTGTCATAACCTTCTTCCAGCTTGTGGACCATCATTTCCACGGCGATGATGGCGTCATCCACGAGCAGGCCCAGCGCGATGATGAGCGCCCCAAGCGAGATCTTGTGCAGTCCCACGCCCCAGAACTTCATCACCAGGAAGGTCAAGGCGAGCACCAAAGGAATGGTGATGGCCACGATCAGCCCAGGCCACACGTCCAGGCGCCAGGGCTTGGTATGCAGGCCCAAGCTGAGGAAGCTCACACCCAGCACCACCACCACCGCCTCAATCAGCACTTTGACAAACTCGCCCACCGAACTCGACACCGTGGCGGGCTGGTTTTGAATCTGATCCAGCTCGATACCGGCGGGCAGATCGTGGCGAATGCGCTCGGTGGCTTCAGACAAGCTCTTGCCCAATGCAATGATGTCCCCGCCCTTGGCCATGGAAACACCCAGCGCGATCACTTCTTTGCCTTGATGGCGAACCTTGGTCGATGGTGGATCCTGGTAGGCACGCGTCACCGTTGCGATGTCACCCAGCTTGACGCTGCGAGCTTGGCCAGTGACCGGATTCATCACACGAATCGGCAGCACACGCAGTTGATCGACCGACTGGAAGGCGCCATTGACGCGCATCTGCACATTGGCCTGCTCGCCAGCATAGACCCCACCGCCTTCGACGGCGTTTTGTGCATTCAGCTGCGCAATCACCTGGCTCATGTCGATGCCCAGCTCGGCCAGGCGACGCTGCGGAATCTCGATGAACACCTTTTCCGGCTGCACGCCCCACAACTCAACCTTCGCGACGTTGGGGATACGCAGCATGTCGGAGCGCACACGCTCGGCAAATTGACGCAACTCTTCATGGGAAAAGCCATCTGCCGAGATCGCATAAATCGACCCGTACACATCCCCGAATTCGTCATTGAAGAACGGCCCCACCACGCCTTGCGGCAAGGTGTAGCGCATGTCGCCGACCTTCTTTCGCACCTGATACCAAAGATTGGGAATCTCCTTGGGGGGCGAACTGTCCTTGACCATCATGATGGTCAAGGATTCACCCGGCTTGGTGTAAGAGCGGATTTTGTCGGCGTAGGGCACCTCCTGGAGCGTGCGCTCGATCTTGTCCGTCACCTGCTCTGCCACTTGCTGAGCGGTGGCGCCAGGCCAGTAGGTTCGCACCACCATGGCACGAAACGCAAAGGGAGGATCTTCGTCCTGACCCAAAGTAAAGTAAGCCGCAACCCCCAAGACCATCAGAACGATCATCAGATAGCGGGTCAGCGCCGGGTGCTCCAACGCCCACAACGAGATGTTGAAGCGCTGTTTGCCAGACCAGGACGTATTCGTACCGTTACTCACCGGTGTTTCTCCGTGCGCTGGTTATTTGGATGCTGCAGAAGCTGGCGCCGAAGCGGGCGTGGCAGCATCTGGTTGGTAGCGACGTACCTTTTGACCTTCGGTCAACACATGCACGCCGGCGGTCACCACTTCCTGACCAGGATTCAGGCCTTTGGTCACCAGAATCACATTGCCGCTGATGTCCGCCGTCACCACAGGCACGGTCTTCACGGTCATGGATTGCCCATCAAGCACCCACACCGCTGAATGCCCATCTTTTTCGACCAGTGCGTTGAGCGGGACGCGCAAGCCACCGTTGGCTCGCACCGTGGTGTTGAGCATGACCGTCGCCGTCTGCCCCAGGCCGAAATGATCGCTGCCCACATCCGCCTTCGCCAGGTAAGTGCGTGTGACCGGATCCGCTGCCGCCGCCATTTCCCGCAGGGTCACCGGCGCCCAATCGGCGCTGCCCCAACGGCGAACCTTCAATGCGCCCGGCTTGCCGATCAGTGCGCGCACCGCTGCGCCCATGTCTTCCGGCACGGCAAACACCGCATCACGGGCGCCATCATGAGCCAAGGTGAGCACCGGCTGGCCGGCAGCGACAACTTGACCAGGCTCCAGATCCACAGAGGTGATGACACCCGCTGCGTCTGCCACCAATGCCGAATAGTTGGCCTGATTGGTCTGGACACCGGCTTGTGCGCGTGCCTGCTGCAAGCTGGCTTGTGCCGCACGGTTGGCGGTTTCGTGACGCTCAAGCTCTGCCGAGCTGATGAATCCCTGTGCACGCAGTTCGGTGAAACGCTTCAGATTGGAGGCCGAGAGTGCAGCATTGGCCTCGGCAGCGGCCACACCCGCACGGGCGGCATCCTGAACGAGACGCAAATCCTGCGGATCAAGCTGAGCCAGTACCTGCCCGGCCTTGACGGCTTGCCCCAGAACCACCGCACGCTGCACCACCTTGCCCCCCACGCGGAACCCCAGGCGGGACTCATGTCGCGCACGGATGTCTGCCGCGAACTCACGCTCCAGCACGCCCCCCGCGTCGGTCAGAACCATGGTGCGCACAGCGCGCACCGGCGCCTCAGTTGGCTGCGGCTTGCTACAAGCAACCAGCAAACTCAGGCAAAGGGGCATCACAACACAGGCAGAGGCCTTGGTCCAGCGCATGGTGTTCATTCTTGTCGTCTTAGAAAAATGGGGCCGGAAAGTTGCCTGGCTCACGCCTTCGGCATGCCTCTTCCCGACATCACAGGCCGCCATAGTAACTGACTCGCGGGTCAGTAAGAAATTTAAGGTCTTCCTTTGCCGGCTTCCTGACACATGGACAATAGGGTCCGCAGCAGACCTTGAGACATGACCGACCGTTCACAACCGCCCTCAGCGCCCACTCTCGCAACCGACACCTCACCTCAGGACGCTCGGCCGGAGCGGCTCGCACACACCTTCCCTCGCCCAGGCAGCAGTCTTTATCACGCACTGAAGGTGGTGCCAGCACAACAGCGCGCGCCCCTCGAAACCTGGCTGACGTGGTGGCACGAGACCGCCCTCATTCCTTATGAGGTGCGAGACCCCGGGGTGGCCGAGCAAAAGCTGACCTGGTGGCTGAGTGAACTCAAGCGGGCCGAGCAAGGCCAAGCGCAACACCCGCTGTTGCAGCGCGTCAAGGCGTTCACCCTGTTGCCAAACGCCCCGACTTGGCCGGAGTGGCCACTGTGGTCACAACAGATCGAGGGGCTGATTCAGTTGGTCCATCAAACACGCTGGCTGGACGATGGCAGCCTGCAGCGACATGCACGACAAACCACCGGCGCAGCGGCCGAAAGTGCCGCGGTCTTGCTGGGGGCCACGAGCGACGCGGCCCGCTCGGCAGCCAATCTGTTGGGTGTCGGTTTGCGTCAAGCCCATCAACTGGGACGATTGGGGCAGGATGCACGCGCAGGTTGGGTCAATGTGGCCATTGATGTCTTGCAGACCCACGATGTCAAGGCTCACCAACTTACCCGACCGGACGCCCAACAAGTGCCCGCGGGCTGGTCCGCCCTGTTGGGGCACTTGCATGCACAGGCCCATGCAACCCTCGATCAGGGGCTCTCAGCCATTCGAGCACTGTCACGCGCCGAACAGCGGGCGTTGAAACCTCTGTTGGTGCTGGCGCATATTCAATTGGCACAAATGGCGGCCGTTGCCCAAAGCGGCGATCTGGTGCTGCACCAGCGCATCGTTCTCACCCCACTCATGAAGAGCTGGATCAGTCAGAAGGTCCGCTGGGGACTGTTGAAGTAGCCCCCGTCACCCGTCGGGCAAACGGCGCAGCCAGAGGCTCACCCACAAACAGTCCTTGCTGCGGCCACAGGACGCTTTTCCAATAGGCTTCAATGGCCGTGGCACCCTGCAAATAAAACAGCAGCAAGGCCTGAGGGTGGGGAAACTTCTGCAAATGGGCACAGGGCTCACTGGCTGTGCCGTAACTGGCCGTTGCGCCAGCATCGATCCACGACAGTACCGTCATTTGCCCGTGGGGTTTGTCGAGCACACCGCCAAACGACGTCAGGTGATCAGCCAGCGCGCCGGGCAGGAAATGCACGGTCTCCAGATGGTCGACCATGGTTCGACCTGTCAGGTAGATGAGTACGCGGTCGGCATCGCGCAAGGCGTCAGCCTGATCCAATACAACGTCGACCCCCAATTTAGGCTGGAGTCCCGCAGGCGGAAACAAGCTTCTGCGACGACTTCTCACTTCATCGCTGGTGGTGACAAAGTGAGCCGCCACCGGCAAACCGCCCCGAAGTCCCAAAGTGCCATCAGCGCTGACGCCTCGGTCAATCAAGGCTTTGGCCGACGGAATGTCTTTGGAGGCCAGCAGCATGCTCAAACGCATGTGATGCTCTGAATAGGGGCGAGATGACGCCGTGCCGAAATAAGAAGATGGACGTGTCGGTGCGCAGGTGTTGCTGCACACCTTGGGATCAAAACCCAGCGCAAGCGCTCCCGTGATGGCATTGCACTCGACAGCGTAAGGCAAGCGCCAGATCAAAGCGAGCGCCTGAACCCGATCCGCGAAGTGCGTGTCGATCTTCTTGCGCAACTCCTCAAACTCCGCTGACGTCAAGGCGCCTTTGACCGGCAAACGCACGTGCAAGACCTGCCCTTCAGGAATATGACGAGCCTTGAGGTAGTAGGCCCCCACCTGCACGGAATAAGGATCGTCATCGTTGATGACGACCCCCAGGTCCTTGGTCTGAAGCTGCCCATACACACGGGGCACCGTCATCCACCGTCGAGCGGGCTGGGCTTGAGACGCAGGCGTGGCACTGCTGGCTGCAGCAGCCGACAAGTCAGGTGCAGCCAAGCTCTGCCCGGCGCCAAGCAAGCAGAGGCACCACAGCACCAGCACGCCTCGCATGGCGCCAAAGAAGCGGGAAAAGTACATGAATGTCATGAGAACCCGAACATGCGCACCAAGAAGGTTCGTAAAACAGCTCAAGCCCAGGATTATTTCGCCGATTGAGCGTAGATCCCATGTTTCGAAACCTGGTTCCCAAGAGGATGCCCCCAGATGAGCGACACCCCACACAACTCGACGTCCATCCAAGTGCTCAGCAGAATGTTTTCGCTGCTCGACACCCTGGCGCAGGAAGGCGATGCTGTCTCGCTTAAGGTCATCAGCGAGAGGACCAGCCTTCACCCATCCACCGCACACCGGATCTTGAACGATTTGGCCGTAGGAGGCATGGTGGAGCGCTGCGGCCCCGGCAGTTACCGGCTGGGCATGCGCTTGCTGGAGCTTGGCAACCTCGTCAAGGCTCGGCTGGATGTGCGCGAACTTGCAGTCAGACCCATGCAAGACCTCCATCGGCTGACCGGGCAACCCGTTGCCCTCTTCGTCCGACAGGATGACGAAGCCCTGTGCGTCGAACGAACCGTGAGTGAGCGAGCCGGGGTGCAGGTCACCCGCGTGATGGGCCTGAGACTGCCGCTCATTTCAAGCGCAGCGGGCAAGGTTTTGCTGCTGAACGACTCGGCCAATAGCTTGCAGGCCTTGGTCCCGATCGGCACGCGCCCGGATCTGCTGCAACTGGAGCTTCAGCAGATTCGCCAAAACGGTTTGGCGCAAGACCGAGATGCCCGCGATGCCGGCGGCTACAGTGCGTCCGTGCCCGTGCTCGATGACATGGGACACATTTGCGCAAGCCTGAGCCTGACCAGCGCCAACCAACCCCTTCAGCCTGAGTGGCTGGATGCCCTGCGCGGCTGTGCACAGAGGGTGTCAACGTCGTTAGGCTGGCAGCACAGCTGAGCACACGCCCATCCCAAAAGAAAACGGCGCCCCAGATTGAGCGGCGCCGTTTTGTGATGGATGCCAGCGCCGCCAGTTGGGGCGCTTCGCACAAGGCATCAAGAAGCGTTCTTGACCTGCGCTGAGGCGCTCACGGTGCGACGAGTCTGGCCACCGTTTTCAATCCAGCGACGGACACGCTCGGCATCAGCCTGCCGAGAGTACTTGCCGGTAGAGTCCAGAAACACCATGATGAACTTGCGGCCAGCCATGCGGGCCTGCATCACCAAGCAGCGACCTGCCTCGACGATGTAGCCGGTTTTCTGCAAGCCGATGTCCCAAGAAGGATTGCGCACCAAGCTGTTGGTGTTACGGAACTGCACCTGCCGCGCGCCAAGGCGAACCGCGTACTCAGGCGATGTCGACAACTCGCGGATCAAAGGTTGCTGATAGGCCGTACGAACCAGCGAAGCCAGATCACGAGCGCTTGACTGGTTGCGGCTGCTGAGGCCGGTGGGATCAACATAACGGGTGTCATGCATACCCAAAGCGCGAGCCTTCGCGTTCATCGCATTGACAAAAGCACCCAGACCACCCGGGTAGGTGCGGCCCAAGGCGTGGGCCGCGCGATTCTCGGAGGACATCAAGGCCAAATGCAGGGCTTCACCACGGGTCAGGGTGGTGCCAACTGCCAAGCGCGAACTGCTGTTCTTCTCGGTGTCCACATCGTCGGCCGTGATAGAAATTTCTTCATCCAAAGGCTGATGCGCATCGACCACCACCGTGGCCGTCATCAACTTGGTCAGCGATGCGATGGGCAACACTGCGTTGGAGTTCTTGTCGAACACCACCTCGTTGGTATCTTGATCCAGGACCAAAGCAACGCTCGACTTCAGATCCAGAGGATCCGGCGTGTGGTGCAAGCCGTACAGCTGACCGAACGAAGCGCCCGATGCGCTGGATGCCGCAGCCACGTTGGCCATGCCGGCCACCGGCACGTGGGTCGCCGACTGACGCAGGACCACGGGCTTCACTGGCGCTACAGCTGCGACGCGAGGTGCGCGCGGCTCTGCACGAGCCTGACGTGACTCGGCCTTGCTCCCGCGGGCACGGCGGTCTGCCACCTTGTCTGCTTGGCGCTTGCTCGATGAAGCAACCTTCTTGGACTTGTCAGACTTGCTGGCCACGTCCCGCTTTTCGGCAGCGCTTTTCTTGCCCTTGCTCGAGGCAACAGCCTTGGACTTTGTCGCTGCAACGGTCTTCGTCTTGGCTGAGGCAACCTTCTTGGTCGCAGCCTGAGCCGACACACCCAGGGACAAAGACAGCACCCCGGCGAGCGCCAAGATCAACCAGTTTTGCTTCCAGTTTGTGCGAGTCACAGTACAACCCTTTCGTCTTACCTCAAGTGTAAATAAAAAACGCGCAAGATCAAAGACTTACGCGTCCTTTATCAAGTAACCCGCAAAAGCAGGCTACTCACGCCTTGGTTCAGCCTTGGGCTGCGACGCGTTCGGCGTTGCTGTGCAACTTGTTCAAGGCCGACAAATAGGCCTTGGCCGAGGCCACCACGATGTCCGGGTCTGCACCCACCCCGTTCACCACGCGACCGCCCAATTGCAGTCGCACGGTCACCTCACCTTGAGATTCTGTGCTTCCCGACGTGATGGCATTCACCGAGTAAAGTTGAATTTCCGCGCCACTTTTCACGACGGATTCAATCGCCTTGACGCTGGCATCGACCGGGCCGTTGCCTTGGCTTTCGGCGCTGTGCTCGACATTGCCGGCCGCGAACACCACCCGAGCGTGGGGGCGTTCGCCCGTTTCAGAGCCTTGCGACAAGGCCACCAGGCGATAGTGCTCTTGCTCGCTCGTCACGCTTTCATCACCCACCAGAGCAATGATGTCTTCGTCAAAGATCTCGCTCTTGCGGTCGGCCAGTTCCTTGAACTTGGCGAACGCGGCGTTGACTTCAGCTTCAGAGTCCAGATCGATGCCCAATTCCTGCAGGCGCTGCTTGAAGGCGTTGCGGCCCGAGAGCTTGCCCAGCACGATCTTGTTGGCCGCCCAACCCACGTCTTCGGCGCGCATGATTTCGTAGGTGTCACGCGCCTTGAGCACGCCGTCCTGGTGAATACCGGATGCGTGCGCGAACGCGTTGGCGCCGACCACGGCCTTGTTGGGTTGCACCACGAAGCCCGTGGTCTGAGACACCAAACGGGACGCCGGCATGATTTGACGGGTATCGACGCCCACGTCCAGACCAAAGTAGTCACGACGCGTTTTGATCGCCATGACGATTTCTTCCATGGCGCAGTTGCCAGCGCGCTCACCCAGACCGTTGATCGTGCACTCCACCTGACGGGCACCACCCATCTTCACGCCGGCCAGAGAGTTGGCCACGGCCATGCCCAAGTCGTTGTGACAGTGCACCGACCAGATGGCCTTGTCGGAGTTCGGCACTTTTTGACGCAGTTCGCGGATGAAGTTGCCGTACAACTCGGGGATGCCATAACCCACCGTGTCAGGGATGTTGATGGTGGTGGCGCCTTCGGCGATCACGGCTTCGCAGACGCGCGCCAGGAAATCGAGTTCAGAGCGGTAACCGTCTTCAGCAGAAAACTCCACGTCCGAGGTCAGGTTGCGGGCGAAACGCACAGCCGACTTGGCCTGCTCCAGCACCTGCTCGGGCGACATGCGGAGTTTTTTCTCCATGTGCAATGGGCTGGTGGCAATGAAGGTGTGAATCCGCCAGGAATTGGCACCCTTCAGGGCCTCGGCCGCACGACTGATGTCGCGGTCGTTGGCGCGTGCCAGCGAGCACACGGTCGAATCCTTGATGACGTCGGCGATGGCCTTGATGGCCTCAAAGTCGCCATTGGACGACGCGGCAAAACCCGCCTCCATGACGTCCACCTTCATGCGCTCGAGCTGGCGTGCGATGCGCAGCTTCTCTTCGCGGGTCATGGACGCGCCGGGCGACTGCTCGCCGTCACGCAAGGTGGTGTCGAAAATGATCAGCTTGTCGGTCATGGTGTGCCTCCAGGGGCAGAATTTCGTTCAGGCTGCTCGCGCTCAGCGATGCAAGCCGGCTTCGTCAGGCTCGTCGGTCGAGGTGGAAATGACGCTGACGGGCTTGCCCTTCATGCGCTTCCAGATGTAGACGCCGTACCCCGACAGGCCGTACACCACGAACACACCAAACAGCACGATGGGCGGATGGATGGTGATGACCGCGATGCCGAGTGCAATGGCCACCACGGCAATGAACGGTACCGTGCGGCGGAAGTTGACGTCCTTGAAACTGTAGAAAGGCACGTTCGTCACCATGGTCAAGCCGGCGTAAAGGGTGAACGCACAAGCCAGCCAGACCATCCAGGGCAAGGAGGTGGCGTTCTCGCCGACGTCGGTCACCACCCAGATCAGGCCCATGACCAACGCGGCGGCTGCAGGGCTGGGCAGACCTTGGAAGAAGCGCTTGTCGACCACAGCGATATTGGTGTTGAAACGCGCCAGACGCAGGGCCGCGCCCGAACAATAGACAAAAGCAGCGATCCAGCCCAGTTTGCCCATGTCCTTGAGCGCCCATTCGTAGACGATCAGCGCCGGTGCGGCGCCAAACGACACCATGTCAGACAGGCTGTCCATTTGCTCGCCAAACGCGCTTTGCGTGTTCGTCATGCGGGCGACACGGCCATCCAGGCTGTCGAGCACCATGGCACAGAACACGCCAATGGCCGCCTGCTCGAACTGGCCATTCATGGCCATGACGATGGCGTAGAACCCGCCAAACAGAGCGGCCAGGGTGAACAGGTTAGGAAGAATGTAGATGCCCTTGCGACGAGGACGAGGTGCGTCGTCCACGTCATCGGCGACGTCCACGACGAGATCGTCGTCAGCCTTGGGCGATTGGGAAGATTGGGTCATGCGGTGGCCAGCCTGCCGAAGCAGGCAGAAAACTCAGGTTGCGCTGGAGGATACCTCATTGGGGTGAGGGATCTGGTGAACGACGCGCTGGGGAAACGGAATCTCGACCCCCAACTCGTTCAGGGTGCGCAAGATCGCCAGATTGACAGCCGACCGGGCTGCCAATTGGCCGTTTTCCGGATCACGAATCCAGAACGTGACGGTTAACTCCAAGCCATCGGCGGCAAAGTTGGAGAGAAACACCGTTGGCGCAGGATCAGGCAGCACGCGATCCACCCGACGGATAGCTTCGAGGAGTTGCGGCATCAGCCAGTCCATGTCCGTGCCGTATGCCACCTGCACGAGGGTCGTCATGGCCATTTTGGTGTCGGCCAGCGACGCGTTTTCCACGCGCTGGGTGATCAACAACTCGTTGGGCACCACCGACTCGCGTCCGTTCGAGGCACGCAGCACGGTGTACCGGGTGTTGATGTCGGTGATGCGGCCCTCAAAGTTGTCCACCCGCACCAAGTCGCCGATGCGCAGACTGCGCTCGGCCAGGATCACGAAACCACTGACGTAGTTGGCCGCCAACTTTTGCAAGCCGAAACCCAGACCCACGCCCACCGCACCACCGAGCACCGACAGCGCCGTCAGGTCGATGCCAGCGGTCGACATGGCCAGGATGAGGCCCACCACCAGCAGCAAGGCCCGGATGGCATTGGCGGCAATCTTGCGCAGCGACAGGTTGTCGGTCGCCCCCTTGAGCAGGCGTGCCTCGATGGCAGACGACAGCGACAAGGACAGGATCAGCACCAGCACGGCGCTGAGCGAACCTTCGACCAGGCTGCGCAGGGTGACCCGAGCCGCACCGATCTTCCAGTGCACGTCCTCCATCTCGTCGAGGATGATGGGCAACACTCCGGTGATCCACATCACAGTGGCCAACCAGGCCAGCCAAGATACGGTCCGCTCGACCACGCGCACGGCCTGAGAGTCGGGGAACACGGCGCGCAACACTTTGACGGTCAATCGGATGACCGTCAGCGACATCAGCACCGGCAGCGCGACCCGGAAGACAACCATGGGCAGGTCGCCCAGGAACAAGCGGCGCGCGCCCAGCGCCAGCAACAGCGCCAGCACCGGAAACAGCACCCCGTCGATGATGCGGCGGCCAAACCAGATGGACTTGGGATCGACGTGACGGCCGCGCCAGAGGCGAACCAGCGCCCAAGACAAGCCCAGGCACCCCAGCAGCACACCCATTTCAGCCCAAGCAGGTGCCTCACCCAATTGACCGATCAGGTGTTCAAGCTCGGTTGCGGTCAGCGGGTGGGTGGCGGTGACGGAACTGGACGGATTCATGAAAACAGACATCAATACTCAAGCAGCGTGCGAACGTGGGTGGCGGCACTGCGCGCCAGCGAGTCCAGGTTGTAGCCCCCCTCCAGGCAGGACACCACGCGGCCCTGGCAGTAACGTTGTGCCAGGTCAAGAATTTTTTGGGTGATCCAGGCGTAGTCGGCCTCGACCAGACCCAAGCCCCCCATTTCGTCTTCACGGTGCGCATCGAAACCAGCCGAGATGAAAATCATGTCGGGCTTGAAGTCTTCGATGCGGTAGAGCCAGTAACTCTCGACCACATCGCGGATGGTGGAACCGTTGCTGCGTGAGGGCACGGGCACGTTCACCATGTTGCCGGCGCGACTCTCGGCCCCGCAGTACGGATAGGCGGGGTGCATGAAGAAGCCGAGCATCAGCACGCGATCGTCGCCTGCGAGGATGTCTTCGGTACCGTTGCCGTGGTGCAGGTCAAAGTCCACGATGGCCACGCGTTGCAGGCCCCGGACGTCCAGCGCATGGCGCGCAGCCACGGCCACGTTGTTGAAGAAGCAAAAACCCATGGTCTGACCACGCAGAGCATGGTGCCCGGGTGGGCGGATGGCACAAAAGGCGTTGTGGACCGCACCATCGATCACAGCGTCGGTCGCGGCGATGGCCGCGCCTGCCGCACGCCAGGCTGCCGACCGGGTGCCGGGGCAGGCCCAGGTGTCCGGGTCCAGTGCGCGGGTGTCACCCGTGGCTTCCAGTTGCTGCAGGAAATCGTCCAGCGTCAGGACGTAATTCATTTCATGGGCCAGCGCCAGGTCGCTGTTGTCCGCCATGGGAACGTCGCGATGGTCGAGGCGGGCATCCAGACCCTCTTCTTTCAGTCGGGCCTCAATGGCTTCGATCCGTTGCGGACACTCCGGGTGCCCCTCCCCCATGTCATGGAACAGACAGTCGGGATGGGAAAAGTAGCCGGTCGTCATGATTCAGTCCTGCTCAGCACGTCAGACGGGTTTCAGGTAATGTGGCGGCATGCTCCGCAACGACAAAACCCCTCTTCAGGCGCACACGGGGGGCGCCAACTCGGCCAGTCCATCGCAGATCACGCAGCTAATCGATCAGGTTAGCACGATCATCGTGGGCAAGCGAGAGCAGGTCACGCTGAGTGTGATCTGTCTGTTGGCTGGCGGCCATCTGCTGATTGAAGACGTCCCCGGTGTGGGCAAGACCACTTTGTCTCAGTCATTGGCGCACTGTCTGGGGTTGACGCACGCCCGCATCCAGTTCACCGCCGATTTGCTGCCCTCAGACCTGATCGGGGTCAGCGTGTACGAGCGGCAAAAGGAGGCGTTTGTCTTCCATCCCGGGCCGGTGTTTGCGCAAGTGCTCCTGGCTGATGAAATCAACCGCGCAGGACCGCGGACCCAGAGCGCACTGCTGGAAGCCATGGAGGAGCGGCAGGTGTCAGCCGATGGTGAGACCCGCCCCCTGCCCTCGCCTTTTTTTGTGATCGCCACGCAAAATCCATCGGATCAGTTGGGCACCCACCCCTTGCCCGAGTCGCAACTGGACCGGTTTGCCATGCGCTTGTCGCTGGGCTATCCCTCTCAGGACGCGGAGCGAGCCCTGCTGACGGGCGCCGATCGGCGCAGCCTTCTGGCCAGCCTGCCGTCCGTGATGCAGCCCGAACAATGGCTGGCGTTGCAACAGGCCATTGAGTCGGTGCATGTTTCAGACGGGTTGCTGGACTATCTGCAAGCGTTGATCAGCGCCACGCGCGATGGGCGCTGGTTTGCATTGGGTCTGAGTCCTCGAGCTGGCCTCTCGTTGCTGCGACTGGCGCGTGCTCGCGCACTGGTTCTGGGGCGGGGACACGTCTCCCCTGAGGACATTCAGGTGCTGTGGGTGCCGGCCGTTGCCCATCGCCTGCAGGTCTTGCCGCAATCCACCCGCAGCAGTGCTGCACAAGCGCGTGCATTGCTGGAAGCGACCCCCGTTCCATGACGGTGCTGCATCGCTGGCGTGACAGCTGGTCGGCTCGTTGGCAAGCTTGGTGGACAGCGCGACTGCCCCGCAAAGACGATCTTCGACTGACGCAGCGCAATGTCTACATCCTGCCCACCCGAGCAGGTTGGGGTTTCGCTGCCGTCATCCTGATCTTGCTGGCGGCGTCCATCAATGAGCAAATCAATCTGGGTTACGCGCTGACATTTCTGCTGGCGGGCACCGGCTTGGCCGTGATGTACCAAACGCACAGCAACCTGCAGGGGCTGAGGTTGAGTTTGCTGGCGCCTCATGGCGTCCATGCGGGCCAAGCCGTGCGACTGACGGTGCTGGCTCACAATGATCAAGGTCGCAAGCATCGGTTAGGCCTGCGACTGGGCTTCAGTACACGGTTCCTGGCTGACAAACAGACCTCGGTGTTGCAAGACCTGACGCCTTTTGAGGTGACGGCGGGCGGCGACACCACCGTTGAGCTCGAAACGCCCGCAACCCGTCGCGGCTGGATGGACATGCCCACGGTGGTCATTGAAACGGGCTTCCCCATGGGCTTTTTCAGAGTCTGGGCTTATTGGCGCCCCCACAGTCGGGTGCTGATTTGGCCCGCGCTGGAGCTTCACCCTCCCGCACTCCCCGAGAGCACCCCAGATCAGAATCAGGCCGTGATGCCCAGTGCAGCGCAGCGGCATGCAGACATTCCGGATGGGTTGCGCGACTACCGCCGAGGCGATCCCTTGCGTTGGATTGCATGGAAAAAGTCCAGCCACGCATTGGCTTCGGGCACGGGCCTGGTGACGCGCGAGCCGGTTCGCGGACGGTCACCTGACCTGTGGCTGGATTTCGATGCCTCGCCAGGCATGCAGGGCTTGGCGTTGGAGTCACGTCTGTCTCGCCTGGCCTCGTGGTTGGTGAGCGCAGAGCAGGTCGCCAGCGACACGGGCAGCCGCTACGGCCTTCGTTTACCCGGTGTGCAAGTGGACTGCGACAGCGGCCCGCATCACCTGAAGGCTTGCCTGGACGCCTTGGCAACGTGGCCCACACCCTCTGCGGAGGGTCACGCATGACCACGTCTCTCCGCCTGCTGTGGTCGACTGCCAAGCTCAGTCGCGAGGGACGTGACACGCTGTGGCTACTCGCTGCGCTGCTGGTGACCGTGGCCCCGCACCTGCCGCGACTGCCCTGGTGGTGCGCCAGTGGCGTGGTGCTGGCCGTGGCCTGGCGAGCCCAACTTGCCTGGCGAGATGCCCCGTTGCCGCCTCGGTGGGTCAACTGGCTTGCGCTGGCGGCGTGCCTGGCGCTCACCTGGCGCACCCATCACTCGCTGATGGGGCGTGAGGCTGGTATCACTCTGGTCACCGTGCTGGCGGCACTGAAAACACTGGAGCTGCGCGCTCGACGCGATGCGTTGGTCATCACCTGTCTGGGTTTTTTCCTGGTCCTGACGCAGTTTCTGTACTCGCAAAGCATCGTCATTGCGGCACTCATGTTGCTGGCCACACTGGCCTGGCTGAGTTCCCTGATCTTGGCGCAGCGGCCGATTGGGCGCCCCTCCATCTGGTCAGCCTGGCGTACGGCATGCCTCAGCATGCTCCTCGGGTTGCCACTGATGGTGATGCTGTTCCTGTTTTTCCCGCGGTTTGGGCCACTGTGGCGCTTGCCCGGCGACGCCGGGCCGAGAACAGGACTGTCAGACGACATGAGGCTCGGACACGTTGCCGAATTGGCGCTGGACGACTCGATTGCCATGCGTGTGCGCTTTGCGCCCGCAGCACCTCCGCCTCAAAAGCTGTATTTCCGCGGGCCGGTGCTCGAACAGTTTGATGGCCAGACTTGGACACAAGCGCCGCGCGACAACACCCGGATGGATACATTCCCAACCGAGCCTGAGCCCCCCCCAAACCCGTCGCAGTTGCGTGACAGCGTGAGCTATCAAGCCTCCATCGAACCCTCCCGCTTGCGCAGCATGGCCTTGCTGGACGGGACCTTCCAGGCCAGCCCTACACCACCCCTGCGTGAGCCCAAATTGGTCCGAATGGGCCGCAACTGGTTGGCAGCACAGCCGCTGTCCGAACGGGCACAGATCGATGCCAAAGCGAATTGGATGGCGTCTGAGGGGAATGTGAACCTGTCGGATGCAGATCGCCACCGGCTCCTCGCCCTGCCCTTGGGATTCAACCCCCGCACGATGGGTTGGACGCGAGATTTTTCTGCACAGTCCGACTTGGTCTCAGCCAGTGCGGACCAGAAGGTTCTGGCCGTATTGCGCTACATCCGCCAGGAAAACTTTCGCTACACCTTATCCCCTGACGCCGATTTGCCACCGGGGACACCCCCATCTCCGCACCAGATCGATCGATTCTGGTTGGATCAGCGCGCAGGGTTTTGCGAGCACTTCGCCAGTGCCGTGGTGGTGGTCCTGCGCAACATGGGGGTGCCCGCACGCATCGTGACGGGCTACCAAGGGGCAGAGAAAAATCCCTTTGACGACTGGCTGGTGGTCCGCAACAGCGATGCACATGCTTGGGCCGAATACTGGTCTGACGAGCGCGGCTGGGTTCGCGTCGACCCGACTGCCGCCGTGGCCCCTGAACGCATCGAACGCCCCCGACGCTTTGACACACGGGCACGCAATGTCGATGGCGCCCTGCCCGGCCTCGATGCAGCCTACTGGCATACCGCAAGAGCCTATCTGGAGGCAGCCAACCACCGTTGGAACATGTGGGTGCAGAGCTATTCACGTCAACAGCAATTGGCTTTGCTCGAAGGCTGGGGCGTGAGCGAGCCAGACTGGCAAGATCTGTTGCGACTCAGTGCCGCTGGCTTGGTGCTGAGCAGCGTTGTGGGTGGCATGTGGCTGTGGTGGCAACGCCCTGTCAGACGCCAATCGCCATGGCAGAAGCGGATGTGGCAGTTGCACAAGACGCTGCTTCCGCTGACCGGAGATCCGCCCCCACAAATGCCCCTGCCTGCGCCGGCACTCGCTTGGGCTCGATACATCGAAGGCCAAAGAATGGCCCCGAGCACGCTGGGGCTTCAGCGCGAGTTGATCGCACGGCTGCATGAACTGGACCGCCTCCGATACGCCCACGCGCCCCACCTGTCCGAGCACCAATCGCAGAAGGCCGCACAAGCCGAAATCCGATCCATCTACAAACTGGTCAAGTCGTGGCGAGCGCACGCCAATGCTGTCCCGTCACGCCGCGCAGATCAGGCACACTGACGACCAATCCGGGTCCCGCCGGCGTCGCGAGTCTTTCGAGTTCCGTCTCATGTTTCGTTTTGTTCAGCGTGCAACCATGCGCGCCTTCATGTGTTCTGCCCTGGCCGGCCTGGTCTTGCATCAGTTAAGTGGCTGCTCGACCCCACCCGCTCCGCAAGCGTCAGTCGCTCCAGTATCACCAACGCCTGCGGCCCCACAGCAGGCTTCGACCGACACGCTTCAGCAGCCACAGAGCAGCCTGATGCTCAACAGCGCAGCGCCAGCTGACAGTTATGCCCGACGCAGCGATGCGCGTGAGTTGGCGTGGACCCTCGCTGCGGAATATCAGCTTGACCCTCAATGGGTTTGGGCCGCCTTGTCTGAAGCACGCCAGAAAGAAAGCGTGGCCAAGCTGATGATGCCGCCGCCGGCCGCCACCGGCAAAAACTGGGCGCTTTATCGAAGCCGCTTTGTCGAGCCCATCCGAATCAAAGCCGGTGTGAGCTTCTGGCGTCAACACGCGACGACCTTGCAGCGTGCCGAACAGCTCTACGGTGTGCCGGCACACATCATCGCGGGCGTCCTGGGTGTTGAAACCATTTATGGCCGTCAGATGGGTAATTTCCGGGTACTGGATGCCCTGACCACCTTGAGCCTCGATTTTCCGAAGGGGCGCAGTGATCGCAGCGCCTTCTTCCGTTCCGAGTTGGGGCAATTCTTGACCCTCTGCCACGAGCAAAATGTGGCGCCTGCCAGCGTGCTGGGGTCTTACGCGGGCGCCATCGGCCTGCCTCAGTTCATGCCTAGCTCCATCCGGAAGTGGGGCGTCGACTTCGATGGCGATGGCAAGGTCGATTTGCGTAACAGCCCGGTCGATGCCATCGGCAGCGTTGCACATTACCTGGCCGAGCACGGCTGGCGTGCCGAGTGGCCCAGCTATTTCGATATCACCCCACCGGAAGACACCTGGGCGCTGAACAAACTGCTGGCACCAGATATCCGCCCCAGCTTCTCTGCTGAAGATATGCAAGCGCTCGGTGCGACCTTGGCTGAGGCTGCCCTGAATCACCCTGGCAAGCTGGCCTTGGTGAAATTGGAGAACGGCGGCGCAACGGCCACACTGATCGCGGGCACCGCCAATTTCTACGCGATTACTCGATACAACCAGTCCAGCTATTACGCACTCGCCGTCATCAAGCTGGGTGAGGCCGTCAAACGAGACGCGTCGCGCTAAATGCAGGCAAGGCCCGTTCCGCATGCAATATCACCGATGTTAAATTGGCCTAAATCACCTGATTTGCACGGTTAATTATTTCGTGTTTAGAATTCGTTCCCTGACCGAATGACCCATCATTCGGCTGTTATGCCTTAACGCTGCCGACCTGGCAGAAACGTGATAATTATTAAGCCCTCACAACCGGGCCACAAAGGAACGCCATGAGCAATCTGCAAGAACTCCTCGCTCAACAATCTGCCCTTGCCAAGCAAGCCGCTGAACTGGAAAAACAAGTTGCTGAAGCCCGCCGTGCCGAGCGCGCCAACGTGATCGCCCAGATCAAGACTCTGCTGGCTGAAAACGGTCTGACCGTGGCAGACCTAGGCGTGAAGGCTGGTGGCAAGACGGGCGGCAGCAGCGCTGCAGGTCAAAAGGTTGCCCCCAAGTACCGTAACGCCGCCACGGGCGAAACCTGGACCGGTCGCGGCCTGAAGCCAAAGTGGATTCAAGCAGCCATCGCTGCCGGCAAGACCTTGGAAGACTTTGCCATCTGATCGCTTTCGATCCAATGAAAAACCGACGCACGCTGCGTCGGTTTTTTTATGGCCGTTACCCCTCGGTCATTTGCTGGCTTTGAAATCCCCCGCCACGCCCATCACAAACTGATCCGGCTTCAAATAGCGGCGCAAAGCGTCATTGACCTGTTGCAAGGTCAGCTTCTCAAGCGCGGCATCTACTTGCGCCGAGAGTGCATAGGTTCTATCAAGGAACAGATTGTTGACCCAACCGGCAGCCAGCCTTGCATCCTGTGCACGACCGAGCCTGCGGAAATTCAGCAAACCGCGCCGGCCAGCCTCAAACTCCGCCTGCGTAAATCCTTTCTCCAAAGCCCGTTGGACTTCTTCCTTGAATGCTGCCAGCACCCGGTCTTTGTTTTGAGGCGCAAAGATGGCCCCCGCCGACCACACAGAATGTGCCTCGTGCGGATTCCACTGCACTGCGCTGAAGACGTTATAGGACAAGCCTTCCTTCTCACGGATGCGATTCCACAAGCGCGAATCCCCGCCAGAGCCCAACAGGTGATTGGCCAGCATGAGCGCAGGGTAATCAGGATCCTGGTCATTCAACGCCAAAGGCTGCACGACCGACAGGGTCGCATTTTGCTTGTCGGGCGTGATCAACTGAATCTGAGCAGGAGGTACCGACACGAAAGGCGAAGGGACCCGCTCATAGGCCGCTGCGCTGCGCCATGAACCAAACCTTTTCTCCAGTACTTTTTGCGTCGAGGCACGGTCAACGTCACCCACGAGCGCCAACTGCCCGTGCTCACTCCCCAAGAATTGCTGGTGATAGGCCCGAACGCGATCAAGCTGGACGGCCTTCAGGTCTGCCTCAGACTCGTCAAAGGTCTCTGCATAGCGGACATCCCCCTTGGGATACGGATTGCCATGACGCGACATGGCCTCCGCCAGCACGGCCTCAGGCTCCTTGCGTTGCTCGTCCAAACCCGCCAGCGCTTGTCGTCGCACCTCTTCCAGCGCATCAGCGGGAAATGCCGGCTGCTGCAACATGTCTGCCAGCAACTCCAGGACGGCATTCACATGTGCCCGACGCGTGGTGAACTGGGCCGTGAGGGTACCCGCCCCCGATGAGAAGGCGACCTCGGCTTGCAAAGCGTCCAGCTTGTCTTGCACCTGCTGACGAGACAAGGTGGGGGTTCCCTTGTCCAGTAGTGCCGCCATCATGCCGGGGACACTGCCCCAATTGGCCAAACTTTGGACATTGCCAAAGTGCAGGGTCAAAGCGCCCTTCACGGCTTCGCCGCGTGTCGGCTTGCTCAGCAAGGCCACCTGCATGCCCGAGGACAACTTAAACCGCTCAGTCGAGGCATCAATGTTGGCAGGGCTGGCATCAAAAGCCGCAACTTTGCTCTGCGCACGCTGAGGTTGAAAGTCCTTCAAGGCCTCCGACACATTCACGCGCGCCGGCGCATCTGCCCGCACGGGTGCAGCGGTCGGCACGTACTCCCCGGTCGTGCGATTGGAGGCCAGCAACACGTGTTCAGCCACTCTCTGCACATCAGACAAGGCAATGGCCTTGACACGATCGCGGGTCAGGAAAAACAGCCGCCAATCACCCAAGGCCACGGCCTCGGACAAAGCCACCCCGACGTGCTGAGGATCAGAGAAGCCTTGCTCCCAAGCATTGAGCCATTTGGCTTTGGCCCGATCCAGCTCTTCTGCCGTGATGGGTTGACGTGCGATCGACTCCGCTGCATCCAGCATGGCCTTCTTTGCGGCAGCCGCATCCTGCCCGGACCCCAGCTGAGCCCCCATCAGCAAGAAACCCGGATCGGCCAACCCGGGTGCAAATGCAAACACCGAGGCGGCCAACTGCTTTTCCGTCAACTGCTTATGCAAACGCCCTGATGGGGCATCGCCCAAAATGATGGAGAGCAACTCCACCGCTGCGAAATCGCGATGGGCGCCAGGCATCACGTGATAGCCGGCATACAGAAGCGGCACGCCCCCAACGCGACGAAGGGTGACGCTGCGCTCACCGTCCTGCACCGGGTCCAGCGTGTACAACGGTGGCAGCGCGCGTTTGGGCTTGGGCAAGACACCAAAGTAGCGTTGCACCCAGGCAAGCACCTTGGCTTCATCAAACTTGCCTGACACGATCAGGGTCGCGTTATCAGGCTGGTAATAGCGTTTGTAAAAAGCCTGCAGGTGACTGATGTCCACGCCCTCTACATCCGCGCGTGCGCCAATGGTGGATTTGCCATAGTTGTGCCACTGGTACATGGCAGCCAAAGTCTTGTCCATCAAGATGCGATCGGGGCTGTTCTCACCCATCTCCATCTCATTGCGGACCACCGTCATCTCGCTATCAAGGTCCTTGCGCGCAATGAAGCTATTGACCATGGCATCGGCCTGCCACGCCAGATACCAGCGGAGGTTCTCCTCGTTGGCCGCAAAACTCGCAAAGTAGTTGGTGCGGTCATACCAAGTGCTGCCATTGGCACTGAAACCACGCTTGTTGAAGTCAGCCCATACCTGTGGATGACGGGGCGTGCCCTTGAACAGCATGTGCTCCAGCAAGTGCGCCATGCCCGTTTCGCCATAACTTTCGTGGCGCGATCCCACGCGATAGGTCATGTTGACCGTCGTCGTGGGCTTGGCATCGTCTGGAATCAACAGAACCTGCAAACCATTGGGCAACCGGTACTCGTGAATGCCCTCGACGTCGGCGTGCATCGACAGCGCGGTCGTGGCGACCTGCCGGGGGCCTGGTTGACCACCCGAGGGCGTTGCCGCCCAAACAGGCACGCAAAACGCCGAAGCCACCAAAAACGAGACAACGGAGCGAGAGAAACGTTGAGATGAACGCATGAATGACTCAGTAGGTTCCACGGAACACGCCGCCATCATCGGGCAGCAACCGATGCGATTGAGTGTCTGGCGCAACAAAAAAGGTTCCCCATCGCACCAGTGGCTTTACCTTGATCAACGCACAAGTACCCCCATGAGCAACGTGGTACAAACACCAAGACGCTGTTGTGACCAAGGACGCCATGAGCACTCCCACCCCAAACACAGGTTTTCAGACTCGCCGGACTTTGGTGTGGGGGCTCTGCGCCGCGGTGGTCATCGGAGCGGTCGTTGCCTGGAACCAGCTCAAGCCGCAAGGCCTGCCCAGCAGCATCAGCAGTGGCAACGGCCGACTGGAAGCCACGGACATTGACGTGGCGACCAAATCGGGCGGTCGCATCAAGGCCATTCTGGTCAAAGAGGGTGACGACGTACAGCAAGATCAGGTGGTCGCCATCATGGACACCGCCACGCTGGATGCGGATCTGTTTCGGGCTCAGGCTCAGACACGGCAGGCTCAGCAAGCACGCCATACGGTGGACGCCCTGCTGGTACAAAGGCATCAAGCCGTGAGCACCGCCTCCGCCTTGGTCGCTCAACGCCAAGCCGAACTGGCGCTGTCCCAAAAGCAGTATCAGCGCACCGATGAACTGGTCATCAAAGGCTTCCTCCCACCCCAAAAACTGGATGAGGCCCAAGCGCAGCTTCAAAGTGTGAAGGCCGGCCTGAGCGCAGCGCAGTCTCAAGTGGCAGAAGCTCGCGCTGCCATCACAGCCGCAGAATCTCAACGCATCGAGGCGCAATCCGCCATTGAGACCGCAGAAGCGTCCGTCAAACGCATCCAGGCTGACATCAGCGACGCGACGCTGCACGCCCCCCGATCCGGACGGGTGCAATTGCGTGCCGCACAACCTGGCGAAGTGCTGGGTGGCGGCGGCCGGGTGCTGTCCTTGGTGGATCTCAGCGATGTCTACATGACCTTCTTCCTGCCCGAAGCGTCAGCCGGCCGGGTTGCCATCGGCACCGAGGCTCGACTGGTGCTGGACGCGGCCCCTCAGTTCGTGATTCCGGCCAAAGTGTCCTACGTGGCCGATGTTGCGCAATTCACGCCCAAAACGGTTGAAACCACCGCAGAGCGACAAAAGCTGGTCTTCAAAGTTCGCGCTCAAGTTGACCCGGCGCTGCTCGCCAAATACCGCAGCCATGTGAAGACCGGCATGCCTGGCATGGCATACGTCAAAACAGACGCCGCCGCGCCTTGGCCCGACAAGCTGCAAGTGAAACTGCCAGCATCCCCAGCAGCCTCTCAGCCGTGACAGACTCAGTCATCCACATCCGTTCGCTGAGTCACCGCTACAAGCGCGTGACAGCGCTGGATGACGTCTCGCTGGACATACCCCAAGGCGGCATGGTCGGGCTCATTGGCCCCGACGGCGTGGGCAAGTCCACCCTGCTGGCATTGATCTCAGGGGCAAGGCGTCTCCAGACCGGGCAACTGGAAGTCCTGGGCGGAGACATGCGATCGGCAGCGCATCGCAGGCAGGTCTGCCCTCGCATTGCCTACATGCCCCAAGGACTGGGCAAGAACCTCTACGCCACGCTGTCCGTCTGGGAAAACGTCGATTTCTTTGGTCGTTTGTTCGGCCACAGCGAGGCAGAGCGTCAACAGCGCATCGCCGAGTTGTTGCACAGCACCGGGCTGTCCCGCTTTGCCGATCGCCCGGCGGGCAAGCTCTCCGGCGGCATGAAGCAAAAACTGGGGTTGTGCTGTGCACTCATCCACGACCCTGACTTATTGATCCTGGATGAGCCCACCACCGGCGTGGATCCGTTGTCACGCCGCCAGTTCTGGGAGCTGATCGACCACATCCGCACCCGACGCCCGGGCATGAGCGTGCTGGTCGCGACCGCTTACATGGAAGAAGCCGAGCGGTTCGAACACCTGGTGGCCATGGATGATGGACGTGTACTGGCCACCGGGAGCCCGCAGATGCTCCGCCAGCAAACGGGCTGCAACACATTGGAAGCCGCTTTCATCGCGCTCTTGCCCGAACAACGCCGCGTCGGACACCAGGCACTGGTCGTTCCTCCCCGCACCACCGGGGATGACGTCGTTGCCATCGAGGCCCAAGATCTGACCTGCCGGTTTGGTGAGTTCACTGCGGTGGATCACGTCAACCTGTCCATTCGGCGTGGCGAAATCTTTGGTTTCCTGGGCTCCAACGGTTGCGGCAAAACCACCACCATGAAGATGTTGACCGGCTTGCTGCCGCCCACCGAAGGGCAAGCCTCGCTGTTCGGCAGCCCGGTCGATGCGCAAGACCTGAGCGTACGCAAACGCGTGGGCTACATGTCGCAAGGCTTCTCGCTGTATGGCGAACTCACCGTGCGACAAAACCTGGAGTTGCACGCCAAGATCTTCCACGTCGCAGCCGAGCGCATTCCGGCGCGTGTGCACGACATGCTGCAGCGCTTCGACCTGCTCGGCGTCGAGCACGAACTGCCCGACAAACTCCCCTTGGGTGTGCGACAACGCCTGTCGCTGGCCGTGGCCGTCGTGCATGGGCCCGACATGCTGATCCTCGACGAACCCACCTCGGGCGTGGATCCGATTGCACGCGACCGGTTCTGGGAATTGATGATCGAGCTGTCACGCAAAGACGGTGTGACCCTGTTCATCTCGACCCACTTCATGAACGAGGCACAACGTTGTGATCGCATCTCGCTGATGCACGCAGGCCGCGTGCTGGACAGCGACACCCCGGATCGCCTGATGCAACGCCATGGCCACACCAGCCTGGAAGACACATTCATTGCCCTGCTGGAAGCGGCGCAGCAAGACAGCGACGCACCCTCCTCTGTGCCCACCGCCACACCAGAGGTTGCAACAGAAACGCGCTCCCACGCCACACCCCGCGCCCCCCAGCCCTCGCCTCGCCAGGTCCATTCGCGCTTCAGCTGGTCGCGCCTGCTCAGCTACGCACACCGCGAATCGCTGGAATTGCGGCGCGACCCCATCCGCCTGACGCTGGCCCTCATCGGGACGGCCCTGCTCATGATCATCATGGGCTATGGCATCAGCATGGACGTACAAGACCTGCGCTTTGCCGTGCTCGACCGCGACCAAAGCAGTGTCAGCCGCGACTACGTACTCAACATCTCAGGCTCACCGTATTTCCTCGAACAAGCGCCCATCCAGAGCGAAGCCGAGATGGACCGCCGACTGCGCAATGGCGATGTCAGCGTGGCCCTGGAAATCCCCCCGAACTTTGCAGCCGACCTGCGCCGAGGCCGCCCCACCACCATTGGCGTGTGGGTCGACGGCGCCATGCCACAGCGGGCCGAGACCATCTCCGGCTACATCCAGGGCTTGCACGCCACGTACCTGCAAGAACAATTCGCACGGCTTGGCATGGCCCCCCCATCCCCTGCCACGGTGGAAATCCGTTACCGCTACAACCCGGACGTCAAAAGCCTGAACGCCATGGTGCCCGCAGTGATCCCCATCCTGCTGATCTTCATCCCCGCCATGCTCACGGCCCTGGGCGTGGTGCGTGAAAAGGAGTTGGGCTCCATCATCAACCTGTACGTCACGCCCGTCACCAAGCTGGAGTTTCTGCTCGGCAAGCAGTTGCCCTACATCGGCACGGCCATGATCAACTATGCCTTGATGACCGTGATGGCCATCTGGCTGTTTGGCGTCCCCCTCAAGGGCAGTTTCCTGACGCTCACGCTGGGCGCCCTGGCCTACTCGGCCGCATCGACGGCACTGGGACTGCTGATGTCCACCTTCGTGTCCAGCCAGATTGCAGCCATCTTCGGCACCTCGCTGGCCACCATGCTGCCAGCCATTCAGTTCTCCGGGATCATCAACCCGGTCTCCTCGCTCGAAGGGCCTGCAGCACTGATTGGCCGCATCTACCCCACCGGCCCTTTCCTGCTCATCAGCCGAGGCACCTACTCCAAAGCCTTGGGGATGGCCGACCTGTGGCCTTACTTCATTCCGCTGCTGCTCATCATTCCGGTGCTGACCCTGCTGTGTGTGGCCCTTCTGAAAAAGCAAGACACATGAAGCGCCACAGCCTTCCCTCCATCAGCCAAGTCTGGACGCTGGGCATCAAAGAGTTGCGCAGCCTGTGGCGTGACCGCTTGCTGCTGCTTTTCGTCATCTGGGCGTTTTCGGGGGCGCTCTACACCGCCGCCAAAGGGGCTCCCGACCGCCTGCACCGTGCACCCATTGCCGTGGTGGACGAAGACCAGTCCATGCTGTCGCAGCGGATCGTCAGCGCCTTCTACCCCCCTACGTTCAAACTGCCAGACGCCATCAGTCTGACCGATGTCGACCCGGCCATGGATGCCGGGCGCTACACCTTCGTGATGAACATCCCGCCGGACTTCCAGCGCGATGTCCTGGCCGGCAAATCCCCCGCCATCCAGCTGAACGTCGATGCCACACAACTCAGCCAGGCCTTTCTGGGATCGGGCTACGTGCAAAGCATGGCACTGGGCGAAGTCAACGAATTTCTGCAGCGAGAACGCATCAACACCACGATGCCCATCGAATTGGCGATGCGCATGCGCTTCAACCCATCGCTGGACAACACCTGGTTCATGGGCGTGATGGAGTTGATCAACAACGTCACCATGCTCTCCATCGTGTTGACGGGGGCAGCGCTGATCCGCGAACGTGAGCACGGCACCATCGAACATTTGCTGGTGCTGCCCCTCAAACCCTCGGAGATCATGCTAGCCAAGATTTGGTCCATGGGGGCCGTGGTGATGCTGGCCACCGCACTGGCCTTGCAATTTGTGTTGCGAGACGCCCTGGCCATGCCGGTGACAGGCTCGGTCGGCCTGTTCTTGGTGGGGTGCGCACTGCACCTGTTTGCCACCACATCGATGGGCATCTACATGGGCACGGCGGCGCGCTCCATGCCGCAACTGGGCTTGCTGATGATTCTGGTGCTGCTGCCCCTGAACATCCTGTCAGGCGGCATGACCCCACGCGAAAGCATGCCCGACATCGTGCGCTTTGTGATGAACGCAGCACCCACCACACACTTTGTGAGCTTTGCTCAGGCCATCCTCTACCGAGGCGCCGACCTGAGCATCGTGTGGCCACAGTTTGCAGCCATTGCCGTCATTGGCGTGGCGTTTTACGCCGGCGCCCTTCGACACTTCCGGGCCGCCGTCAACACCATGCAAGCCTGATCACATCAGGGCTTGGTCACCTTCGGGGCCAACATCACGCGGGTCTTGCCGCCAGTGGTCACCAAAATCACAGCGTCACCGGGGTTGAGGGTTTCATTGCCCTTGGCCTGAACGATGGCTCGCCGCTCACCGTTCGGCAGTTGCAGCAGGATTTCAACGGCGTCTTCACGCGTGCCGAAACGCTCCACGGCATTCCCCACCACCGCACCGACCACGGCACCGGCCACACCGGCCATGGCTGAGCCGCGGCTGTTACCCGTTGAACCGGCCCCGGCGATGCCTCCGATGACCGCACCCGTGGCACCACCCGCACCGCTCTGGCTACCTTCGACCACCACAGGCCGCACATTCAGCACCACCGCATCCTGAACTTGGGACATGCGCTGTGCATCACCCGGCTTGATGACGTCAGGACTGGTGGTTGAGCACGCGGCCAACACACACAAAGACAGGACGGTCAGCCCCTTGGCTGCCATTTGCATCGCTTGCTTCATTCTCAAAAACCTCTTGCTGAAGGCTCACCACCACCTCACCCATGAAGTGGTGGCTGTCATCTTTGACACTTTAGCCCAGAGCCAAGTTCCCTGAAGCGCTTTTACTCATCTATACCGAGTTCCTGGATCTTGCGGGTAATCGTGTTGCGGCCAATGCCCAGCTTCTGAGCCGCTTCGATACGACGACCACGCGTCAAATCCAGTGCTGTGTGAATCAGGCTGGCTTCGAACTGTCGAGTCAGCGCGTCCCACACATCCGTCTGTCCGGCTTCCAGTCGGCTGCGAGCCTCACGCTCCAGGTCCTGCAACCAGGACGCCGCCGCCCCATCCGCAACGACGGATGCTGTCGACGCATCATGCTGCGCACCATTCAAACCTGCAAAAACAGGTTGTGAAACGGGTGCGGAGACGTCAGGGGCATGCGCTGGCTCGGGCTCAGCATGGGCCACCACAGGCGCCGCCTCAGGTGCACCGTAGGAAGTCACCGCCACCTTGCCTTCCAGCAACTCAGGCGGCAAGTCCTTGCTCTCGATCACCTGCGCAGGCGCCATCACGGTCAGCCAGTGGCAGATGTTTTCAAGCTGGCGAACGTTGCCCGGGAAGTCAAACAGGGTCAACTTGGCCAACGCCGGATCCGAAATCCGCTTGGCCTCCACCCCCAACTCCTTGGCACTCTTCTGCAAGAAGAACTTGGCCAGGGTCGGAATGTCTTCACGGCGCTCGCGCAACGGTGGCAAGCGCAGACGGATCACGTTCAAGCGGTGGAACAAGTCCTCACGGAAGCCACCCAAACGCACCCGCTCTTCCAGATTCTGGTGCGTCGCGGCAATCACGCGCACATTGCTCTTGATGGGGTGATGACCGCCGACCCGATAGAACTGTCCATCGCTGAGCACACGCAGCAAGCGCGTCTGCAAATCGAACGGCATGTCGCCAATTTCATCAAGGAACAAGGTGCCGCCATCGGCCTGCTCGAAGCGCCCCCGGCGCATGGTCTGCGCACCCGTGAACGCCCCGCGCTCGTGACCAAACAACTCCGATTCCAGCAAATCCTTGGGGATCGCCGCCGTGTTGATCGCCACAAACGGACCATTGCCTCGTGGACTGTGCTTGTGCAGCGCGCGCGCCACCAACTCCTTGCCCGCCCCCGACTCACCGGTGATCAACACCGTGACGTTGCTCTGGCTCAGTCGCCCAATGGCGCGGAACACGTCCTGCATGGCAGGCGCCTGCCCCAACATCTCGGGCATCTGCGTCACGCGCTCGTCGTTGACCTCCTCGCGCACGCTCTCTTCGACCGCGCGGCGGATCAACTCGACCGCCTTGGGCAAATCGAATGGCTTGGGCAGGTATTCGAACGCGCCGCCCTGGAAGGCCGACACGGCGCTGTCCAAGTCAGAGTACGCCGTCATGATGATGACGGGCAAACCAGGCAGGCGCGCCTTGACCTTGCTGAGCAAGTCAATGCCGGAGCCACCGGGCATGCGAATGTCGGAAACAAGCACCTGAGGTTCGTCCTCATCCAACGCCGCCAGCACATCGCGGGGATTGGTGAAGCTGCGAACCGGCAGGTTCTCGCGTGCCAGTGCCTTTTCAAGCACAAAGCGGATGGATTGGTCGTCGTCAACGATCCAGATGGGTTTCATGCTGGCCTACTGTGTGTGGCACCCCATCCGTCTGCGCCGCGCGACCTCGCCTTCACAGCAGGGGCAGCAGGATCCTGAAGACCGTCCGCCCCGGTTCGCTTTCGCATTCGATGGTGCCTTGGTGCTGTTGAACGAAAGTTTGCGCCAAAGTCAGACCCAGACCAGAGCCACCGTCCCGCCCCGACACCAGCGGGTAAAAAATGCGATCACGGATGGACTCCGGGATCCCCGGGCCGTTGTCCTCAATATGCAAGACCAGTGCCAACCTGTGCAACTGGCGGTTGATCGTGACGCGTCGGGCCACCCGTGTTCGGAAAATCAACAAAGCATCACCCGACGCCATGCGATCCACCAACGCCTGCGCCGCGTTGTGCGCGATATTCAACACCGTCTGAATCAGTTGCTCACGATCACCCCGGAAGTCAGGCAGCGACGTGTCGTAGTCACGCTGAACACGAATACCCTTGGGAAACTCCGCCAGAATCAGCGAGCGCACACGCTCACACACCTCGTGGATGTTCACATCACTGACCACATGCGGCCGTCGATGCGGCGCCAGCAGACGATCCACCAGCAACTGCAACCGATCCGCCTCATGGATGATGACCTGGGTATATTCCGTCAGGCTGGGCGACTCCAAGTCCATTTCCAGCAACTGTGCCGCACCACGAATCCCCCCCAGAGGATTCTTGATTTCATGGGCCAAGTTGCGAATCAACTCCTTGTTGGCCTGCGCCTGATCCAGCACACGCTCTTCCCGCTCTTGACGCGTCTGTTGCTCGACTTCGACCAACTCCACCAAGATCAGGTCACCGTGATTCAAATGGGTCACGATGACCTGAACCGGCAAGGGGTCGCCCGCCGTCACATGGGGATGCCGCTTCAACTCAGCATGCACACGGCTTGTGGCGTAAGCCTTTTGCATCACACCCGCCACGACATCTCGCATGGTGGGCCGATCCACAAACCAGTCATACAAGGACACCCCCTGCACTGACCGACGAGAGGCGCCAACAACCTCTTCAAATGCGGCATTGGCGAAGCGGCAACGACCCACTTCGTCCACCACCAGCACCATGGTGCCCAAGTAATCGAACGCGTCGATGCCCGGCGGCAAGCCATCGCGGCCATCACTCATCTCGATTTCAGCGTTCGAAGCTTTCACAGCGCTCATATTGGGTACTACCTGTGTCGCGAGTGTGAAATCAAGGGGCCACACCAAACTTCGCCAACTCTCGCTTCAAGGCGGCCACATCGGCCTCCTTGCGCGTCACGGACGCCTTCATGGCCTCCACTCGCTCTTGGTATTTTTGGTAGTTGCGCTCATCGCCCTTGCGCTCAGGCTGTCCGTTGTTGTATTCCTTCTTGAGGGCCGCCAAGGCTTCTTCTTCCTTGCGCAACTCCGCTTCCAGAATGCGACGAGCATCGGCGTCACGCGCTTTCTGATCTTCCGACTGCACCTTGGATTCGCTGCCAGCCCCGGAGGCCTTTGCAGGCGCCGTCCCGCGCGGAACCACAGACTGAATCACCGTGATGGGCGCACCATCCAATGTCTTGCAGCCTTTCGCCGAGGCCTCTTTGGGAGACAGTGCATCGGTATACAGGTTGCCAGGACACCGGTACACCTGCTTGTCTTGCTGCGCATGGACAGGCACAACAACCAGACAAGCCAGTGCGCACGCGGCTTGAATACCCCAACGAAGAGACTTCTTCGACGACTTCATTTTGATGCGTTCCTGTACTGCACGAATGCAGCGTCTACTGACGGTTTTGGCAGTATGCCCCACCCCTTGCGGGCACATGAGGCGAGAAACAAACGACAACAAAAAAAGGGCGACTCGCGTCGCCCTTTTGTGAGTTCGAATGAACCCGATCTGAAACCCAAGAAGGATTACAGAGCGTAGTACATGTCGAATTCGACGGGGTGAGTCGCCATACGGAAGCGAGTCACTTCTTGCATCTTCAGATCGATGTAAGCGTCGATGTATTCGTTGGTGAACACGCCACCCTTGGTCAGGAACGCACGGTCCTTGTCCAGGTATTCCAGAGCCTGATCCAGGCTGTGGCAGACGGTTGGCACCAGTGCATCTTCCTCGGGAGGCAGATGGTACAGGTCCTTCGTAGCAGCTTCGCCCGGATGGATCTTGTTTTCCACGCCGTCCAGACCAGCCATCATCAGTGCAGCGAAGGCCAGGTAGGGGTTAGCGGAAGGATCGGGGAAGCGCGCTTCGATACGACGGCCCTTGGGGTTAGCCACGTAAGGAATACGGATCGAGGCCGAGCGGTTCTTGGCCGAGTAAGCCAGCTTCACAGGCGCTTCGAAGCCAGGCACCAGACGCTTGTACGAGTTCGTACCAGGGTTGGTGATGGCGTTCAGAGCACGAGCGTGCTTGATGATACCGCCGATGTAGTACAGAGCGAATTCGCTCAGACCAGCGTAGCCGTCGCCAGCGAACAGGTTCTTGCCGTCTTTCCAGATGGACTGGTGAACGTGCATACCGGAACCGTTGTCGCCCACGATAGGCTTAGGCATGAAGGTCGCAGTCTTGCCGTAAGCGTGAGCCACGTTGGTGATCACGTACTTTTGCAGCTGCAGCCAGTCAGCGCGCTCGGTCAGCGTGCTGAACTTGGTGCCGATTTCCATTTGGCCAGCGTTGGCCACTTCGTGGTGGTGCACTTCAACTGGGATGCCCAGGCTTTCCAGGATCAGGCACATTTCCGAGCGCATGTCTTGGCCGGAATCAACGGGAGGAACGGGGAAGTAGCCACCCTTGACGGTAGGACGGTAACCGGAGTTGCCGTGCTCGTACTTGGTGCCAGTGTTCCAAGCGCCTTCTTCAGAGTCGATCTTGAAGAAGCTGCCCGACATTTCGTTGCCCCAACGGACGGAGTCGAACACGAAGAATTCGGGTTCTGGACCGAAGTAAGCGGTGTCGCCCAGACCGGAAGCCTTCAGGTAGGCTTCAGCGCGCTTGGCCAGCGAGCGAGGATCGCGCTCGTAAGGCTTGCCATCATGGGGATCGATGACGTCGCAAGTCAGGATCAGGGTCGGCTCTTCGAAGAAGGGGTCGATGTTGGCGGTATTGGGATCCGGCATCAGCAGCATGTCGGATGCTTCGATACCCTTCCAGCCTGCGATGGACGAACCGTCGAAGGCGTGGCCCGAAGTGAACTTGTCTTCGTCGAAGTGGGAAACGGGCACGGAAACGTGCTGCTCTTTGCCACGGGTGTCGGTGAAGCGGAAATCAACGAACTTGACTTCGTTGTCCTTCACCAGCTTCATCACGTCGGCGACGGTCTTGTTGGCCATCAGTTGCTCCTAGCCAGAGGCTTAATGGTGTAAGTGCAAAAAAATGTCTGTTTCCAGATCAGAAACAGCCGACAGTTTACTAGCAGAAAGCGTGCCGCCCACCGATGTCAGGTCAATGTCGCTGCAGGAAACCGAAATAAAGACATTCAAACAGTTGTGCGCACAAGCATGGTGCACGAAACGCTTGAGAAAACATTGCGCACTCACTTGGTGCGGATACGTGCACCGATTTTGTTCAAGCCTTCGATCAGTGCCGCAAAGGCGTGCTCCACCTCATTCGCCGCACCTTTGACCCCCAGATCGATGTGTCGCCCAAGCTCCGGGTGATCCACGCTGGGCAGGCTGAAGACCTTCACTGGTGCGTAGCGAGCCTCAATCTCGAGCATCAACGGCGTAAGGTGCGACTCCATGGCCCCCTGAACGATCACAGAACGCTCTTCCAATCGACCTTGGCCATGCAACGCGGCATGCCAGTGATCCAACACCCAGGCCATCATGGGCCAGGCCATCACAGGGAAACCGGGCAGAAAGTGAACGCGCCCAGCCAAGCTGAAGCCAGGAATCTGGTTGTAGGGGTTGGGGATGATGTCGGCGCCAACCGGAATCACCCCCATCTCCAGACGACGCAACGTGTCTGCGGCGGCCGGATCAAATTCGACACCCTCTTCTCGGGCGATGGCCTGACAACGCCCAAGAATGAGTTCCTTGGCTTGCGGATGCAACGCCAGCTCAACACCCGCTGCACGTCCGGCGCATGCGCGCGTATGGTCGTCTGGCGTCGCGCCAATGCCCCCGAACGAAAACACCACATCACCACTCGCGAGTGCCGCACTCAACTCCGCCGTGATGCGATCCGGGTCGTCCCCCACATACCTCGCCCAACTCAAGGCCATTCCCCGCTCGGACAACAACTCAATGGCCTTCACGAGATGCTTGTCCTGACGACGTCCACTGAGGATTTCATCGCCAATGATGATGAGTCCAATCATGTTTCTACCTTTGAGTAATCAAGATCCGCGCGCGCAGCCGATACCGCGACACCATCGCGGCGAACCACATCCAGCGCCGACAACAAATAGTGGGCAAACCAAGCTGCACCCAACGCAAAAACCAAGGTGTAAAGCCAAATGGAGACCAGCATCAAAAAAGGCGCAAACACCACAGCCAACGCGCCAATGGCCCACAACGCCCCCGGCACCGCCCCCAGCGCACCACATGCCACCCCCATGATCAACAGCACCCGACCGTGCTCCGAGAGAATTTGCTGACGCTCGCCGTCTGCAGCCCAATCTGCCAGAACATCAAACGCCATCACCCGATATGTCAGCCATCCCCATATCAACGGAGGCAACAGCAAGGCGAGCATTGGCACCAACCAAAGCGGCAGCGTGAGGACCAGCGCGAGACAGGCGATCAGCGTGGCCTTGGCAGACCAGAGCACACTTTGCCAGACCGTCACCTCGTGCTGCGCTTGCAGGTGAGGAAACCGTCGATCCCGGACCAAGGCTGTGATCGCGGGGACCATGAAGGCCGATACCAGCAGCATGCACACCATGACCACCACCGGGACCGCCACCAGCACCAACACCATCGGCGCCACGACGGACCTCAAGTGGGTCCACCCCATGGTGTCCAACCACGACAAAAGGTGCGCAGACAGGGACCAGTGATCCAGCAAGGCACGCACACCCGCCACGGCGTCCGTCCACCCCCACCAGACCAAGCCGCCCAATGCGCCCCCTGCCAGCAACAGCGGCATCAGGGAGAGCAGCACGACCCTCGGCAACAGACAGTAGGCCAGCGCACGCCAGAAGGACGACACCGCCAAAGCCATTCGGCTAGCGCTCATCTAACGGCACTCACTCGTCATCACCACCGAGGAGTCCCCCCAACAGCGATCCACCTGCCACGCCCGCCATGAGAGATCCCTCATCACGCGAGCGCCCACCAGCCTGAGGCGCCGCCGCAAAAATGCGAGACGCCATTCTGGAGAACGGCAGACTTTGCAGCCACACATGTCCCGGCCCGCTCAGACGCGCCAGGAACAAGCCCTCGCCGCCAAACAGCGCCGTTTTGATCTTGCCTACGTACTGGATATCGAAATCGACCCCTGCGGTGTAGGCCACCACGCACCCGGTGTCCACCAACAAGGTTTCACCTGCCTGCAACTCGCGACGCACCACCGTGCCGCCTGCATGCACGAAGGCCAGCCCATCGCCTTCCAACTTCTGCATGATGAAGCCTTCACCGCCGAAGAAGCCCGTCCCCAGCTTGCGCTGAAACGCGATCCCGAGCGACACCCCGCGCGCCGCGCACAAAAAAGAGTCCTTCTGACAAATCAGCGTCCCACCCAGCTTGCTGAGTTCCATCGGGAGAATCTTGCCCGGATACGGGGCGGCAAACGCCACACGCTTCTTGCCCGACCCTTGGTTGGTGTAAATGGTGGTGAACAGACTCTCGCCAGTGATCAGCCGCTTGCCTGCGCCCAACAGCTTGCCAAACAAGCCCCCCTCCTGGCGAGCACCATCGCCAAACACCGTGTCCATCTCGATGCCCGACTCCATGAACATCATCGAACCCGCTTCTCCGATGGCCGCCTCGCCGGGATCCAGCTCGACCTCCACAAACTGCATCTCGGAGCCTTTGATTTCGTAGTCCACCACGTCCATGGCCATGATCTGTTTCCTTCTGAAGAATGATTCCGGCGCTCGCTCAACCAGTCGCCACACAAGGCCTGTCGATTGAGCGCACCGCGAGCTTCGATCAAAGGCATTGTGGACGAGTTCCCCAGCGCATGACCCACCGCACGCCAGAAACCCAAGCGCGTCAGCGACAATTCAGCCCATGTCTTCCATCTTCGACGTTGTGGTGATTGGCGCGGGCGCCGCGGGTCTGTTTTGTGCGGGTGCCGCCGGCCAGCGAGGCTTGCGCGTGCTCGTGCTGGATCATTCCGCCAAAGTGGCAGAAAAAATCCGCATCTCTGGCGGCGGACGGTGCAACTTCACGAACAGAGAAGTCACACCAGCCAATTTCATCAGCGAGAACCCCCACTTCTGTCGCTCGGCTCTGGCCAGCTTCACCCCTCAGGACTTTCTGGCACTGATTGAAAAGCACCACATCGCCTGGCACGAAAAGCACAAAGGCCAGCTGTTTTGTGACCGCAGCGCCAACGACATCGTGCAAATGCTGTTG
The DNA here is from genome assembly GCF_048860245.1 of Aquabacterium sp. GTDB lineage: Bacteria > Pseudomonadota > Gammaproteobacteria > Burkholderiales > Burkholderiaceae_C > Aquabacterium. Next base: position 30,416 of record NZ_JBLIZW010000074.1, on the reverse strand, counting down.
AGCGAGTGTGAGGCAGGCGGTGTCACACGCTGGCAACCTTGTGCCGTGCACGATGTGCGCCCCCATGTGGACGCGATCGAAGGCCAGGCTCGGTTTTGTGTGGACACCGATCGCGGCCCGATTGAGGCGCACCAGGTTGTGATCGCGACAGGCGGGCTGTCCATCCCGAAAATCGGCGCCACAGACTTTGGGCAGCGCCTCGCGACGCGCCTGGGCCACACACTGGTTCCCCTGCGCCCTGCCCTGGTGCCACTCACTTTCAGCCCGGAGTCGTGGGCAGCATTTGTGCCGATGGCCGGCATCTCGCTGGAGGTGGACGTCTCCACCAACCACGAGGCCCCTGGCAAGCGCAAAAAGACCACCACCACGCACTTTCTGGAAGATCTGTTGTTCACCCACCGTGGGTTGAGCGGCCCCGCCGTTCTTCAGATCTCCAGTTACTGGCAGCCGGGCACGCCCATCACATTGAACATTGCGCCTGGCCGCGATTTGGCCGCCGCACTGAAATCTGCCAAGGTCGGTTCGCGCAAACAGCTCTCGACAGAGTGGGGGCACGCTTTGGGCAGTGACGTCCCCCAACGCTTGGCTCAAACATGGCTAGACCACATTCAGCTGGCCACACCAAGCCTGCGCACCGATGCGGCGATCGCCGAGCTGAAAGACAAGGATCTGGAGTCACTGGGGCAATCCGCCAATGCCTGGCACATCACCCCGAGCGGCACAGAAGGCTATGCCAAAGCAGAAGTCACCGCTGGCGGCGTGAACACGGCCGAACTCAGCTCGCAAACGATGGAAAGCAAAAAGGTCCCCGGCCTGTATTTCATCGGTGAGGTCGTCGACGTCACCGGCTGGTTGGGTGGATACAACTTCCAATGGGCATGGTCCAGCGCCATGGCCTGCGCGCGTGCGCTGACACCCGTGTCAGACGGCAGCGCACTTTGAGCAAGGGTAAGATGACGCCATGAGCACCACGCATTTCGGTTTCAAGCAAGTTGACGAGACAAAAAAGGCACAACACGTCCGTGGTGTGTTTGACTCGGTTGCCAACAAATACGACATCATGAATGACCTGATGTCGATGGGTCTTCATCGCATCTGGAAGGCCTACACCATCGCCGCCAGTGGCGTGCGTGAAGGCCATAAAGTGCTGGACATTGCAGGTGGCACAGGGGATCTGTCCGAAGCATTCTCCAAGCGCGTGGGCACGTCAGGCATGGTGGTTCACACTGACATCAACGAGGCAATGTTGAGCACGGGCCGAGACCGCCTGCTCAATAGCGGCATTGCCTTGCCCACCACGCTGTGCGACGCCGAAAAGCTCCCCTTCCCGACCGACACGTTCGACATCGTCACGGTCGCATTTGGCCTGCGCAACATGACCCACAAGGACATCGCACTCAAAGAGATGTGTCGTGTCCTGAAGCCGGGCGGACGCCTTCTGGTGCTGGAGTTTTCCAAAGTGGCCAAGCCACTGGAAAAGGCCTACGACTGGTACTCGTTCAAGATCCTGCCCAAACTGGGTCAACTGGTTGCAGGCGATGCCGAGAGTTATCAGTACCTGGCTGAATCGATCCGCATGCACCCCGATCAAGCCACCCTCAAGGCCATGATGAACGAAGCAGGTTTCGGCCATGTGGACGTCCACAACATGACCGGTGGGGTTGTGGCCCTGCATCTGGGCATCAAGTGCTGAGCTGTCTGCCCGCATGAAAAAGGCCGGTCACTGACCGGCCTTTTTCATTGGCGCACGCCTTGGCAGGCGTGGCTGCAAGCGATCACGACGTGCCCAACAGGCCGCGCTTCAGATCCTTGTCACTGGGACGATCGCCCAACCAGATGCGCAACAGCGCGCGATAGAAGTCATCGCCGGCGATATTGCGCCCCATGGGCTTGCCCGACACGGTGATGCGAGTCCCTTGCATCGGCACGTAGTCCAGTTGAATCACGGAACCGCGACGCACCTCGCCAACTTGCATCATGGCTGCTTCCAACTCGTCCACACGAGCGCGCAACGTGGTCATTTCTGCCGTGGACGTGTTATCGGTGATGCCTGTGATCAATCCCTCGACCAACTGGTTGGCCGACACATCACGCAACATGACGATGCGGATGGACTTAGGGCCCACCTGATTCATCAAGTTGACCGGAGAAGTATCGCGGCGGGGCGTATACAGGCCCATCGCATACACCTTGATGATCATCTTGACGCGCAGGCCCACACCGTTGAGCTGCAACGGCTGATCCGCGATGGTCACTTGGTCCTCAAACTGGACGCCAGCCACCTCACGGGCGGCATGCGCTGCCATCGATGCTGTCAACACAGCCACCGACAGCGCTGCCGTCGCCCACTTTTTCATACCGTGAATCATTCTTAAGCCGCCTTTTTCTGGTCTGCATCGCGCAGTTCGCGTCGCAGAATCTTACCTACATTCGACTTCGGCAGCTCATCGCGGAACTCGATGTACTTCGGACGCTTGTAACCTGTCAATTGCTGCTTGCAGAATTCAGCCACGTCTTCCACGGTCAAATCTGGGTCACGCTTGACGATGAACAGCTTGACCGCTTCACCAGAGTGCTTGTCTGGCACGCCAATCACAGCGGCCTCCAGCACACCGGGATGCTGCACGGCCACATCTTCGACTTCGTTGGGATAAACGTTGAAGCCCGACACCAGAACCATGTCCTTCTTGCGGTCCACGATCTTCACGAAGCCGCGCTCGTCCATGACACCCACGTCACCGGTCTTGAAGAAGCCGTCGTCGGTCATGACCTTCGCGGTTTCCTCTGGGCGGCGCCAGTAGCCAGCCATCACCTGTGGACCGCGAATGCAGATCTCACCAGACTGCCCCAGTTCCACGTCGTTGCCGTCGTCGTCGCGGATGGCCACTTCGGTAGAAGGCAGCGGCATCCCGATCGAGCCGGTGTAGCAGTCGATGTTGTTGGGGTTGCAGGTGGCCACCGGCGAGGTTTCGGACAGGCCATAACCTTCGATGATGGGGGTACCCGTGACAGCCTTCCAGCGTTCGGCAACCGCCTTTTGAACTGCCATACCGCCACCGATCGTGACCAGCAGGCTGGAGAAATCCAGCTTGGCAAAGTCGGGGTTGTTCATCAGACCGCTGTACAGCGTGTTGACGGCCGGGAACATGTGGAAGCGGAAGCTCGACAATTCCTTGATGAACCCAGCGATATCGCGCGGGTTAGGAATCAGTAGCATGCAAGCACCGTTACGGATGCCCATCAGGCAGCAAACCGTCAACGCGAAGATGTGATACAGCGGCAAGGCGCACACCACATTCAACTGCTCGATCTTGCTGGTGTCCAGGCCATTGGTCAGCCAGGCTTCGCACTGCAACACGTTCGACAGCAGATTGCGCTGCAACAGCGTCGCCCCCTTGGACACACCCGTGGTACCGCCGGTGTACTGCAGGAAGGCCACATCATCCAGACCAATTTGCTGGGGGGTGTAGGGCTTGGCTGCGCCCTTGCTCAGCACGCTGTTGAACGACACGTGACCAGGCAAGGACCAGGCAGGCACCATCTTGCGCACGCGGCGCACGACGAAGTTGGTCAACGCACCCTTCAGGGTACCCATCAGGTCCCCCATGGACGCCACCACAACGTGCTTCAGGTGACCACGAGCCTGCACCGCCTGCAGCGTGCTGGCAAAGTTTTCCAGAATGATGATGGCTTCTGCGCCACTGTCGTGGAGTTGATGCTCCAGCTCACGAGGGGTGTACATCGGGTTGACGTTGACGACCACACACCCCGCACGCAGGATACCGGCCACAGCGACCGGGTATTGCAGGATGTTGGGCATCATCACGGCAACACGAGCGCCCTTGGTCAAGCCTTGCGCCTGCAACCAGGAAGCCAGATTGGCCGACTGACGATCCATCTCGCCATAAGTCAGGCTTGCCCCCATGCAACGGAAAGCCACGCGGTCAGCGTACTGACGCATGGCCTCATCCAGCAACTGCACCAGCGACGAATACTGAGTCGCATCGATCTCCTGCGGCATGTTGGCAGGGTAATTCTTCAACCAGATCTTTTCCATGGGGTCCTTCAGGCGGCCACGCACCTGCAGTGCAGAGCCGCATCAACACAACAGCGGGATGTTACATTAACTCTGCAAGATGCCCGCCGGTATCATGCGAGGCATTCAGTGTCAGTCACGATGATGTCCAGCTCATCCGCCAAAAAATCCCGCCCCAAAGTCAGCACCAGCCACACGGAGGTTGAACTGACGGTTGAGGATTTATCCAAGCAAGCCGGCGTCAGCGTACGCAACATCCGTGCGTACCAGACGGCTGGACTCATGCCCCCTCCCCGACTCAAAGGACGACTGGGCATTTACGACCAGGAGCACCTTGGCAAGCTGGAGTTGATCCGAGACCTGCGCCAACAAGGGTTCAGGCTGGAGGCCATCAAAGACATGCTGGACAAAACTCCGGAGGGAGCCTGGTCCGAGTATTCTTTGATCAGCGACCTTTTCTCCACCACGTTTTTCACGGTGGAGGCCCCCAAGCGCAAAGCGCTGTCGGAAATGGCGGCGCATTGGCAAACGTCAGCCACCCCGGAACAGAAAGAGCGACTGTCACGCAATGGCCTTTACCGTCGGATTGGCCCAGACGAAGTCGAAATGCTCAGCCCCGCACTGGAGCGCATCGGCATACAACTGGCCGAACTCAATGTCCCCCTGGACACGGTACTGGACCTGCAAGACGAGCTCATCAAGCACACCCGCATCATTGCGCGGGCCTATGTTGAACAATTGTTCCTGACGCTGGCAGAAGGCATTGCGGCAGCCGAAGCCGAAGCCAAGGCCAAGGGCGTCCCCGTGGATCCGGCGGCCATCGCACCGCTAACCGCCATGTTCGAGCGCTTGCGCCCACTGGCAATCGGCTCGATCAGTGCGGCTTTTCCCGTTGTGCTGCAGCAAGAATTCGATCAAGCCATTCAGCAGCAACTCAAACGCAGCCACACAAGCTGATCGCACAAAGAGCAGGCACGCTCACCCTTGCAAAGGCTTGCCAGTCGCAAAAAATGCACCGCCAGCCACGTGATGCAGACTGCGGAGATTGGGGCCGGCACCAGGCTCGTCCGTGGCGTCAAACAACCATCTCCCGTCCTTGAACGCGCGTGGATCAGCCCAAGCCGCAATCACCTCGGCAAGAAACAAGTCGTACCGCTGTGCCATCGCCTCTTCCGGCAGCACCTTGCAAACCAACCAGGCTGCACAACCGGCAATCAAAGGCGCTTGCGCTTGCGGCACAGACAGCGCCTGCAAGCCACAGTGATCGAACTTGTCGATCTCTCGGCCAGACTGCGTCCCCACAGCCATCACGGTCGACAGCATGTCTACCGTCGGCACCTGAAGAACAAATTCACCAGAAGCCTCGACCAAACCACGCGTAAACGTTGCCTTGTCGATCACCACGGCCACCTTGGGAGGATGGAAGTCGAGAGGCATGTTCCAAGCGACAGCCATGACATTGCGCTGCCCAGCATGAGCGGCACTGATCAACACGGTCGGACCATGGTTGATCAGCCGATACGCCTTGGTGTTGAATCACGAGCAAAACTGAGCCACTAAAGGGCGTCCGTCACGTCCAATTTTGAGCCACGTTATCCACCTACCCTGCTGCTTTTTGCAGCAGCGGGGTACAGGAGTGATCAACGTGAGCACATTGAGCAAATTGCGCCGCATGGTCCACCGGGACCACCTGAGCGTGCGCGAAGCCAGCCGCAGGCTGGGCATCTCTCGTAACACAGCCGCCAAGTGGCTCGAGGCCGATGAGATGGTTGAGCCCCGTTACCCCAAGCGGGCGGCCATTCCCAGCGTTCTTGATCCCTACAAGGAACAGCTGGCCACCTGGCTGAAGACCGACAGCCATCGCAACAAGCGCGAGCGTCGTGGCATCAAGGCCATGTTCCGGGCACTGCAAGCCATGGGCTACCCAGGCAGCCGAGGCCCGGTCTACGAGTTCGCCAAGCGCTGGCAGCAGGCGCAGTCCGATACCCCTACGCGCATGGCCTTCGTGCCCATGAGTTTCGAGATGGGCGAGGCCTTCCAGTTCGACTGGAGTTGCGAGTACCTGTTCGTGGGCGGCCTGCGCAAGCGCCTGGAGGCTGCGCACACGAAGCTGGCGGCCAGTCGGGCCTTCATGCTCACCGCCTACTTCAGCCAGGCGCACGAGATGTTGTTCGACGCCCATGCCCGGGCCTTTGCTGCCTTCGGCGGTGTGCCACGCCGGGGCATCTACGACAACATGAAGACCGCCGTCGACAAGGTCGGCCAGGGCAAGAGCCGCACGGTCAATGCCCGCTTCGAGGCGATGACCGGCCACTACCTGTTCGAGCCTGAGTTCTGTAACAGGGCCGCAGGCTGGGAGAAGGGCATCGTCGAGAAGAACGTGCAGGATCGCCGTCGTGGCATCTGGATGGAGGCGGCCGAACGCCGCTGGCCCGACCTGGAGAGCCTCAATGCGTGGCTGCACCAGGCCTGCCTGGACGCCTGGCATGAGCTGCCTCACCCCGAGTGGCCAGAGCTGACCATCGCCGACGTCTGGCAGCAAGAGCAAACACACCTGATGCCCAACCCAGCCGCCTTCGACGGCTATGTCGAGCAGATGGCTCGCGTGACGGCCACCTCGCTGATCCACTACCAGCGCAATCGCTACAGCGTGCCGTGCGAGTGGGCTCACACCAGTGTCAGTGTGCGGGCCTATCCTGACCGCTTGGTGGTGGTCGGCCCCAGCGCCGACGAGGCGGAACAGCCCGTCATCCTGCCTCGCAGCTTCGAGCGTGGTCAGACCTTGTACGACTGGCGCCACTACGTCAGCTTGCTGCAACGCAAGCCCGGCGCCTTGCGCAATGGCGCTCCGTTCAAAACCATGCCCGAGCCCCTGCAGCATCTTCAGGCTCATCTGCTGCGTCACCCAGGTGGTGATCGCGTGATGGCCCAGGTGCTCATGGCCATCACCCTGCACGGGCTCGATGACGTACTGGTGGCCGTGGAGTTGGCGCTGCAATCCGGCCGCGTGAGCGCCGACCATGTGCTCAACGTACTGGCCAGGCTCAAGGAACCCGAAGCTGTGCACAGCTTGCCCGAAGCCGCCTTGCCTTCACTGACGTTGCAGGAGCCGCCTCAGGCCGACGTGTCGCGCTATGACCGCCTGCGCCAGATCCAGGAGGGTGACCATGTCCAATGACATCACTGCAGCCCTCAAGGGTTTGAGTCTGCACGGCATGGCCAGTGCTTGGCCGGAACTGCTGGGCATCGCCCGGCTCAAATCGCTCGACCACGAAGCCCTGGTGCATCAGCTCATCAAGGCCGAGGGAGCGCATCGGGAAGTGCGCTCCATGGCCTATCAGATGCGCGCTGCCCGATTCCCTCACCACCGAGACCTGGCGGGCTTCGCCTTCGATCAGGCCCAAGTGGACGAAGCGCTGGTGCGTCAGCTGCACGAGCTCAAGTTCATCGACTCAGCCCACAACGTGGTGTTCGTGGGTGGACCGGGTACCGGCAAGACTCACCTGGCCACCAGCCTTGGCATTCACGCCATCCGTGCACATGGCAAGCGGGTGCGCTTCTTCTCCACAGTGGAGCTGGTCAACATGCTGGAGTCCGAGAAAGCACTGGGCAAGGCCGGGCAACTGGCGCATCGGCTCATGTACGTCGATCTCGTCATCCTCGACGAGATGGGCTATCTACCCTTCAGTCAGGCCGGTGGCGCCTTGCTGTTCCACCTGCTGTCCAAGCTCTATGAGCGCACCAGCGTGGTCGTCACCACCAACCTGTCGTTCTCGGAGTGGGCCAGCGTGTTTGGCGACGCCAAGATGACCACGGCGCTACTGGACCGACTCACCCATCACTGCCACATCGTCGAGACCGGCAATCAAAGCTGGCGCTTCAGGCACTCGACGGCGCAGCCCGCCACCAGCAAGACCAACCGTAGCAAACCACCCAAAGGAGCCGCCCAGACAGTAGACTTATCCACATCCGAGCAGTCCATTTCTTCGTCAACCTAGTGGCTCAGTTTTGGACGTGACGCCTGGCTCAGTTTTGCTCGTGATTCAACAGACTGAAGTCTCTCGGGCGCTCGAACGTCAAACCTGTTGATTTGGCCGAGCCAATGCGGTGCAGCGCCAAAGATCGATCATCCGAATAGCCCTCAAACCGGCAAATCAAGTAAAGACGAGGACCTTGTTGAGCCAAGCCCAAAGGCATCACCCGGGCATCGGTTTGCTTTCCGTGCACGTTCTGATAATTGACGTCAAGCCAACAGTCGGCATACAGCGCCTCACTGACTTCTTCAAATACGCGTGGGCGTATCTGTGGTGGCAACATCGGCTGGGTCACGCTCACAACCCGCACCTTGGCAAGCCATTCGCGCTCTCGTTTTGCGGAAGCATGAGGTGCCAGCATCGATTTAGCCTCGGCAAAAAAGCCATCCATCGAGTCCATCAACTTTGCGGGCAGCAAAGGGCGAAGCTGTTGCTCAGCAAGCGACAACAGCAAAGCCTCTTGTGACGACAGCATGGGCAGAGCCAGGCCGACGGCCTTTTCCTTCCATCGGTAGCCATATGGCTTGCTGCGATCATCACGCTCAATATCAAAGTGTTCGCTGAGCGACTCAAGCTGGCGCTGTACGGTACGCAAATCTCGCTCAAACCCGGCCTGACTGAGCTGCTCTTGCAACTCAGAAGCCGTGATCAGCCGGCGGCGCGGAATGCGTCGGAGCAGCTCTAGTGAGAATGCGACGGTTTCGAGGGCCTTTGATCGCTTGCGAGGCTTACTGACCATGAATTCGGACGGTGACAGCACCAGGTCTGTTGACCCCGATATATCGGTTGTTTTGTCAGCAAACTGAGTCTTGGGATGAGGCACACACCTCGGGTACAGCCTGCACGGTGCGACACAGATCGTCGCTGCAATGAGGAAGATGAAGACTTTCATGGAGGTACCAATGAAAGTCAGTCCCTGCTATCTATTTTCCCGGTCAGTCGAATTTTGTGAGATCGAACAACTGGACATGATGCTCCCCTACATGAAAGGCATCTATGTCCTCTACCAATGCTACGACGACGGCCACATGGAGGTGGTCTACATCGGCGTGGGCTTAGGCAAAGCCAATGGCATCAAAGGGCAGTTGATGATTCACCGAGATCAACAACCGAACGTTTGGTCTCATTTCTCGGTTTTTGAGGTTTGGGACAACATCACCAAGAAGCAGATCAAGGAGTTGGCTGGATTTTTCAGGCACGTGTATCGGCAAGACCCCTACGCAATGCGGGGGGCAGCGGAGACGAAAGAATACGAACCGCTTGTTCGCATTCGAAGGCTTGATCTCGAGGACATGTCTTGGAGGTTTTGATCCATGGAGCTCGATCCGAACATTGCTTCGCGGATGAGCGCCTTTCCTTCAATTTTCAAAGAAGAACCGCCACTGATCTGGAGCGAACTCCCCGCCGGCTGGGTGCCCCTCGTAAGCCAGTTGTTCGAGCAATTGACAACCATGCTCGAGCCGCAAGAGTTACAGGCAGTCCAAGTCGCTCAGATCAAGGAAAAACTAGGGACCCTGCGCATACGCCTGGACATTTCAAGATTTGAACCTGAACGAGCAGCACTTGTTCGAGAACGGATCAACCGGGCAACCATGCGATCTTCAACGACTTGCCAGTTATGCGGCGATGTCGGTCGTCTTGTCCGGCCGTTAGGTGGACGCATGGCAACACTTTGTGCAGCACATGGGCCAGCGTCTGATACGTGATGCGTGAACGGCATGCCAGATGAACTGTAGCGTCCGACTTACAGGCACCGTACAGGCACCAGAAGCCTTTGCAGGCACCAGAAACACGAAAGGGTTAGTAGGCGCTAACCTACTAACCCTTGTGTTCTTTGGTCGGGGCGGCGGGATTCGAACTCGCGACCCCTTGCACCCCATGCAAGTGCGCTACCAGGCTGCGCTACGCCCCGACAAGAATTAAATTATGGCACACATTTGAGTGCTTTTGCAAGCCTACTCACTTTTTGGCAACATCAAACCAGCAAGTCGCGGATAGACAACAATGCCTCCCGCAACGAAGCCGCGGCCTCGCCATCCAGAGACTGCAACGTACGAACATCAGGCCCCACCCACGCCGCGTCCAGCACCGCAGCAGGAGAACTGGACTGCAGCGCTCGCGCTACCGATGCGGTGGTCAAGGCCACTTGCGAAACCAGTACAGCCGGATGCACTGCGCCCCCCACGCCGTTGGCGGCAGCCATGCCATCCAGCGCGTCATCGTCATCAAAGTCCGCTTGTGATGACTGTGCCCCCATTTCGCTGAGGCGATTGCGCGCACCACTGATCGTGAAGCCCTGTTCATAGAGCAACTCACGAATGCGACGGATCAACAGCACCTCATGGTGCTGGTAATAGCGGCGGTTACCGCGGCGCTTCATGGGCTTGAGTTGAACGAACTCTTGCTCCCAGTAGCGCAACACATATGGCTTGACCAGGCACAGTTCACTGACCTCACCGATGGTGAAGTAGCGTTTGGCGGGAATGGGCGGCAAAGCGCTATCAACGCGTTCCATGTTGTCCTGACGTCTTTTTCAACGATGCGGTGACCGGACGGCCCGATCGTCTCCCCTTCTGCGTGGCAGCCGCACGAAACTGGCTGCATGCCCTCCCCCACCAAGTGACAGCGGGCAAGGGCTTGAGACTTTACTCCAAGTCCTCTTCGGTGGGAATGTCGCCTTGCACCATGCCTTTGAGTTTCTGGCTGGCGTGAAACGTCACCACCTGGCGCGCCTTGATGGGAATCACCTCACCGGTGCGGGGATTCCGGCCGGGACGTGACGCCTTCTGCCGAATCTGGAAGTTGCCGAAACCAGACAATTTCACATCATTGCCAGAAATCAGGCTGTCGTGCACCAGCTCGAAAAACGCTTCCACCATGTCCTTGGACTCACGCTTGTTGAGCCCGAGTCGCTCAAACAGCATCTCGGACAACTCTGCTTTGGTCAGCGTGGGTGTCTCGATGGTTGGCAGCAAGACCGTCAGGTCTCGGATCTTGTCGTTCATGTTGCTGGCCCTCCCGAAGGGTCTTATCCGCGCACCCGCGCGCCGACACGCTCAGCCAAAGCGGCCAGCACGGCCTGCATGGCTGACTCGATGCGCTCATCGGTCAAAGTCTGCTCGTCGTCACGCAACTCCACGCGCACAGCCAGGCTGCGTTCGTTGTCCGCAATGCCGGCCACTGCAGCCTTGGGCTTGTAGATGTCGAACAGGCGAGCACCGCGCACCAGCCCATCTGTCGCGGCTTGGGTGATGGCGGCGATCAATGCATCATGCGGCGTTGCATCGGTGACCACCAGGGCCAGATCGCGGTACACCGACTGCATCTTGGGCACCGAGGTGAACGCAGGCACCACGCGTTGCGTCAGTGCATCGGCATCCAGTTCAAAGAGCACCGGAGCCTGCGGCAGATCGTAAGACTGGCGCCACTTGGGATGAAGTTCACCCACAAAGCCCACAGCCTTGCCGTCGATCACCACCTGAGCACAACGGCCGGGGTGGAACGCAGGATGCTCGGCAGCCACGAAGGCGGGTTGACGAGGCGCCAGCAGCGCTTCGACATCACCCTTGACGTCAAAGAAGTCAACGTTGCGCGAGGCCGAGCCCCACTGCAGCGCGTCGGCAGGCCCGTACGCCAGACCGGCCACACGAACCGGCTGATGGAAGCCGCCCACGGTCTGGTCGCTGTCGACCACCGACGCGTCGCGCAGGAACACGCGCCCCACTTCAAACAGGCGCACGCGCTCGGCCTTGCGCGCCAGATTGTTCTTGAGGATGTCGACCAGGCTACCCACCAGTGACGAGCGCATCACCGCCAGGGGGCTGGCGATGGGATTGAGCACGCGGATGGGTTGGGTGTTGCCCGCCAACTCAGCTTCCCAGCGCTCTTCCACGAAGCTGAAAGTGATGACTTCCTGGTAGCCGCGTGCAGCCACACCGCGACGAACCGCGTAGAGGCTCTTGCGACCTTCCGGACGCACCAAGGGAGTGACCGGCGCTTTGGGGGCGCGCTTGGGCAGCTTGTCAAAACCGACCACACGCACGATTTCTTCGATCAGGTCTTCTTCGATCTGCAGATCAAAACGCCAGCTTGGAGGCGTCACCACGAAATGCACGTCACCCTGGACGGACAGCGCCTCAAACGGCAAAGCCAGACGTTGGAACACCGTTTCGCATTCAGCTTGCGTCACCGGCATGCCGATCACACGCTGCGCGCGCGACAGTCGCAGGGTCACGGGCTCACGCGCAGGCTGCTTCACAGTCTGATCATCGACCGGACCGGCTTCGCCGCCGCAAATCTCCAGGATCAGCTGGGTGATGCGCTCCAGGTACAGCGCGGTGGGGGCTGCATCGACCCCGCGCTCGAAACGGTGCGAAGCATCGGTCGAGAAGTTGTAGCGACGTGCTCGGCCCGCAATCGCCTTGGGCCACCAGAACGCGGCCTCCAGATACACATTGCGGGTGTCGTCACCCACAGCGGTCGCGTCACCACCCATGATGCCAGCCAGAGACTCCACCTGCTGGCCATCCGCAATCACGCCCACCTGCTCATCCAGCGTCACCGTGTTGCCGTTGAGCAGCTTCAAGGTTTCGCCCGCCTTCGCCCAACGCACTTGCAGATCGCCTTGGATCTTGTCAAGGTCGAAGACGTGAGAAGGCTGACCCAGTTCGAACATCACGTAGTTCGAGATGTCCACCAGCGGCGACACGGCGCGCTGACCACAACGGGCCAGACGCTCCACCATCCAGTCGGGCGTCTTGGCTTGCGGATTCACACCACGGATGACGCGGCCTGCAAAACGACCACACAGGTCCGGGGCCTGCACCGACACCTTCAAGGTGGCATCGACCGTTGGCTTGACCGGCTCAATGGCGGGCAAGGTGAACGGTGAACCGGTCAGGGCTGACACTTCACGCGCGATGCCCGCCACGCTCAGGCAGTGCGCCAGATTGGGCGTGAGCTTGAGCGTGAACAGCGTGTCGTCGAGGCGCAAGTGCTCACGGATATTTTGGCCAATCGGAGCGTCATCCGCCAGGATGTGCAAGCCGTTGGACTCTTCCGAGACACCCAACTCCTTGGCCGAGCACAACATGCCATGGCTCTCGACACCGCGCAGCTTGCCCTTCTTGATGACAAACACCTTTCCGTCTGGACCGGGAGGCAGTTCAGCGCCAATCGTGGCACAAGGCACCTTGATGCCTGGGCGCACGTTCGGCGCACCGCACACGATCTGCAGCACCTCGCCCGTGCCAGCATCCACTTTGCAGACGTTCAAACGATCGGCATCCGGGTGCTTGGCCACTTCCAGCACATGCGCCACGACCACACCGGTAAACGGTGGGGCCACCGGATCCAACTCCTCCACTTCCAGACCGGCCATGGTCAACAGGTCAGCCAGTTGCTGAGTGGTGAGATCAGGGTTGCAGAAACGACGCAGCCAGGACTCGGGGAATTGCATGTCTTAGATCCTTGGAATCAGATATTCAGTGTGACGTAGTGGGTCTCAGGCCTGATCGAAATCGGCGTCCAGCACCACGCGGTAACGAGCCTTGCCAGCGCGGACATGGTCCAGCGCTTCATTGATGCGGCTCATTGGGAAATGTTCGGTTTGCGGCTCAATGCCGTGGCGCGCGGCAAACTCCAGCATCGTGTCGATGTCTTGTCGAGAACCCGTGGGCGAACCCGACACGCTGCGCAAGCCGCTGATCAGCGGCAAGGCATCGACCTCCATGGGTTGCGGCAGCACACCCACGAGGTGCAGATGCCCCTTCGGTGCCAGCGTGCTCATCAGTGCCTTCCAGTTCAGCATGACGTTCACCGTCACCAGAACCAGATCCAGGCGGCCGCGAATGGCCTTCATGGCGTCCGGATCCACGCTGGAGACCACGCGGTGTGCGCCCATTTGCAAGGCTTCGTCCCGCTTGGCATCGCTCGATGTGAACGCCGTCACCTCGCAGCCCCAAGCCCGGGCGAACTTGAGGGCCAGATGCCCTAACCCGCCAATGCCCACCACCCCCACACGGTGCGTGGGCTTGATGTCCAGATTGAGGAAGGGCGAGAACACCGTCACGCCGCCGCAAAGCAGCGGGCCCGCCTTGGCTGCGCTCAACCCATCGGGGATCGGGCACGCCCACAACCAATGAGCACGCACGCGCTCGGCAAAGCCGCCGTGGTGCCCCATGATGGTCGGCTGCGCCACCCGGCAAAGTTGGGGCTGACCGCCCAGACAGCTCGGGCAGCTCATGCAACTGCTGCAGTTCCAGCCCAAGCCCACACGCTGCCCCAGGCGCAAACCACGCGCTTGGGCCCCAATGGCCACCACCGTGCCAATGACCTCATGGCCACCCACGGTCGGATACGCTGCAGGGCCCCACTCGCTGTCGATGACCGACAGGTCAGAGTGACACACCCCACAGTGCTCAACGCGGATTTCCACCTCTTCAGCACCCAAAGGGCCAGGTTCATACGAAAACGGCACCAGAGGCTGGTGGGCCGCTTGCGCCGCCCAGGCACGAATGGTTGAGGCAGTGGTCATGTCGATCCTCCCGCAGGATGATTCAGAGCCCGTTATTGAAATTGCTGCAGAAAACGCAGATCGCCTTCAAAGAACAAGCGCAGGTCATTGACGCCATAGCGCAGCATGGTCAGGCGATCTGGGCCCAAACCAAATGCAAAGCCGATGTACTGCTCGGGGTCGAGTCCGAAATTGCGCACCACGTTCGGGTGCACCTGACCGGCGCCACCCACTTCCAGCCAGCGCCCCTTCAACGGACCCGACGAGAAGGCGATGTCCACTTCGGCCGAAGGTTCAGTGAAGGGGAAGAACGACGGACGGAAACGAATGTCCAGGTCGTCGGTTTCGAAGAAGGTGCTGAAGAAGTCACCCAGCACGGCCTTCAGATCGGTGAAGCTGACGCTCTCGCCAATCCACAGGCCTTCGCACTGGTGGAACATGGGCGAGTGCGTGGCATCGCTGTCCACACGGTAGGTGCGGCCCGGGGCAATCACGCGGATTTCCGGCATGCGCTCGCCCTTGGCCAGCAAATCGGCGTGGCGCTTGACATGCTGGACGGCGTAACGCACCTGCATCGGGCTGGTGTGCGTGCGCAGCAAATGACCACCTTCCACATAGAAGGTGTCATGCATGGAACGGGCGGGATGGTCTTCCGGCGTATTCAGGGCCGTGAAGTTGAACCAGTCGGCTTCAATTTCAGGGCCATCGGCCACATCGAAACCCATTGAGCCAAAGATGCCTTCGATGCGCTCGATGCTCAGGGATACCGGATGCAAGCCCCCCTCACCGCGGCGACGGCCGGGCAAGGTCACATCCAGACTCTCAGCGCGCAGTTGTTGCGCCAGTTCGGCGTCGGCCAAAGCCTGGCGACGCTCGTTCAAAGCAGCCTCGACGCGCTGCTTGGCCTGGTTGATGGCCGCACCACGAGTTTTCTTCTCTTCGGGGCTCAGGGCACCCATGCCCTTGAGCAACTCGGTCACGCTGCCGGACTTACCCAAAAATCGGGCCTTGGCATTTTCCAGGTCTGCGGGAGTGGCGGCGACTGCAAAGGCCTCTTGGGCCGACAGCACCAGTGCGTCGAGATCGTTCATGGTCTTATGTCGAAAAAAAAGGCCAACAAACTGTTGGCCTTTAGATCACCAGCCTGCCGCCACGGACAAACCGTTGCAGCATGGCTGGCGCAGCATCTTGCTGCCCGCTTAAATATTAAGCAGCCAGTTGAGCCTTGGCCTTTTCAACGATGCCAGCAAAAGCGGCGGGGTCGTTGACGGCGAGGTCAGCCAGCACCTTGCGGTCGATTTCGATCGATGCCTTCTTGATGCCAGCCATGAACTTGCTGTAGGTCAGACCCAGAGCACGGCTAGCGGCATTGATACGAGCGATCCACAGACGGCGGAATTCGCGCTTCTTGGCACGGCGGTCACGGTAGGCGTATTGGCCTGCCTTCATGACTGCCTGTTTGGCGATGCGGTATACGTTCTTGCGGCGACCACGGAAACCCTTGGCCAGGGCGAGAACTTTCTTATGACGAGCGCGGGCTGTTACACCACGTTTGACGCGAGGCATGTGTGACTCCTTCGGCGTTGACTATCTAAACCAGATTCGAGACTTGCTGTTCTTTTGCTTAGCCGATTACAGGCCAGCGAAAGGCAGCATCTGAGCCATGTGGCCCATGTTGGTCTCATGCACGTTCACAGCGCCGCGGAGCTGACGCTTGTTCTTCGTGGTCTTCTTGGTCAGGATGTGACGCTTGAAGGCTTGACCGCGCGTGACGGTGCCACCTGGACGCACGCGAAAACGCTTCTTCGCACTGCTCTTGGTCTTCATTTTGGGCATGTTCTGCTCCTTTTACGTTGTTCCTGCCAGGCGCCACGGATACCACTTCCGTGTCTTGATAGCCTGCAGGCACTTGGTCCGTGAGTGGCGGCGACCAAACCACCACCCCGGTTGTCGCTTCGTTTGACCGAAGCGGCATTCTCTCAGAAGAATTACTTCTTCTTCTTCGGGCCGAGCACCATGATCATCTGGCGCCCTTCCAGTTTGGGCATGTTCTCGACGACCGAGCAATCAGCCAAGTCATCACGCACACGCTCCAGCAATTTCATACCCAGCTCCTGGTGCGTGATTTCACGGCCACGGAAGCGGAGGGTCACTTTACCCTTGTCGCCTTCTTCCAGGAAGCGACGCAGGTTGCGCACCTTGATGTTGTAGTCGCCATCGTCAGTACCGGGACGGAACTTGATTTCCTTGACTTCGATGACCTTCTGCTTGAGCTTGGCGTCGTGAGCCTTCTTCTGTTCCTGATACTTGAACTTGCCGTAGTCCATCAGGCGACACACAGGCGGATCTGCCTGAGCAGCGACTTCCACCAGATCCACGTCATATTCGGCGGACAGGCGGAGGGCTTCCTGGATGCTGACGATACCAAGGGGCTCGTTCTCGGGTCCGTTCAGACGGACTTCGGGAGCAGTGATTTCACGATTCAGCCGATGCTTGCGCTCATCATTGCGCGTACGGCGGTCAAAAAAGTTAGCGATGTCAAATTCCTTCAGGCCACGGCGCCCACTGGGCCACCGCACCGGTTAACCATGAATCCGCGCTCAAACAACCCAGCACAAAAGCGCCCTGACTGCTTACGCAGTACAAAGCGCTTCATGCGTCAGGCCTTGCTGGCGATGTCCTGTGCGATCTTCGCGGAGAAGTCTGCCAGCGACATCACGCCGAGGTTTTGGTTGCCCCGAGCGCGCACGGCGACGGTGCCATCGGCCTTCTCCTTGTCACCGACAACGATGAAGTACGGCACCTTCTGCAACGAGTGCTCGCGGATTTTATACGTGATTTTTTCGTTGCGCAAATCCAGCTGGACTCTAAGTCCTTGTTTCTGGAGCGTTTTGGCAATTTCTTGCGCGTAATCAGCTTGCGCGTCGGTGATATTGAGCACCACAGCCTGCACAGGCGACAGCCAAACGGGCAGCGAACCCGCGTGCTGCTCGATCAAAATCCCGATGAAACGCTCCAGCGAACCCAGGATGGCGCGGTGCAGCATGACGGGATGCTTGCGCTCGCTGGTGTCCGCCACGTACTCGGCATTCAGGCGTTGAGGCATGGAGAAGTCCACCTGGATGGTGCCGCATTGCCAGTGACGACCCAGGGCGTCCTTCAAGGTGTACTCAATCTTCGGACCATAGAACGCACCATCACCTGGCGCAATGGTGAACTCACTACCCGTGGCGCGCAGCGACTCCATCAGGGCGCTCTCAGCCTTGTCCCAGATCTCGTCCGAGCCAATGCGGGCCTCGGGACGGGTCGCGACCTTGTAGATGATGTCAGTGAAGCCGAAGTCCTTGTAGACCTTCTGCAGCAAGGCGGTGAAATCCACGCACTCTTGCAGAATCTGGTCTTCGGTACAGAAGATGTGACCATCATCCTGCGTGAAGCCGCGCACGCGCATGATGCCGTGCAAGCCACCGGTGGGCTCATTGCGATGGCACTGACCAAACTCACCGTAACGCAATGGCAGATCACGGTAGCTCTTGATGCCCTGATTGAAAATCAGGATATGACCCGGACAGTTCATCGGCTTGAGCGCGTAGTCACGCTTTTCCGACTCTGTGGTGAACATGTTGTCACGGTACTTGTCCCAGTGACCGGTCTTTTCCCACAGCGTCTTGTCGATGATCTGGGGACCCTTGACCTCGTCGTAACCGTTGTCACGGTAAACCTGACGCATGTACTGCTCGACCGCCTGCCACACGGTCCAACCTTTGGGGTGCCAGAACACCACGCCAGGGGCATGGTCGTCAATGTGGAACAGATCCAGCTCGCGCCCCAGCTTGCGGTGGTCGCGCTTTTCAGCCTCTTCCAAGCGGTGCAGGTATTGCGCCAGGTCGTCCTTCGACGTCCAGGCCGTGCCGTACACGCGCTGCAACTGCTCGTTGCGATGGTCACCGCGCCAGTAAGCCCCGGCCACCTTCATCAACTTGAAGTGCTTGAGCTTGCCGGTGCTGGGCACGTGGGGGCCACGACACAAGTCGGTGAACGCGCCTTCGCTGTAGAGCGACACATCCTGATCTGCCGGAATGCTTTCGATGATTTCGGCCTTGTAGTGCTCGCCCAGCCCCTTGAAGTACGCCACCGCCTCATCGCGCGGCAAGACCTTGCGCTCAACCTTTTCGTCCTTCTTGGCCAACTCTGCCATCTTCTTTTCGATGGCCTCCAAGTCTTCCGGCGTGAAGGGGCGTTTGTAGGCGAAGTCGCAATAGAAACCGTCTTCGATGGTAGGACCAATGGTCACCTGCGCATCGGGGAACAACTCCTTGACGGCATACGCCAGCAAGTGGGCGGTCGAGTGACGGATCACGTCCAGACCATCGGCATCCTTTTCCGTGATGATGGCCAAAGGCGTGTCTGCTTCGATCAGGTAGCTGGTGTCCACCAGACGAGCGGCATCACCCTGCCCCACACGGCCGGCCAGCGCCGCCTTGGCCAGGCCCGCACCGATGGAGCCGGCCACTTCGGCCACCGTCACCGGGCCAGGAAATTCGCGTTTGGAGCCGTCAGGCAATTGGATAGAAATCATTGTTTCGACCTTGGAATCTGGGGGACGCCCACCACACTGGCGCGACAGGCAACAAAAAAGCGCGGTGTTGGCCGCGCTTTCTGGTTGGAGCAAAAATGCGAAAGCAGCGACCCGCCGACTAAACCTCGACAAACAGAGAGGTGACTTTCGTCGTTCGCGGTGTCATAACCGTTCGCGCCTTTCTACTTTTCTTACCAGAGAGTGAAGGTAAGCACCCATCAAAGTGCTGGTTGGCTATTGTAGCGTCGCCCACACCACCTCGCTCACCACTGGACACAAGAGGTATGCTGACATGCACGGCCACCAACCATCTCAATCAGGCATGCCACCCCATTCGCACCATCGGAAACACCGCATGAGCGCCATGTACGCAGCGCTGCTCGCGACGTTTTGCCAAGCGGTTGCCGCTCAAGGCAGTGAACATGCTGAGCCCACCACCCCGGACAGCACCACGGACACCGTGCTCGCCAACACCCAGCAGCAAGTGCGTGCATCCGTCGTCTGGCTGGCAAGCGGCGTGGACAGCTGGTTTGGTGACACACCGTTCTCTCAGGGCGGCAAGGTCACCAACGGCGAATTGGGCTGGAATGTTTACAAACGGGAAGACCAACCCGCCACAACAGGCATCCGATTCAAGGCCCGTTTCAAGCTACCCAATCTCGAATCGCACTCATACATCTTCGTCGGCAACGACGACAGACGCGAGATCGTCACCGACCAGCCCGATACGTTTTCACGCCAACAGCAACTCCTGAGAGGCGACAACCGCGACAACACGTTTTTTGCCGGGGTTGGCGCGACCATCAAAGAATCAGTTGACCTGCGACTCGGCTTTCGCGGAGGACTGAAACCTTACGCTCAAGCACGGTACAGGCACCCCTGGCAAATCTCGGCTGATGACCGCATTGAATTTCGCGAAACAGTGTTCTACAGCGTTGCAGACCGGTTGGGCTCCACAACCGCCCTGTCGTATGAGCACGCCCTGAGCAACACCCTGAGCTTCCGTTGGCTGAATGCCGTCACCGTGACACAGAGCAGCGAGGACACAGCGTGGTCAAGCAGCATCGGCACCTACAAGTCATTCGGCGATCAACGCGTGCTGTCACTGGAAGCCTTGCTGGGCGGCGTGATTGGCGATGACGTCCGAGTTTCGGACTACGGCCTGCAAGCCAAGTGGTCTCAACCCGTCCACAAAGACTTCGTGATCGGGGAAGTGCTTGTGGGGCACTTCTGGCCGCGCCCCTCCCCACTGGAAAGCCGCCGCCAGGCCTGGGCGGTGGGCACCGGCATCAAACTCAAGTTCTGAGCGACGCTTTTCAACGCACAAAGAAAAAGGCCACCCGAGGGTGGCCTTGCTGATTGGACGGGAGATCCGCCAGAGCGGACCTCACATCGCAGATCAGTGGAATTGTTCTTCTTCGGTCGAGCCGGTCAGGGCCTTCACGGAAGAGGAACCACCTTGGATCACGGTGGTCACGTCGTCGAAGTAGCCGGCGCCCACTTCTTGTTGGTGCGACACGAAGGTGTAACCCTTGTCGCGAGCCGCGAATTCGGGCTCTTGCACCATGTTGACGTAGTGCTTCATGCCTTCGCCGCGAGCGTAAGCGTGGGCGAATTGGAAGGTGTTGTACCAGTTGACGTGGATACCAGCCAGGGTGATGAACTGGTACTTGTAACCCAGAGCCGACAGCTCTTCCTGGAACGAAGCGATTTGAGCGTCGTTCAGGTTCTTCTTCCAGTTGAAGGAAGGCGAGCAGTTGTACGACAGCAGCTTGCCAGGGCAAGCAGCGTGAACGGCTTGAGCGAATTCACGAGCGAAGCCAATGTCAGGCACGCCAGTTTCACACCACACCAGGTCAGCGTAAGGAGCGTAAGCAACGCCACGGCTGATAGCTTGTTCCAGACCGTTCTTGACGCGGTAGAAACCTTCTTGAGTGCGCTCGCCAGTGACGAAAGGCTTGTCGTTGTCGTCGCAGTCGGAAGTCAGCAGGTTAGCGGCTTCAGCGTCGGTACGAGCCAGAACGATGGTGGGCACGCCCATCACGTCAGCAGCGAAACGAGCAGCGATCAGCTTTTCAACGGCTTCACGGGTAGGAACCAGAACCTTGCCGCCCATGTGGCCGCACTTCTTCACAGCAGCCAGCTGGTCTTCGAAGTGAACGCCAGCTGCACCAGCGGCGATCATGTTCTTCATCAGTTCGAAAGCGTTCAGAACGCCACCGAAACCGGCTTCAGCGTCAGCAACGATAGGCAGGAAGTAGTCGATGAAGTTTTCATCGCCAGGGTTCACGCCACGCGACCATTGGATTTCGTCAGCACGCTTGAACGTGTTGTTGATACGACGAACCATGGTGGGCACGGAGTCGTAAGCGTACAGCGACTGGTCGGGGTACATGGTTTCGGAAGTGTTGCCGTCGGCAGCAACTTGCCAGCCAGACAGGTACACAGCTTCCAGACCAGCCTTGGCCTGTTGCATAGCTTGACCAGCGGTGATCGCGCCGAAAGCGTTCACGTAGCCCTTCTTGGCACCGCCGTTGACCTTTTCCCACAGCTTTTCAGCGCCGCGCTGGGCCAGGGTGTACTCGGGCTGCAGGCTGCCGCGCAGGCGCACAACGTCAGCAGCGGAATAGCCGCGCTTGACAAGCTTCCAGCGGGGGTTTTCGGCCCAGTCTTTTTCCAGGGCAGCGATTTGCTGTTCACGGGTGAGGTTCGTCATGACGAGATCTCCGGGTTGGTGGGAAGTACTTGAAAACCCGAAGTCTACCTTGTTTTCACCTCAGACGTAAAGACTTATGTCTTATATAAGACTTGGCAAACCACCCGATGCACGGATAAGTCCCTCTGGGAGTGACGTTAATTGACAACACGAACAAGAAGCAGCCGGCACAAAAAAGCCGCCTGACCTTTTCAGGTCGGCGGCTTGATCGGCACAGATCAGAGATCAGTGCTGCTTCTTGAAGGTTTCCAGACCGGTCACCACTTCAGCCTTGGCGGCGTCAATGCCTTCCCAGCCCACAACCTTCACCCACTTGCCGGGCTCCAGATCCTTGTAGTGCTCGAAGAAGTGCTTGATTTGCTGAACCAGCAACTCAGGCAGGTCTTCCAGCTTCTGGATGCCCTTGTACATGGCGCAGATCTTTTCGGTCGGCACGGCCACGAGCTTGGAGTCGCCACCAGCCTCGTCTTCCATCTTCAGGATACCCAGAGGACGGCAAGGGATCACCACGCCAGGCTGCAGCGGGAACGGGGTCACGACCAGCACGTCAACAGGGTCGCCGTCGGCCGCGATGGTTTGAGGCACGTAACCGTAGTTGCAGGGGTAGTGCATGGACGTACCCATGAAACGGTCGACGAACACGGCGCCGGTTTCGTGGTCGATCTCGTACTTGATCGGATCAGCGTTGGCGGGGATCTCGATGATGACGTTGAAGACGTCCGGCGCCTTGGCACCTGCGGGAACGTTGAGCAGACTCATGATGGATTGATCACAAGGTTGGAAAACTGAGGATGCGCAAGTGTAGGCGAAGCGATTGAACGGCACACATGAATCGCTCACGAAGACCGACAACATCCGTTAACAACTTGGCGCCAACTTTTTTGCTGCAGCGCACAAAAAACACTTGCAATCATTCGGAAGATCCCTATACTTCGAATCATGTTGCAACGCAGCAAAAACCGAAAGGCGCTGCAGGCAATCCACCCAATCAAATGACGGAGAAACGACATGCTGACCGCTGAACAACTGCTGGCCGCTCAAAAAGCCAACCTGACCACCCTGTTCGACCTGGGCCAAAAGGCTTTCGAAGGCGTCGAAAAGATGGTTGAACTGAATCTGCAAGTCGCCAAGACTTCGATGGACGAAGTGGCCGAGCACGCCAAGGCTGTCATGGCTGTCAAGGATGCTCAAGAACTGCTGGCTCTGCAAACCGCTCTGCTGCAACCCTCCGCCGAGAAGGCTGCCGCTTACGGCCGTCATCTGTACGACATCGCCTCGTCCACCGGCTCCGAAGTGAGCAAACTGGCTGAAGCACAACTGGCCGAAGCCCAGAAGAAGTTTGTGTCGGTGGTCGATAACGCCGTGAAGAACGCACCCGCCGGCACCGAAAACGCTGTTGTGCTGGTGAAGTCGGCTGTTGCTGCCGCCAACAACGCTTTTGACACCGTTCAAAAGGCTGCCAAGCAAGCTGCTGACGTCGCTGAAGCCAACTTTCAAGCCATCACCAGCACCGCTGTGAAGGCTACTCAAGCAGCTTCCAAGACGCCTCGCAAGGCTGCTTAAGCGGCAGGCGCAGTAAGGCAAATGTCCCGCCTTACAAAACTTTGCATGGAGCAAGCGCACAAAAATTGAACTTTTGCGCGCTTGTTCGACTCGGAGAATCACCGCCCTGGACAAGCGGTACTCCCTGAAAGGTTGTCTCCTCGGTACCTCGTGAACTGTTTTCCTGGTACCTTTCAAGCCCGGTGGTGTTTGCCATCGGGCTTTTTTTATCATTGGGCCCATGATTCAATGGATTGAACCGGACGCCCCGCTCCCCCCGACCAGTCAAGCGCTGGGCCCCGAGTCCGAGGCGCCTGGCCTGCTGGCGGCTGGCCGCGACCTGAGCCCCGACAGACTCATCGAAGCTTACCGTCAGGGCATCTTTCCCTGGTTCAGCCCCGGCCAGCCCGTTCTGTGGTGGTCGACCGACCCGCGCATGGTGCTGCCTGTCGATGCGTTCAAGCTCTCCCGTTCGTTGCGAAAGACCATTCAGCGGTTCCGAAGGACACCAGGTTGCGAAATCCGAATTGACTCGGCATGCCCGGACGTGATGCGAGCCTGCGCTCAGACGCCCAGAGCAGGCCAGCAAGGCACCTGGATCGTGCCCGAGATGCAAGAGGTCTACGCAATGTGGCACCAACTCGGCTTCGTCCACTCCGTGGAAACCTGGATGGATGGCAAGCTGGTCGGCGGCCTGTACGGCGTCAACATTGGCCGAATGTTTTATGGCGAATCCATGTTTGCGCATCGGACCGATGCATCCAAGATCGCCCTGTCAGCCTTGATCTGCTTTTGCCGCGAGGCCCGCATCGAGGTGATCGACTGTCAACAAGAAACACGTCACCTTGCTTCGCTGGGTGCACGCCCCTGGCCACGTGAACAGTTTGAGCGGCATCTCGCCAAGGTACGAGATCTGCTTGCACCACCACAGTGGTCCTATGATGACAAGCTCTGGGAACAACTTGGCCTCGACAACCCTGACGCAGACATTGGCGCGTGACGCACCTGAAAGAACTCCCTCTCGCAGCGTTGCAGTTTTACGCAACCGCGCCCTACCCGTGCAGCTATCTGGATGGCCGCACAGCGCGGTCGCAGGTTGCCACGCCGAGCCATTTGATCAACTCTGATGTGTACTCAGATCTGGTCGCTACGGGGTTTCGTCGCAGCGGGCTGTTCACGTATCGCCCCCATTGCGACGGGTGTCGTGATTGCATCCCAATTCGCGTACCGGTCCATACGTTCCGACCTACGCGCAGCCAGCGCCGAGCCTGGTCTCAGCACGAGCATCTGGAAGCCAGAGTCAGCAGCTTGTCATTCAGCGCAGAGCATTACGATCTCTACCTGAGATATCAGTCGTTGCGCCATCACGGCGGCGGCATGGATCAGGATTCCATCGAGCAATATGCGCAGTTTCTGCTGCAAAGCAGAGTGAACTCACGCTTGATTGAGTTCCGCGAATCACCCTCAATGGGGCAGCTGATCGGCACGCTGCGCATGGTGTCGATTGTCGACATCCTGAACGATGGCTTGTCTGCGGTGTACACGTTCTACGATCCAGACCCCAAGGCCAGTTACGGCACGTTTGGCGTCCTGTGGCAGATCCAGCAGACACAGAAGTTGGGGCTGACGCACCTGTACCTGGGTTACTGGATCGAACAATCCCGCAAGATGGCGTACAAGGCCAAATTCACGCCCAACGAGATTTACGTGGATGGCACTTGGCGCAGCATGCTGCCATCGCCAGACGCCACCCCGATGGATGTCAAGGCGTCAGAACCACCTGACCGCTGACGGTCACCGACAGCAGACCTTTGCCGGGCTCGACAGGCAAGGCCGCGTCAGCCGCCTCCATGGCTTTGGCACGCATGGCCATGAACACAGGCGGACGTGATTCAAAGCCCGGTTCGGTCGATGACACACTGATTTCCCCCAAGGAATAGCCTTTCAGCCCAAACGCTGCAGCCATCTGCGAAGCCCGTGCACGAAAGCGTGCGATCGCCTGCTCGGTCAATGCAGATTCATGCTGTTCGCGCAAGGCACGCGACAGGCCGTACTGAACGTTCACGATGTTCAGTTGAGATAGCTTTCCGGCCGTTTGGGAGATGCGCGTGGTGTCTGTTCCCTCCAAGACCAACTGAGCACTCCCCTGCCAGCCATTGATTCGCCCACCGTTGGTATAGCGTGGCTGGATGGAAAACTGCCCCGTGCGAACCGACATGCCGCCCTGCGAGGACGAGGCCGCATGCTTGGCATCGCTCAACGCCGCATCCAGCACTTGTTTGACGGCCGACTGCACCTCGGTGGCTTGCGCCCCCTCTTTGGTGAACTGAAGGGTCACGGTCATCAAGTCTTGGATGAGCTCCTGCGTCGCGCTGGTGCTGAACTGAACGACATTGCGCGGAGAGGTGTCAGCCATGCTCGGCGCCGCAGCGGCCGCCAGCAGCATCCATGCAGCGGTACGCACCGCCATCCGTTGTGGGTATCGAAATGCCATGCAACCATCCTTTTGTTGGGCAAGAGCTTACTTGAACGCAGCAGACACGCCCCCGGAGGACCTGATCAGGCACTTGACGTGAATTTCATCCAGCCGCAAGATTTGTAACAGGTGGTCAGCGGTTCGGATTTGCAGTCCCGAAACTACGCACAATCCTGTTTGTTACAAATTCCGAGGAATGCAGATGACGCCCACTCAACCCAACCAGCGACCCGACCGTGTGCTCGTGGTGGACGACGATGCTCGCATCCGGGATTTGTTGCGTCGCTATCTGAGCCAGGAAGGCTTTGAGGTGCTGTTGGCCGAAGACGCCAAGGCCCTGAACCGTTTGCTGACGCGTGAAACCGTCGACCTGATTGTTCTGGACTTGATGTTGCCCGGTGAGGATGGCCTGTCCATTTGTCGCCGCCTTCGCGCTGCCAATGACCAGACTCCGATCCTCATGCTGACCGCCAAGGTGGAAGATGTGGATCGCATCGTCGGTCTGGAGGTGGGTGCAGATGACTACCTGCCCAAGCCGTTCAATCCCCGCGAATTGCTGGCCCGCATCCATGCCGTGCTGCGCCGCCGCCCCGCTCAAGAGGCACCAGGCGCCCCCGCCAAGGACGCCCAAACTGTGCACTTCGGTCCGTTCGAGTTTGATCTGGCGCTTCGCCGCCTGAGCAAGGAAGGCGAACCCATCGCACTGACCACGGGCGAGTTCTCGATGTTGAAGGCGCTGGTGCGCCACCCACGCCAACCGTTGTCTCGCGACAAGCTGGCGCAATTGGCGCGCGGCCGGGAATTCGAGCCGTTTGATCGCAGCCTGGACGTGCAAATCTCTCGCTTGCGCAAGATGATTGAACCTGATCCCGCTCAGCCACGCTATATCCAGACGGTGTGGGGAGTGGGCTACGTGTTCGTGCCGGACGGCGGGAACTGATCCATGCCCCGCAAATTGTTCGGGCTGAGTCTTTTTTGGCGCACGTTCATCCTGCTGGGTCTGCTGTTGATTGCAGGCATCGCGGCCTGGGTGCAGACCTTTCGTGCGCTGGAATTCGAGCCCCGCGCCGTGCAAGCCGCACAGCAGATCGCCAGTCTGGTCAATCTGTCTCGTGCGGGCCTGCGGTATGCCGACAGCATCAACCGCGTCACCCTGATCAAGACCCTGTCGGATCAGGAGGCCATCACGCTCAAGCCGCGCGAGCCATCTGACAAGTTCGAGCCTTATGAAGTCAGCCGTTTCACCCAGGCCATTGGCAACGAACTGAAGTCACGCTTGGGCCCTACCACGGTGGTCGCCAGCAGTGTCAATGGCACCCCAGGCTTGTGGGTCGGCTTCCAGATCGAGAAGGACAACTACTGGCTTCAGGCAGACAGCAGTCGCATTGAACCGATGACCGGTCGCACATGGTTCGTGTGGGTCGGGATTGCCTTGATCGCCACGATGCTGGGCTCGGTCATCATCGCCCGACTGATCAACCAGCCGCTGAAAGAGTTGTCGTTTGCCGCCAGCCGGATTCGCGAGGGCGAATACGACTCGGTGCTGGACGAATCGATGATCACGCGCGAAATCCGCGAGGTGAACCAAGGCTTCAACCGCATGGCCCGAGAATTGGCCAAGGTGGAAGAAGACCGTGCTGTGATGCTCGCCGGTATTTCACATGATCTGCGCACCCCGCTGGCACGTTTGCGCCTGGAAGCGGAAATGAGCGTGGTCGATGAGGAGGCCAAGCGCAACATTGCTTCGGACATTGATCAGCTCGACGCCATCATTGACAAGTTCATGGACTACGCCCGCCCCGGTGAGGTGGAGTTGGTGCCGGTGAACGTGTCGTCGGTGGTGGACAAGGCGATCAGCCAGTTCCGTGACACGAAGCGCATCCGCATCGCGGCCAAGCTCCCGATTGACACCCGTGTGATGGCGGATGAAACCGAACTGAGCCGCGTGCTGACCAATCTGTTTGAGAACGCTCGCCGATATGGTCGCAATACCTACACCGGCGTGACCAATGTGGAAGTCAGCTACACCCGCTCAGGGTCTTGGGTGATTTTGAGTGTGCGCGACCATGGGCCCGGCGTGGCCCCGGAAAAGCTGCCGCAACTGACCACCCCCTTCTTCCGCGGGGATGCGGCGCGCACAGCCGCGACCGGTGCGGGCTTGGGGCTGGCCATTGTGGACAAGGCCCTGACCCGCATGGGCGGCGAGCTGGAACTCGGCAACGCCCAAGGCGGCGGCCTGGTTGCTCACATCAAGCTGAAGCGGGCACCTTGAACAGCAGGCAGACGGCGCGTGTCTCGATGGCACGCCCCTCGCCGACGGGCCCCATTTTTTCTGCGGTCTTGGCTTTGACGTTGACCGCATCGACCGACACATTGAGGGTCTGAGCGATGCGCTCACGCATGGCCCCAATGTGCGGCGCCATCTTCGGGGCCTGGGCCACGATTGTGCTGTCGACATTCACGATGCCCCAGCCCGCCTCACGTACCCGCCGACACGCTTCTTTGAGCAACACCACGGAGTCAGCCCCCTTGAACTGCGGATCGGTGTCTGGGAAGTGACGCCCGATGTCGCCCAACCCGGCTGCCCCAAAGAGCGCATCGGTGATGGCATGCAGCAAGGCATCGGCATCTGAGTGACCGAGCAAGCCATGGGTGTGAGGAATGACCACGCCACCCAAAACCAGAGGGCGACCGGTGACCAACGCATGGGTATCCCAACCCTCGCCCACGCGCATCTGTGGCATTTGCATGAGATGAATTTCCGATTCAAGTGACCAAACGACATTGTCGCTTGACTCGTTGTGCTGGTCAGTGACGCGTCCCGCGCCAGGATCGCACCACACCGGTGCGCAAATTCAATGTTTCGCCCCATGCCGCACCAAATCGACGCGGCAATAGGTTTATTTTTTGCACAAAACAAAAACATTGCGCACCCATAGCGGGCACGGGAATTGCTTTCTATTGGTGCGTGCGGACCCATGAAGGCGCAAACGACTCAGATCGGTGCGTCTTTGTTCTTTTGGATGACAACAATGGATCAACTCAAACAAGGCGCTGACACGCTTTTCATTCTTCTTGGCGCCGTCATGGTGCTGGCCATGCACGCAGGCTTTGCTTTTCTGGAGCTTGGCACGGTGCGCGGCAAAAACCAGGTGAATGCACTGGTGAAAATTCTGGTGGACTTTTGTGTGTCCACCATCGTGTATTTCTTTGCGGGCTACACGATTGCCTACGGCGTGGACTTCTACGCAGGCGCTGGCACGCTGGCACAAAACAATGGCTATGCGCTGGTGAAGTTCTTCTTCCTGCTGACCTTTGCGGCGGCCATTCCGGCCATCATCTCGGGTGGCATTGCAGAGCGAGCCAAGTTTGGCCCCCAGTTGGCCGCCACGGCCGTGATCGTGGGCGTGGCCTATCCGCTGTGCGAAGGTGCGATCTGGAACAACAAGTTTGGATTTGAAGACTGGCTGCAGGCCTTGACCGGCGCACAGTTGCATGACTTTGCCGGCTCGGTTGTGGTGCATGCCTTCGGGGGCTGGATTGCCTTGCCCGCCGTGCTGATTCTGGGCGCACGCCGCAACCGCTATCGCAAGGATGGCGCCATGTCGGCTCACCCTCCCTCCAGCATCCCCTTCCTGGCGCTGGGCTCGTGGATCCTGGCTGTGGGCTGGTTCGGCTTCAATGTGATGAGCGCCCAGACCATCGACAAGATTTCTGGCCTGGTGGCGGTGAACTCGCTGATGGCACTGGTGGGCGGCACCTTGGTCGCCGTCCTGATGGGCAAGAATGACCCCGGTTTCGCCTACAACGGCCCGCTGGCTGGTTTGGTGGCTGTGTGTGCGGGCTCCGATATCATGCACCCCGCTGGTGCACTGGTGGTCGGCGCCATCGCAGGTGCCATCTTTGTGGTGATGTTCACCCTGGTTCAAAACAAGTGGAAGATCGATGACGTGTTGGGCGTCTGGCCGCTGCATGGCATGTGTGGCGCCTGGGGCGGCATTGCAGCCGGTATCTTCGGCCAGACGGCGCTGGGTGGCGCGGGTGGCATCAACTTGCTGACCCAAGTCGTGGGCACGGGGTGCGTGGTGGCCTTTGCGCTGGTCACAGGCGGCCTGGTGTACGGCATCCTCAACAAGGTGGCGGGCCTGCGCCTGACGCACGAGGAAGAGTTTGAAGGTGCTGACTTGTCTCTGCACCGCATCAAGGCCTCGCCCGAGCAGGAAGTGTCCTGGTAAGGCGAACATCGGCCCCAAACAAAAGCCCGCCATCGGCGGGCTTTTTTCATGTGCGAGCGCGGCGCGCGATCAGGGGCGCGTGGCCAGCAAACGCTCGGCCAGCGCAAAGTCGCCAGGCCAGGTGACTTTGAAGTTGTCATAGGCGCCGGGCACCAGGCGAGGCTGATGCCCCAGCATCTCGATCGCACTGGCTTCATCGGTGACGGCGGCTGCGGTGGCCGGGTCAGACAGGGCGCTGACCAGCGCGGGGCGCAGCAGGCCGAGGCGGAACATCTGCGGGGTCT